>JAJZQR010000078.1 GCA_021806765.1 Chloroflexota bacterium | reverse complement strand
GAAGGCAGCCTCTCTAGATCGTCATGCCCGACCTGATCGGGCATCCAGGGTCCCCCCGTTGGCGTGAAGGAGCAGCCTCACGAGGAGAGGGGACGTCTGGACCCCCGCGCAAGCGGGGGTGACGTTGGCATCAGACTGTAACTCCTTCTACCCGTCCCCATGAACCATGCCGATAACGAGGCGCCTAGTTGCTGGGCTCCAGTCCCCGCATCTGGTGCCACTCCGTGACGGTGAAACCCCGCTCGCCCCGAAGCGCCCTCTCCATCTGCAACTGCTGCCATCGGGGGAACTCCGAGTACTCCACAGCTGGCTGCCTGGCCGCCGCCGTCTCCGGCCTTTGGGCCCAATCGAAGTACCACCAGAGGTTGTAGGCCGACACCAGGACCGCCAGAGCGACCAGGAGGGGAACGAAGCGGCGGAGTCTAGGGGCATCACTCACCGCCTGGAGGGTGACGGCTACGAAGAGGTACAGGATTGGGGCCACCACGATGGCACGCCCTGTGTCGGGGGTACCGATGCTCAGCACCTGCGTCAGAAGCAGGGAGAGCACCAGCAGAAGATACCAGAGCAGGGTTTCCCTCAGCATCGCCAGCCCCAGGAAGATCCCTCCCACGTAAAGCACTCCGGTGACGTAGTCCACGGGCGGCTGGCCGTTGGGAGTGTAGCGGGGGGTGTGAAACAGGTTTCCATCCAGTAGCAGGAAGCCGCGCGCCGTCCGCTCCGTCTGCAACAGCACCAGGCGGACGGGGTCTGTCTCCCCCAGGTAGGGCTGCGGTTGGTGAAAGATGGAAACCGAGTTCACCCTGGTGTTGGAGTAATCCCAGTTATCGACCAACAGCCGGGCCTGAGGGAAGAACAGCAAGGCGGCAACGACCACCATGAGGGCATAGCCCGAAAGGGTGGTGCGCCAGTGGCGCCGGTGAAGGAGCAGCCCCACAGGCAGAAAGAGAAGAGTCGCAGCCGCCATCGCCCGGCCCGCATAGTAGCCGTAGAGAGTGAGGGCCAGTCCCACTCCCGCCAGGGCATACAGGTACCATTTCTGGCGGTCCAGCGCCTCCAACAACAGCCAGACCGTCCACAGTCCGAATAGCACCACGTGGATGTTGGACCAGGCGGTTCGGGAGAAGTTCAGGTACCAGAAGCTGGCGGCGAGGAGCAGGGTCGAGAGCAGCGACGGCAGCGGGCTAGCAGCCCTTCGAGCCAGGAGGTAGAAGGGGAAAAGGGCCAGGGTGCTGGTGGCCACCACTGCCATCCGCATCCCGACGATGGACAGACCGAACAGCCGGACGAAGCCGGCCATCAGGTAGACGTTGAAGGCTGGAAGCTGGGTCCAGTCGAAACCGATCAGCGGCGGCCCGTTGCCGGCGAGGATGTGATAGACGTCCACCATGTTGTCGGCCTCGTCGGGCATGACGTTGGTGGGCACCCGATCCAGCAGCACCAGGCGGACCGCCAGGGCGAAGGCGACCACCAGAAAGAGGGGGATCAGCTCGGTCGCTTCGATCCCTTCTGAGACTACCTCACCCTTCGATGGGGATAGCCAGCTGCTGCTGATCTTCAAAGCTAGTCCTCACCCTGACCTCGTGGACATGCCGTCCGGCACGTTCACGACCCTCCAACAGAGAGAGGAGATCTCTCTTCTCCGTCTCCCTCTGAGAGGGGGTAATGCCGGCGCCGCCTCTTCTCCAACGCCACCAGCAGCACCGCCACATCGGCTGGGGTCACACCGCTGATCCGGGAGGCCATCCCCACGGTAGCGGGCTGGAACCTGGCCAGCTTCTCCTGTGCCTCCCGGCGCAGGCCGGTGACCTCACCGAAATCCATGCCCTCCGGAATGGCCAGCTGCTCCAGCTTGGCCGATCGCTCCACCCTGGTCTCCTGCTTCCGGATGTAGGCCTCGTATCGGGTCCGGACCTCCACCTGCTCGATCACCCCCGGGTCTTCCTCCCCGCCCATCCCCAGCGCATCGCACAGCCGCCGGTAATCCATCTCGGGCCTGCAGAGCAGGGCACTGGCCGGCATCGTCTTGGAAAGGGGCTCGATGCCGAAGCGCTCCAACTGCCGGTTAGACTCCAGGGATGGGACCAGCCACGTCCGGCTCAGTCTGTCCGCCTCGCGTCTCACCCGCTCGTACTTCTCGACGGTCCGCCGATATCGCTCCTCATCGACTAGCCCCAGACGACAGGCGAGGGGTGTCAGCCGCTCGTCGGCGTTGTCCTGCCGGAGCAGCAACCGGTGCTCGGCGCGGGAGGTGAGCAGCCGGTAGGGCTCCAGGACCTCCCCGGTGACCAGGTCGTCCACCATGACGCCGATGTACGCCTGGGACCGGTCCAGCAGGAACGGATCCGCCCCCGCCGCCGCCAGGGCAGCATTGATGCCCGCCAGGATCCCCTGGCCGGCCGCCTCCTCGTAGCCCGAGGTCCCGTTGATTTGGCCAGCCAGGAACAGCCCGGCCACCCTCTTGGTCTCGAGCCATGCAGTGATCTGGTTGGGTGGCAGGTAGTCGTACTCGATGGCGTAGCCCACCCTCACGATCTCGGCCCGAGCCAGGGCGGGGATGGCCCGCAGCATCTCCAGCTGCACGTCCTCGGGAAGACTGGTGTTGGCCCCCTGGACGTACACCTCGCCGGTCTCCCATCCCTCCGGTTCCAGGAACAGCTGGTGCCGCTCCTTCTGGGGGAACCGCACGATCTTGTCCTCGATAGAGGGGCAGTAGCGGGGACCTGTCCCCTGGATCATCCCGTTGAACAGGGGCGCCCGATGGAGGTTGGCCCGTATCGCCTGGTGGGTCTCCTCCGTGGTGTAGACCAGGTAGCAGGGCAGCTGGGGCCGCCAGGGGGTTGGCTCTCCTCGCGGATAGGCCGGGTGGGGCACCGGGAAGGGGTGCCGGTCCACCTCGGGCGAGGGCCAGAAGCTGAAGTGGAGGGGCGCCGGGCTCCCCGGGACCAACTCAGTCTCGGAGAAGTCGATGGTTCGGACATCCACCCGGGGCGGCGTTCCCGTCTTCAGCCGTCCCAGCTCGAAGCCCAGCTCCCGAAGGCTGCGCGGCAACTCCGTGGCGGCGGCTTCCCCCGATCTCCCGGCGGTGTAGGCAACGTCTCCCACGACCACCCTTCCGGCCAGAGAGGTGCCTGTGGTGAGGACGACCGTCCTGGCCAGGTAGCGACGGCCCAGGTCGGTCACCACCCCTCGAACCCGGACGCGCTGGCTGCTCAGCCGCGGCCGGAGCGAGGACTGAGGACTGTGGACTGAGGGCTGAGTGCCCGGTGAGTTCTCAGTCCTCAGTCCTGAGTACTCAGTCCTGTCTTCCACGAGGAGGCCGGCGACCATGCCCTGCTTGAGCTGCAGGCCCGGCTGTTGCTCCAGTGCCCGCTTCATCCGAAGGCGATAGGCGGCCTTATCGGCCTGGGCGCGGAGGGCCTGGACGGCAGGCCCCTTGCCAGTGTTCAGGGTGCGGATGTGGATGAAGGTATCGTCGATCGCGCGCGCCATCTCCCCGCCCAGGGCATCGATCTCCCGCACCAGGTTGCCCTTGGCGGGACCGCCGATGGAGGGGTTGCACGGCATCAGGCCGATGGTATCCAGGTTCATGGTGAGGAGCAGGGTCCGCCGCCCCATACGAGCCGCCGCCAGGGCAGCCTCGCAACCGGCGTGTCCCGCCCCCACCACGATGACGTCGTAACACTCTTCCATAGCTCTTGAGTCTACCAAGGTTACGACGAAGCGGCAAACCCCGGGGGAATCACCCCGGACGGCCTTCTCGCCAGCATTGGAAGACCAGCGCCACCAGGGCAAGCGTCAGATAGGGCACCATCAGCCCGATCCTCAACGGCCAACTGACGAAGGCCAGCAGGTAGCCTGCAGCCAGCGTGACGCCCCAACCCCAGGGCGGCGAAACCCGTTCCCAGGAGCGCGACAGAGCCAGCGCTAGCGGAGCCAGCAGCAGGACCGTGCCGTGGAAGTGGCTGTGGGGCGTGGCCAGGATGGTCGCCAGGGTGAGAGCCAGCATCTGGCGAGGAAACCGAGGTGAGGTTGGGTCCCACCGCCCACGCCAGGCGAGAAGGGACGCCAGCGCTGTCACAGCCCCCAGCGCCAGGACCGGCGCCGAGCCCGTCGCGGGCAGCAGGTCGGGCCAGAGATTAGCAAGCAGCGCACGCCAGTTCACCATGGTTAAGGGCGGTGGATAGGAAACACCCTTCTCATAGACCGCGTTGAGGCCCATGAAGGTGCCATCAACCCCCACCATAACCACAGACATTCCCGCTATCACCGCGCCGGCTACGGCCATACCTTCCAACTCTCGCCACCGTCGCTTCAGCAAGAACACCACCGGGAACAGCGCCGCGTACTGCGGCTTAAGCAGCATCGCTCCCAACAGTAGCCCGCCCAGGAAGGACCGACCCTGGGTGAAGGCCAGAAGGCTCAAACTGAAGATCAGCAGGAAGAGGCCGTTGACCTGGCCCTCCAGCAGGCTATCCAGCACTGCCAGGTAGCTGAGCAACGCCAGCGCGAGTGTGCGACCGAGTGGATGGCCACGTAACGGCAGAGCTACCGCTACCACGAAAGCCACCAGGCTGATCGCCGACCACACCACGAAACTCCAGGATACCGGCAGCAGGGTGAGAGGAGCGAACAAGAGCGCCAGAGGAGCCGGGTAATAGAAGTAGCGTCCGGGAACACCCGCTTCGCCCTGGTGCTGGACACTGGCCAACCGAAGGCACAACTGCTCCTGGAAGGCTCGTTGCGTCTCGAGATCGAAAAGGCCAGGACCCACCCCGGCCTTCGCAAGGGAGCCCCCCGTCAAGAAAGAGATGAAATCGTTGTCCAGGAGGACATCCGGCCACGGTCTGAGGTAGGTATAGGCGGCCCAGGCAGAGAACACCGTCCAGGCGCTGGCCACTGCAGCAGCCAGGAGCCTATCTCTTCGCACGCTCGAGGAGAAGCTACTCGACAGAACCATCCACATCCTGCTTCCTATTATCGGAACCATCATCGCCGCGCTTCCAGGGTAAGGTCGAGTTAAACCAGGACAGGGGCGAAGTTGTAGGCTTGACTGCCCTTTCTCCCGCCCAGCACTGGAGCACCAGAACCAGCATGGCCACGAAAAAGAAGGGCACCATCACCCAGCGGTAGTTTTCGAAAGGCCAAAGAATGAAGCCCAACAGATAGCCCACCACCAGGAGAGGCCGCCAGGACCAGGAGAGGGCAGCATCCGACATCGGCCTCGCCACGGCCAGCCCCAGAGGGGCCAGCAGCAGCACCAAGCCGTGAAAGTGACTGTGCGGGATGGCCAGCAACGTAGCTATAGCCGTTACCAGCATCTGTCGAGGGAAACGGGGGGAGGATGGGTCCCATTTCCCTCGCCAGGCCAGCAATGACAGCAGGATAGACAGGGCTCCCGATCCCCCCATCAGCATGACCCCTGTCTGTTCCGAAATACCTGGCCACCGGTTGATCAGGAACCCCCGCCAGTTGACCATGATCTGGGGCATAGCAAAGGAGAAGGCAGGAGGGTAGAAGCCACCGACCTCGCGCATCAACCCCAGGTAACGGGAGACACCTTCGGGGCCCAGCATAGCGAAGGACAGGACCGCCATGGCCATGCCAACCGCGACCATTCCAGCCAACTCTCGCCATCGGCCCTTGACCAGAAAGACGACAGGAAACAGAACCGCGTACTGCGGCTTCAACCACAGAAAGCCCAATAGCGCCCCGCCCAGGACTTGGCGGCCTCGGGTCAAAGCCATCAAACCGAGGCTGAAGACCAGGAGGAACAGCGCGTCAACCTGGCCCCAGATGAGGTTATCGGCCACCGCCCCGAAGGTGAGCATCAGCAACGCGGCGTATCGAGCGCGGTGGTAGCCTCGCAGGGGAAGCGAAATGCCCCCGAAAAAAGCGACCAATCTCAACCCCCACCAGGCCACGTAACCCGCGGACACGGATAGCCATGTCAGCGGCACCAGAAGCAGGGCTAGGAAGGGTGGATTGTAGTAGGGAGTCAGCCAGTTCGCGAGGCGAGAACGGTCGACGGTGGTAACGCCATCCAGCAACCCCTGCTGAAAGGCACGCTGAGCATCTATGTCGTACAGCGACGGACCCGCTCCTATGCGTAGCAGCGAGGCGCCTGTCCAAAAGGAAAGGAAGTCCGTCCCCAGGGGCGCATCCGGCCAGAGAGACCACACACTAGACAGCGCCAGGGACATCACCACCGCCCAGGCGGTGATGGCTGCCACCACCAGAAACCTGTTCCTCCGCAGCAGAAAAGAGTCACGCATGAAGTCCCACCCCGACTGCCCCGGCCCCGACAAGCCGCGTCGTCATGCCATCTTCTCACCATGCATTCGGCCCTACACTGAGGCTACCTCTCCCACTACCACCACAGACAGGCCAACAGAAGGCTTGACCAACCGCTCAACGCGATCAAAGACCGGAACAAGGAGATTGAAAACGGCAAGCATATCCGTGGGCAACAGTCTTCGTTTCAGAATCCTGCTGTTCAGCAGCCAGCCCGGTACTCCCGCCACGTTCATGTGAAAGGCCATCTTGACTCGGCAACCAGCGAACTCCATCTTCCGGACCAGATCGTGCAGGTCGTAGCGGCGGTAGTGGCCCAGGCCGATATCGAGAGAGCCATAGAGGAATGCGCCCGCCGGAGCCAGGACCACGACGCGGCCCCCGTTCCCAACCGCCCTCGACATCATTCTCAGAGCCAGGGCGTCATTCTCGATGTGCTCGAGGACGTTGATGCATACTGCCGTGTCCAACGAGTAGGGGAGCAGACCAGCCACCACCCTGCGATCGCAGATGTCTCCCTCCACCGCCTGCAGGTTGGGACTGTGGTCGAACAGATCCCTAACTCTAGATACCGACTCGGGCAACCGGTCCACAGCGACCACCAACTCACGGTTCAGAAGATACCCCGTCATGTTCCCGAGCCCGCATCCCACCTCCAGCAAGCGTTCGCCGAGGAAAGGGCTGATCCGAGAGTGGATCCAGGAGTTGTACCGTTCCACCGACGCCATGCGCCGCAGGGTTTCCTGGCCGGTCTCCACCTCACCGAAAAGGACTGGCTCCCGGAGAATGTACCTATCCAACTTTCGCCGGAAATCCGTGACTACCACCAATACACCCCCAGAAGGATAGTCCCGGGCAAGTAGATGACAAAGGAAGCCAGGCTCAGCCTGGCAACCAGTCTCGTCGAGACGGCCGAGGCACCCATCGCCGCGAGCATCAACAGAGGGACGGACACATCGAGGGTTAGACGAGGGCCAAACTCCACCCGCCCCGTGCTCACCCAAAAGAGAGCGGGCAGAAGTCCGGCAAGCCAGGAAGCCAGCAAGGCCCAACCGTAGGGTCTCCACGCACGGGCAACTCCCGATAGGGCCAGCAAGAAGACAGGGCTCATGAGGAACAGGCTTCCACCCATCCAGAACTGGTGTCCTGCATTCTGGCCGAACAGAGCCAGGTACGGGAAGAAAACGAAGGTGTAGAACAAATTCGTAGACAGGTAATGCAGGCTAAAGGCACCGTATCGCGCTACATCTTCCTGGACAAAGGCGTTCCAGTTCAGGTACGCCAGCCCAGCATCGAAAAGGCTTCCAAAGCGGAGGAAGTTGTACAAGCCGAGCAACACTACCGCGACGCCAATAGGCAACAACCCCAGCATGACTATTCTCAACAGGTCCTCTGGACGGCGGCCCTTCTGCTCCCTTATCAGATACCAGGCGATCCAGAACCCGGACAGCAGCACGGGATTGCGTGACAGAAAAGCGCATGCCGCCAGGATACCCGCAAGCAGAGCAGCTCGCGCTCCATGCAGCCGCAAAGCCGCGAGATACGCCGCGATCAAGAAGCCGAATCCCACCAGCTGGGTGAAGTAAGCAGCGTGAGGGTGGGGAGCGACCGCCACCTGAACGGTGCCAAAGGCAAAGAAGGCCGTCAGCCAGGCTCGCTTGTCTCTAGGGAGTTCGATCACCCCCAGATGGTCGAGCGTGGATAGAAGCCACGAAACCAGCCCAACATTGAGACAACCCATCGCTATCGACAGGGGGGCGTCGCTAACTCCCGGCCCGAAAGCAGCCACCAAAGGGAGGAACAGCAGCGCCGGAAAAGGAGGCCAGTAAAGATACAATTGGCCGCGATAATTGATTAGATCGAGAGCGTCGAAGGGCATCGGAGTGGCGGCCAGCTGGCCATGGAGAAAACCGTCGGCCAAATAGCTGAAGTAGGGACTGGGGCCGTGTCCCAGCCCATTCTGGCCAAAGAGAATCATCAGAAGGGTGTACCCAGCTGCCGCTGCAAGGCCTGCCCCGAGAGGTGAACTCCAGATATCCTCGGCCAGCCAAAAGAGAAAAGCCTCTCGACGGGGCTGTCTCTGCTCCAGTTTGATCGAAGGTCGGTCTGCGGCCACACTCGCGTCCTGGTCGAGTATCGTCACTCTGCCGAGAGTGTTCGCCAATCGCAGCAGTTGGGCTCTCAAGAGACCGCCTCCTTCCGAGACACAGCCCTGCACTGAACGGTCAGCACCGTTATGGCCAGCAACGAATAGGGCACGAACAGCCAGCCCAGGGACCTGACGGGCCAGATCACGAGTGTCAGCAGGTAGCCCAGGGCCAACATCGGCCGCCAAGCGTACGATAGCGTCCCGCTCACCATTGGCCTGCTAATGGCCATGGCGAGAGGCGCCAGCAGCAGCACCGTGCCGTGGAAGTGGCTGTGGGGAGTTGCCACGAGGGTCGCTAGAACTGTCACCAGCATCTGCCTGGCGAAGCGAGGCGAGGTCGGGTCCCAGTCTCCCCGCCAGGCCAGCAGCGAGGCCAGTACCGTGGCCCCACCCAACCCCATCATCAGGGGCGCCCCGACCGAATCCGGAATGGCAGGCCACAGATCCACCAGTAACGCCCGCCAGTTGATCATGGCGTAAGGTTTGACCAGAGAGTCGGGCGGCGGATTGAACTCGCCTATTCGGTTCAGTAGCTCCAGATAGTTGATAAGCCCCCCGAAGCCGACTATGAACAACGAGAGGATAACCACACCCAGCCCCGTCGCTGCCATCCCGCCCAACTCCCGCCATCGCCCCTTGACCAGGAAGACCAGGGCGAAGACCACCGCGTACTGGGGCTTCAGCCACAACAGGCCGAGGAGTGCCCCTCCGGCGACCGGACGTCCAGACGAGAGGGCCCACAACCCCAGGCTGATGGCCAGCACGAGCACCCCGGCTATCTGCCCCCAGAGAATGCCATCCGCCACTCCCGCAAAAGTCAGAAGAACCAGCGTTATTCTTCGGGCGCGGAGCCGTCCGCGAAGGGGCAGGGCAACCGCCCCCACAACGGCGAGCAAGCTCAAAGCCGACCACAGCGCGTAGGCCCAGTGGAGCGGCAACCAGGTGAGGGGGAGAAAGAGCAGAGCCAGCGCCGGAGGGTTGTGATAGGGGATCAGGAAAGCTGCCTGCTGCCTCACCGCCTCCACCGTCGCCGTCTGGAGACGTAGATGCTGCTCGAAGTTCTGCTGGAGCCCCATGTCGAACAGGGCGGAGCCAACGCCGCCGCGCACCAGGGACGCAGCGGTCCAGAAGGAGATGAAGTCGTTCACCAGGGGAGCCTCGGGAAGCCACGGCTTCACCACCGCAACGGCAAAAACCAGCACAGCCAGGGACGCCGTAGCCCCGGCTGCAGCCAGCTTCGGGTAGAACCGGTCGATCGTGGTCATCGTTCGCAAGCTTCCCTTGACCCTTCGTCTTCTAGGGATTATCGGCAGCCGGAGACATCTTGGACAGGAGATGGCCCTTCAACAGGGCGGAACTGAGAATCCTTGGGCGAGGATCAAATCGACGGCCGTCCACCAACGTGGAAGAAGATACGTCTTCACTCGTCGCTGGGCAATAGGGAAATCGGGCTATCCGGGATGGTGTATTATGGAAAGGGGAGCCCTGGCTGCCACCCAGCCGGACGCATCAACCCCGACGAGAGGCCGCAGATGGGCATCCCGGCCAACAAGATCGTCATCACCGGCGTGAGCGGCCTGGTGGGTTTCCACCTGGCCGACCGGCTGTGCCGCCTGTCACCTCGGGGTCTCGTCGTCGGCATCTCTCGCTCCGAGAACGGCAACGTGTCGGAGTTGCGCCGGCACCCCAACTTCCGGTTCGCTCCCATCGACCTGACGACTGCAAAAGGTCTGGACGAACTGCTGGCCGGCACCGGCATGGTCTATCACCTTGCAGCCCAATCGGCAGTCTACCGGGCGCGCCAGGACCCCCTGAGCGACCTCAGGATCAACATCCAGGGGACCCTTCAATTGGTTCTGAGCGCCGCCCGGGTTGGTGTGCCCAAGGTGGTCTTCACCTCCGGCGGCGCCGTCTACGAGAGCCAGGCCTACGCCCTGGAAGAGGATGTTGGCCATCCTCCCTCCTTCTACGGCGCGGGTAAGCTGGCCGCGGAAAGCTACCTGCAGGTCGCGTCCCAAACCCTCGGCCTCCGCCACACCATCCTCCGGTTGTCACGGGTGTATGGGCCCCGCATGGTCCGGGGCGCCATCTACGACCTGATCCAGGACTTCCAGGCGCACCGGCCGGCCAACATGTTCGCCCCTCCCGACTCGGTCTTCGATTTCGTCTACGTGCAGGACGCGGTGTCTGCCCTGCTTCTGGCTTCGGGCGAGTCCTGGGATGGCACCACCGCCAACGTGAGCAGCGGAAAGGGGGTTCGACTTCGGGATCTGCACGCGACCTTCGTGGATCTCTTCGGATACGAGGTTCCCCTTCACCCCATCGAAGGAGCGCCGACCGTGGAGGTGCTGGTGAACGACCGCGCTAGATCCCTGGGCTGGGAGCCCGAGTGTCCCCTGGAGAAAGGGCTGAGGGAGACACTCTGCCACTTCTTGCCGGAATCCTTTTGCCGGTGAAACCGGCTCTCTGGTATCCTTGCCAGTGGTAAGCCAATTGCAGGAGATTGGATATGTACGTTGCGATCCTCGCCGGCGGTAGCGGCACCCGCCTCTGGCCCCTGAGCCGCAGCAAGCGCCCCAAGCAGCTGCTTCCGTTGATAACGGAGAGAAGCCTCATCCAGGAGACCGTGGACAGAATCGAGTCCCTGGCATCCCCCGAGGAGATCTTCATCGTCACCGAGCGCTCCCACGCCGACGACGTCAAAGAGCAACTCCCCGCCCTTCCGGAGCGCAACTTCGTCATAGAGCCCGTCCGTCGGGGGACCGCCCCGGCCCTCGCCCTCGCGACCCTGATCATCCAGAACAGGGCCCCGGACTCGGTGATGGCCTCCCTCCACTCCGACGCGGTCATCACCAACCCCGAGGAGCTGCTACGAGCCCTCCGCCTGGCGGAGAAGGTGGCAGCCTCCAGCGAGTATCTGGTGACCCTCGGGGTGAGGCCCAAGGCGCCGACCACAGGCCTGGGCTACATCGAGATGGGCGAGCCTCTGCAGGGGTTGGGCGATTCTAAGGTCCACAGAGCAGTCCGGTTCGTGGAGAAGCCCGACGCCGAGAGAGCGCAGCAGTATTTCGAGAGCGGGGTGTACTTCTGGAACAGCGGGATTTTCGTGTGGCGGGTCTCCGTCATCATGAGGCTGTTCCAGCAGCTGATGCCGCGCCTGTACCGCCACCTCATGGAGATACAACCTTACCTGGGAACCCCCGACGAGGTCAAAGCGATAGCCGAGGTCTACCCTCAGATGGAGAAGGAGACCATCGACTACGGGATCATGGAGAAGGCTCCTCAGGTGGCCGTCGTGCCGACGGACCTGAACTGGAGCGACGTGGGAAGCTGGAAAGAGCTGATGGAGGTGTGCCCTCCCAACGAAGGGAGCAACCTGGTCAGGGGAGTCCACCTGGGGCTGGATACCGAACGCACCCTGGTCTTCGCCACCGAAAAGCCGGTGGTCACCATAGGGGTGCGCGACCTGGTCATAGTGGATACCGGCGACGTGCTGCTGGTGTCCACCAGGGAGAGGGCCCAGGAGGTCAAGAAGATCGTGGACCAGCTAGAGGGGGACGAGCAGCTTCGCCGCCTCTGCTGAGGACATCTTCCTACCAATGCGCAAGGTCCGGCCTTTCGTCATCAACGCCGGTCCTAGCCCCATTCTCCGCCAGGAGTTGACTGTGCTCGCTCTGCCCTCGACCGCGCGTCCCGAAACCGCGTCGCGTCCGCACCTGCTGAACAAGCTGATAACCTCGCCCGCCTTGCCGGCGAGGGTCGCTCGACTTCTCCTGGCGGTCCTCATTGCGGGCCTCGGGATCCTTGCCCTCTCGACCCCGATCAAGTCCCTGGAGGAGCCCTTCGTCTACCGCAAGGACCTGATCCAGGAGTACATCCTGGCCAAGGCCGTCCTGGCTGGAGATAACCCTTATCTCATCTCAGTACATCCTGCAGATCTGATTAGGCGCTACATTCCGGAATACCGCGATTCTCGGGACCTTCATCTCCCTGGCTATACCCCCAGCGCCCACCCGCCCACCGTCGCGGCGTTATCCGCTCCACTGTCGATCCTGAACTACTCCACGGTAGCTGTGCTGTGGCTCCTCTTCGAGATCATTTGTCTCGCAATCTCGGTCTACACGATTGTTCGAGCCTCAGGCTTTCGACTGGCCATCTGGCAGGTACTGATCATCACTGCAGGTTTGTTGGCATGGCATCCTCTCCCCTACGAGCTGGCCCTCGGCCAGTTGACTCTGCTCCAAGTGGTGTTCCTGGGAGGAGCCTGGTGGGCGCAGCGATCCGATCGTACAGCCGTCGCGGGCGCTCTGGTTGCGATGGTCCTCCTGACAAAACCCACGATCTGGCCCCTCCTGCTGGTGTTTCTCATCCGAGGGGAGTGGCGGGCGCTGGCGGTTTCGGCATCCGTGTTCGCCGTGGGATGGATCGTGGTCCTCGGGTGGGCAGGTTTCGACACCGTCGGCGCCTACCTCACCCAGGCTCTCCCTGCCGTTAACGAGGGCTACAGGGCCCAAAGCTGGAACAGTTCGCTGTGGACGGTGGGCTGGAAGCTGTTCGACGGCACGGGTGCAACGGTAACTCTGAGCGACTCCGCCCCCCCGTTGTTCAAGTCAGCGATGGCCGCCAGGGTAGTGTCCTTTGCCTTGCCCGCCGCAGGACTATTGATGGGTTGTCTGGTCGCTCGTAGACTGCCCAGCACCACCTGGGCCATCGCTTTCATGACCTGCATCGCCATTATGGTCAGCCCCATCTTCTGGAGCTACTACCTGATCCTGACCCTGGTGCCGGCAGCCATGGTTATGGAGTGGCTGGTACGCCACCGAATGCCCATCAGGGAGACCAACGCCGCCCTCCTCGTGGCCATACTGTTGATCATCCCGCCCGAGGGATTGGCGGAACTGCTGGCATCGACCGCGGGGTGGTTGTATCCGGCCGTCAGCGATGGAACGCGCTCCTTCCTTCGGGTCATGGCTTACTTGGAGCCGGATGCGGCAGCCGGAGCGCTGGCATGGCTGGTGGCAAGCCTGGGGATGAGGAGCGGCGGCGACGCAGCGAGACTCTCGTCGATTCCCCCGTTCTGACCCGATGGTACTATGGCGACTTCTCGCTGAAAGTAGTACATTCTGGCTCGTCTCTATCGATTATCCCAACGTACAGCCAGGGAAGGCTTCGGTTAGCGCCTGCTGAACTGACGACAGGGGGTACCGCCAAATCAAGGTCAGCGACTGCCCGACCGGCAGGACCGGCTGGGAGGGAAGCCTCTCCAACACCCCCGTGAAGGGCGACTCGCCCCAGCGACAGTCTGGCGTCGTCGGCGCCGGCGGCGTCCATGTGGGTGACGCAGCGGGCAGGTGGCTGCCACCCGCTGCTCTGATGATTGCAGCGGCGCTGCTGCACTTGCTTTCCTTGATGCGCACCCCTGCACCCTTCGTGGACGAGGGATGGAACGCCAACCGAGCCTGGGCTTTCCTGGCCACGGGCCGCCCCTTCGGCACCATGGATTCGGGCGTGTTCGACCGGTTCGATGGCTACTGGACCTACTTCCCCTGGCTCGGTACCTGGATTCACGCTCAGGCAATTCGGTTCCTCGGTCCTGAACTGCTATCCCTGAGACTCGTTTCATTGCTGTTCGGCCTCGTTCTGCTCGGGACTGTCTACCACCTCGGCAATCGACTCTATGGCCAGAGGGTAGGGCTTGTGGCGGCCGGGCTCCTGGCCGTGTCGCCCGCCTTTCTGTCGGCCTCCCACATGGCCAGGCACGACGTCATCGTGGCAGCCTTCGGGTTTGGGGCCATCGCCCTGCAACTCTCCGACTCGTCCTCCTCCCTCCCCGGAAAGAGCCTCCTTTCGGGGCTGATCGCAGCATTGACCCTCGACATTCATCCCATCGGCATCGTCTACCTGGCCGCCATCGGAGGGCTCTACCTGCTCGATCATGGAAGATCGGTTCTGCGGGCCAGGAGGTTCTCGGCCTATTGCCTCGGGGCAGCCGTCGGCCTCGTCTGGTTCACGGCAATCCACCTGCTGCCCTATCCTCAGACCTATCTGGCTCTCGGCAACATCGGCTTCGGCGGCGACCGTGCTCCTCCCTTCGCCACTCCCGACCCCGCAGTGTGGCTGCAGTCAGCAACCGACATGGGGAGGCTTCTCGGGCTGTCCAGTGACCTCCTGGCCCTCCTCATCCCGGTCGCCTTGGTTGTCATGCTGGCCAAGGGCACCAAATCAGACCGGTGGCTGCTGGCCCTGTTCGCCCTGCTTCTCCTAGCCTTCGTGGCTGTGGTGCGATACAAGGGAATCCTGTACGGGGTGATGGTCGCACCGATCAGTTGCCTGCTGATAGCGGTTTCCATTGATCGCCTTGTCGAGTGGTGGACGGGCGCTCACCGCATCAAGAGCCTCAAGGCAAAGATAACTTCAGACCTGGCCCTCGTACTGATGGTGAGCATAGCCCTCACATCTCTCGTTCGCAGTCTCGAGTCGATCCGGGATGATCCCATGCCGGACTACCTGTCGACGACCGCTCTTATGGAACGGTTGATCCCTGCCGATGATTCTGTTATGGGCCCGCAGAGTTACTGGTTCGGGCTAACCGACAGGCAGTACCTGTCCTGGGAGCAACTGCTCTACTACCAGCGTTACGCCCCGGGCAGCCGGCTCGAAGACGCCTTTCGAGCCCTGCACCCACAGTTCCTTATCATCGACAAGCAGATGGCCAATTTCATCACGGGCGACCGGCAACGCCTTGCCGAGCCGTTCAGGTACCTGCATCTCTCCAGCGAGGAACTGGAGGCTTTTCTGAACAGACGAGGGCACCTCCTGGCCAGCGTGGAAACGAAGAGCCTGGGGAGGGTCCGGATCTACCGGATAGACTCGAATTGACGCCATACCCGAGGGCGGGAAAGGAGCCCATCGTGCAGCAGCTGGTTGTGGACGACAACTCTCGATGGAGTGAACCAGGGCGGAAGGCCGCAGCCTGCTCCGTCATCGTGCCGGTCTACGACGAGGAGGAGAACCTCCAGCCGCTGCACCAGTCGATCCTGGAGGCCATGGAGCAGTACGGCGCGGCGTTCGAGGTCATCTACGTCGATGATGGAAGCAGGGACGGTAGCTTTGGGCTGCTGAGCGAGATAGCATCTCGAGACCCAAGAGTCACCGTGATTCAGTTCCGCCGCAACTTCGGGCAAACGGCTGCCCTGGCGGCCGGAATGGCCGCCGCCACAGGAGACATCTTCGTGCTCATGGACGCGGATCTCCAGAACGATCCTGCCGACATCCCTGCCCTGCTGTCGAAGCTCGACGAGGGCTACGACGTGGTCAGCGGGTGGCGCGTCCATCGCGAGGATAGCCTGTCGCGGCGCCTGCCCTCCCGGATCGCCAACGCCATCATCTCCTACGTTACCGGGGTCCATCTCCACGATTACGGTTGCACCCTGAAGGCCTACCGGCGTGACGTAGTCCAGCACTTCCACCTGTACGGAGAGATGCACCGGTTCATTCCGGCCCACGCCGCTTGGGTAGGGGCTTCCATCACGGAGGTTCCGGTGCGGCACCATCCCCGCCTTCACGGCAAGGCCAAGTACGGCCTCGGCCGCACCCTGAAAGTGATGCTCGACCTGCTGACGGTGAAGTTCCTTGGCAGCTATTCGACCAAGCCTATCTACATCTTTGGCGGCCTCGGGATGGGCGCCTTCAGCCTGGGGCTGCTTTCGGGGGCAGTCGTGGTCTTTCGGAAACTGTTTCAGGACATGTCCATGATCGAGTCGCCCCTGCTGCTGCTGACGGCCATGCTCTTCATCATCGCCGCGCAGCTCGTCCTGATGGGCTTCCTGGCCGAGATCTCCGTCCGCACCTATCACGAATCCCAATCCAAACCAACCTACGTGATTCGCCGCGTCCTCAAGCTGGGCGGACGATAGCTTCGGAGCGCCAGAATGTGTGGGATCTGTGGTCTCGCCACCTTTCGACCGAACCGTACAATCGAAGCGGAGTCGCTTCGCAGGATGTGCAACACCCTGCGACATAGGGGGCCCGACGACGAGGGTTTCCTGGTCGAGCCCGAACTGGGTCTGGCCATGCGGCGTCTATCCATTATCGATCTCGTCAGCGGCCATCAACCGATCCACAACGAGGCGAGCAACATATGGACGGTCCTCAACGGCGAGATCTACAACTACCCGGAGCTAAGGGCAAGGCTCTGCCGCCTCGGCCACACCTTCTACACCCAGACGGATACCGAGGTCCTCGTCCACGCCTACGAAGAATACGGCGACGGATTTCTTCAGCAGCTAAACGGTATGTTCGCCTTCGCCCTGTGGGACAAAGGGCGCCGCCGTCTTCTCGTCGCCCGGGATCGGGTGGGAATCAAACCCCTCTACTATAGCTACCGAGACGGTGTCCTGGCCTTTGGCTCCGAGTTGAAGGCACTGCTGGCCCTGCCTGATCAGCCGCGGGAACTGGACCTCGTCGCCCTCCAGCAGTATCTGACCCTGGAGCACATTCCGCCGCCGAGGACGATCCTTCGGGGCGTACAGAAGCTGTCGGCAGGTCATAGCCTGGTTTTCGACGACCAGGGCGTGGTGCTCCGACAGTACTGGGACGTGGATCTGGCCCGCAGCGAGAGCGCCGCTCCTGTGGGTCTTGCTGAAAGCAAGCAGCAACTGCTCGACCGGCTTCGAGAGTCCGTGCGTCTCGAGATGGTGAGCGACGTGCCGCTCGGCGTCTTCCTGAGTGGAGGGATAGATTCCAGCGCGGTCGCCCTCATGGCCAGCGAGCTGGTTCATGGGAAGCTCAACACCTTCTCCGTGGGCTTCGAGGACCCATCCTTCGACGAAAGCCCTTATGCAGAGATGGTCGCCAGGCGGCTGGGGACCGACCACCACGCCCTCCGGCTGGACGCACGCACTCTCTGGGAGTTGGTGCCTGCCCTGCCGGACATCCTCGACGAACCGATGGCCGATGCATCCATCATCCCGACCTACGCCCTCTGTCGCTTCGCCCGGCAGCACGTCAAGGTAGCCCTGGGCGGCGATGGCAGCGACGAACTGCTGGCCGGGTACTCGACTCTACAGGCCCACCGGTTGACTCAGTACTATCTGCGGATTCCCTCGAGTTTGCGCCACCACCTGATCGAGCCCGTGGTGAACCGGCTCCCGGTCTCCATGGACAACCTCTCCTTCGACTTCAGGGCGAAACGGTTCGTCCGCGATGCCGAGCGCCCACCGGCGACGCGTCACCATCGCTGGCTGGGCGCATACCCCCCCGAGCAGCTGGCGGATCTTCTCAGCCCGGATGCCCTGTCGGAGCTACGAGGTAAGGACCCGCTGGAGCCTGTCGAGAGCCACCTGGCGGCCTGCAGGGCTCGCAACGAGCTGAACCGGGTGCTGTACCTGGACATGAAGCTGTACATGGAGAGCGACATCCTGGTGAAGGTGGATCGGGCGAGCATGGCCAACTCCCTGGAAGTGCGAGTACCTCTCCTGAACCAGCTCTTCGTCGAGTACGCGAGCGACCTGCCGATAGATATGAAGCTTCGCAACTTCACGCGCAAGTACATCTTGCGGGAAGCGCTGCGGGACAAGCTTCCCCAAGAGGTCCTGGCCCGCGGGAAGCACGGTTTCGGCATGCCCATATCGAAATGGCTGCGGGGAGAATTGAAGGGGCTGGCCGTGGAACTGCTGTCCGAGTCCAGGATCCGTCAGGGCGGGCTGTTCGAGCCCTCCTACGTTGGCGGACTCCTCGCGAGGCACCTCGACGGGCAGCAGGACAATCGGAAGCAGCTCTGGACCCTCCTCGTCTTCCAGCTCTGGCACGATCGCTATCTCGGGGCATCATGCGCATCCTCCTGCTGAACTACGAATTCCCTCCCATCGGCGGTGGAGCGGCCACAGCGTCCGCCCACATCGCTCACCACCTGGCCCAGCGAGGCGTCGAGGTCGCCGTGCTCACCTCCCACTGGCGGGGCCTCGCTCGCCGGGAGGTCCGGGATGGATACACCATTCATCGGGCGCGTACGTTGAGAAGCAGAGCGGACCGTTGCTCGCTGCCGGAGATGGGAGCCTTCATCCTCGGGTCGGCGCTGCCCGCCCTGAATCTTGTCAACCGCTTCAAGCCCGACCTTCTCCACGTCTACTTCGGCATGCCCACGGGATTGGTGGGTCTGATGGTTCATTTGCTGGCTCGAACACCCTACCTGCTCTCTCTCCGGGGAGGGGACGTGCCCGGTTTTCTGGGGGGTGAACTGGCCCTGGCGCATCGATTGACGCTCCCCCTCACCAGGACGATCTGGTCGCATGCCGGCAAGCTGGTGGTCAACAGCCGAGGTCTGCATCAATTGGCCACCCGGACCCTGACGTCGAGAGAGATCGAGATCATCCCCAACGGCGTGGACCTGCAAAGCTTTCAGCCAGGGCTCCGAAGTACCGAGGGAGAGGGAAAGGTTCGCCTCCTATTCGTGGGCCGGCTGGTTCGCCAGAAGGGTCTCATCTACCTGCTGCAAGGACTCGCGAGGCTCGACCCGGCGACGCTCCGGCACGTGGAGGTTGAGCTGGCCGGAAGCGGCCCCGAAGGGCCTCGCCTTCGATCCCTGGTGGCCGAGCTGGGGTTGCAGGGCGTGGTTCGTTTCGCCGAATGGGTGCCCAGAGGTGAAATAGCCAGCCACTATCAGCGGGCCGACGCCTTCGTGTTCCCTTCCTTGGACGAGGGAATGCCCAACGCGATGCTGGAAGCCATGGCGTGCGGCCTTCCCATCCTGGCAACGGACATCCGAGGCAACAACGAACTGGTTCAGCCGGGAGTGAACGGGATCCTGGTTCCTCCGGCAGACCCGGAGGCGCTGGCAGGGGCGATCCACCGGATCGTCGCCGACCCATCCCTCCGCCGCGACATGGGTGAGCAGAGCCGGTTGCTGGCAGCCCGGCATGACTGGTCGAAGGTGGCCGAGCGATACCTGGCGCTGTCCGAAGACATCGCTGGGAAGGGTCGGGCTCACTAGATGCAGACCATCCGGGTACCGCTCCCAGCAAAGGCTGCAATCAGCATCTTGTTAGTCGGCGTCGCACTCTCGAGGGTGGATGTCTCCAGTCTCCTGGAGACCCTGCACCGTGCAGCGCTCCCCTTCGTTCTGCTCGCCGCTGCCGTG
>JAJZQR010000437.1 GCA_021806765.1 Chloroflexota bacterium | reverse complement strand
GCAGCTCGGACAGCACCCCCTTGCCGGTCTCGATCTCCATGAAGTGGCTGCTCCCGATGATGGCCAGGTTGATCCTGGCATCCGGCAGGTCGAGTGATCTCTCGGCCAGAAGCCGGACGGCACCCCTGGGGGCCGCCGAGTCGAAGAGGTGGAAGACGAGATCAGCCGAGTGCTGTTCGACATAAGGCACCATGCCCGCCTAGCCCTCCGGATTGCCCGGGTATATCGTGATCTGGTAGGGCTTGATGATGTCGCCGATGGAGCAATGGATGGTCCCGGTCATCCGCGACTGGTCGTCTCTTACCACGTTGTCCCCCCATCTCTCGATGGAGAGCTGCTTGCCGCTCTCGCTCTCGTAGTCCCAGTACTCCACCCTCTCCGTGGTGGTTAGCTTCGACTTCTTCTTGATGATCGCGTTGGCGAAGCCGTACTCCTTGCGGGAGAACTGGTCTTCCTGGTAGAGGAGAGGGTCGGAAGGCGGCATCTGCGGGTGGAAGGGAACGTCGTGATAGAGGGTGAGGGTAAGCCCCTCGTCTTCGACCACGCCCAGCCAGTACTTGTCTTTGGGGTTTACCACGAGAAAGTCCCACCACACGTCCCCACCGTCGCCGTGGTACTCGATCCTCTGCTCGACGAAGTAGTCCTCGTCGTGGTAGGAGACGACGTCGCCCACCTGGAGGGTCTGGGGCGTTCGCTCCTCGACCTTCTCGGGTTCTTTCTCCATGCCAAAGAACTTTCGCCAGCTCATGAGGGGTTCCTCCGGGGAGTTATGCAGGCGCTAACGGGGAAAGGATATCACCTTTCAGCCCGAAAGGCACGCGGCGGGGTACGTTCTGAGATTGCACCGGTCCTGACTTTAGCTTCCAGTAGGGCGGCTTGTCCCTAAGCCGCCCGTGGTGACGGCGGGGTTGAGGCAACCCCGTCGCCGGAGCGGCCGAGAGGACGGGCGGGTTGAGACAACCCGCCCTACTACAAAGTGGATCGCCCATTACCGCAGTGAGCCGGTCCGCCAGGTAGCTCTCAGCCATTGGCGCCGGCAGGATCACCCATTACCGCAGTGAGCCGGTACCTACTCAGGAGGCGCGATGAGCAGGGTGAAGGTGAAGGTGCTGCCCTTGCCCTGTTCGCTCTCGGCCCAGATCCGTCCGCCGTGGGCCTCGACCAACATGCGGGTGATGTACAGCCCCAGGCCCAGGCCATCCTTTCGATGGGTGTCCTTGGCCCGGTAGAACCGGTCGAACAGGTGGGGCAGGTCCTCGGGACGGATCCCAGCACCGTGGTCGATCACCGAGACCCTCACCTCGCCGCCCATCGCCTCCACCCTGACTTCGGCCCTATCCTCCGAGTACTTCAAGGCGTTGGAGATCAGGTTCGTCAGAATGCGCTCCAAACGGTCCGGGTCCGCCAGCACGGCAGGGGGGAGTTCCTGCACCTCCACCGAGATGCGGTCGGTGTCCATGGAGAGGGACAGACGCTGCTTCAGGTCGAGGGCGAAGGATGCCACGTCCAGAGGGATCCGCTCCAGCCGCAGCTGCCTCGATTCCAGCTTCGCCGACTCCACCAGGTCCTGGATCATCCGGTTCATCCGGTGGGCCGACGTGTAGACCGATTCCGCGCTCCGGCGGACCATATCGGGCCGGTCTGCGAGCCGCTGGATCATCTGGGCGTTTCCCTGGACGACAGTGAGGGGCGCCCTGAGATCGTGGGAGATCATGAAGATGAGTTCCTCGCGGCTGCGCTCCAACTCCCGCAGCTCGGTAACGTCCCGATGGACGATGATAGCGAGTTCGACCTGGCCCTGGCCGTCCAGGACCGCTCCGCTGCTGAACGTCACCCGACGTTGGGAGCCGTCGGTCCGCAGCAGGGTGAGTTCTTCGTTCACGAGTTGCTCCCCCTGGATCACCCGCCTGATCGGCCACAGTTCAGGCGGAAGGGGCTTACCGTCGGGCCCCAGGATCTGCAGTTGGGAGAGACCTTCGATCGTCCGGGCCTGTTCGTCGGGGACGCCGAAAATCTCGCGGGTCGCCTGGTTTCTCAGGACGATGTGGCCCTCTCGATCCACGATGGACACACCGTCGCGCAGGCTCCCGAGCAGGGCGTTCATCTGCTCGACCTGCTGCTTGTACTGTTCCGCCAGATCCATGTTTCGCAGGCTGGCAGCCAACAACTGCTCGTTGGCCGTCCTGATTCCAGCCAGCAGGCGAGCCTGCTCGGCCTCGGCCTGCCGCTGGTCCGTGATGTCGCGTCCCACGGCCACCGACCCGATGACCCGACCGTTCTCGTCGTGGAGGGGAGAGGCGTTCCAGATGGCGATCCGCCGGTCGCCGGTGGCGGTACCTTGGGAGATCTCGACGTTGCGCACCTCCTCGTCGCGCAGGGCAGCTCGCTGCAGCGGCAGTTCCTCGGGCTCGAAGATGGTGCCGTCGGGCCGGTAGAGGCGGTAGTGGGATGGGTGCTCATGCAGGGAGAGTCCTTCCTGGATGGTGAGGTCCACCAGACGAGTGTAGGCGGCGTTCATGTAGGTGGCGTGGCCCTCTACATCGCCCACGGTCACGGGGTCCAGCATGTTCTCCACCACCGCCTGCCACCGGGCCCGCTCGTACCGGGTCTGACGGTTGGCCTCCTGGAGGTCCTCCGCCTGGGCCTGGAGTTCCTCCGACTGGACTCGAAGCTCCTCCGCCTGGGCATGGAGCTCCTCGTTCTGGGTCTGAAGCTCCTCGGACTGGGTCTGAAGCTCCTCGTTCTGGGACAGCAACTGCTCGGCCTGCTCTTGTACTCTCTCCAGCAGCCGCTCCCGGTCTTCCTCCGCCCGCTTCCTCTCGGCGATCTCGACCTCCAGCCGGCTGTTGGCCTCCTCCAGCGCCGCCGTGCGGGTCCGGACCCGATCCTCCAACTCCGAGTTGAGCTGGTTGATCGCCAGGTACGGCCTGTCCAGGCCGTGCTGGGCGATGCCCAGATAGATCAGATAGTAGGCGAGGATCTTGAACAGGTGGCCGACGAAGTTCATCACCCCGTACACGTCCGTGTACAGGGTGAAGCTCATCTCAGCCAGGATGGTGACGACCATGGCGGAGATCATCAGCAGGTACACCGAACGGTCGAGGCGGTCCCGGCGAGACCGGAGGTGAAAGATGGCTCCCAGGACTATCAGGGAGATGACGTACTCGCTGGCCACCTTGAAAGGTGTGAGGCCCTCGCCGGCGACGAAGGAGACAGGGAAAACCCGAAACAGCAAAATGGATGTGACCAGGGCCGCTGTGATCAGCAGGTAAATGGAGAAGCCTGCCCCCCCGGGAAAACGCCGCTGGAGGAAGAAGGGGGCGACGAGGAGGGAGAGCGCATCGAGGTAGCGCCCGGCTATCCACAGCTGGGTGGGCGGGTCGGGGCCGATGTTTGGGAAGACGCCCATCCCCTGGTAGGTCGCGGTGTGGAGGAAATCCAGGGCGGCTACGAACAGGTAGGCGTTGCCCAGGAACAGGAGATAGTCGTCCTTGGAGT
>JAJZQR010000436.1 GCA_021806765.1 Chloroflexota bacterium | reverse complement strand
GAGCATACGCATCAGCCAATCGTGGTCGAGCACGTCGAATTATGCCGAACTCCGGATTATGCCGAATGGGCGGCGCCGAGCCGCTTGGGATGCGGGCTTTGGTTCCGAGCGTTCGGCATAATCACGGGCCGACGATCGTATTGTCGAACCCCTCTTCGTTGGGAGTGATCCCTGCGAAGGAGGGGTTCCTACGATAGGAGCGCGGCTGAAGGGCCCGTTGGCGCCATATGCGCCAGGATTCCACACCAGCCTCATTGATCTGGGGTATGCGGAGAGCTACGCGGAGCGGATGATGCAGCTCGTGTCTCACGTCAACCGTTGGATGATGGAGGCTGGGCTTGGACCTGACGATCTGACTGCGCAGGTTGCCGATCGGTTCCTCGCCACTCGGCGCACTCAGGGCCACCGGGTCTGGATCTCACCGGCGGCGATGCGGCCGCTGCTGGATCATCTCCGCGATATCGGCGTTGCACCGGAACCCTTGGCGGAAGAGCCACCTATCACGGAACTCGGCAGATTGCTCGACGAGTACCGTACATACCTCATCGAGGAACGTGGGCTGATGCCGAACACGGTGGAGCATTATCTGACGCCGGCTCGTTCGTTTCTCTCGGTATGTTCGGGAACGAAAGGCTTGGCCCTGGAGGATCTGACGGCAGCCGAAGTCACTGCGTTCGTTGTTCGGGAGACGCGGGGGCGCCACACCGGTTGGGCCCAGTGGATCGTCACGGGAGTGCGCTCCCTACTGCGATTCCTTCACGTGAGCGGTAAGATCGCGGGTCCTCTCGCCCAGGCGGTGCCCCCGGTGGCTGGATGGCGCCTCAGCGCACTGCCCAAGGCCCTCGAACCGAGCCAAGTCGATCGCCTTCTTGCCAGTTGTGATCAGGCGACCTCTGTCGGCTTGCGCGATTTTGCCATCCTCACGACCCTCCTGCGCCTTGGTCTTCGCGCCGGAGAGGTGGCCGCCCTAAAGTTGAGCGACATCGACTGGCGGCACGGAGAGATCGTGATTCATGGCAAGGCGAACCGCGCGGAACGTCTGCCGCTGCCTACCGACGTAGGTCAGGCTGTCGTCGCTTGGCTCCAGAGGAGGTGCCGCCCGGGCAGTGCCGCCCAAGTGTTCACACGGGTCCATGCTCCGCACCACGGTCTCACAACTGCGGGCGTATCGAATGTCGTACGCGCTGCCTGTGTTCGGGCCGGACTGCCGCCGGTCGGCTCCCATCGTCTCCGCCACACCGTTGCGACCCAGATGCTACGCTCAGGCGCTGGCCTCGCCGAGATCGGTCAGGTCTTGCGCCACCGCAGCTCCGGTGCGACAGCGATCTATGCCAAGGTGGATCGCGTCTCTCTTTCGGTCTTGGCGAGGCCGTGGCCGGGTGACGTCGTATGAGCATCCTCCGCCAGAGCCTGCAAGATTACCTCTCGGTCCGTCGCTCCCTCGGGTTCAAACTCGAGCGCGTGTCGCATCTGCTCCCGGACTTCGTCGGCTTCATGGAGCGGGAAAGCATCACCACGCTCACGACCGCACTCGCCCTTGCCTGGGCCATGAACACGAAGGGGAGCGCAAACTGGCAAGCCGTACGGCTTGACATCGTGCGTGGGTTTGCCCGTTTCTTGCAGGCGATCGATCCAAATACCGAAGTTCCGTCTCCCGGTCTCTTGCCACGCCGCACCCAACGCGCTGTGCCGTACATCTACACTGATGCCGAGATCTCCGTACTGATGGCGGCCGCACAGACCCTTCGGCTGCGCATCAGCCGCGCTACCTACGCTACCTTGATCGGGCTCCTGGCTGTTACGGGAATGCGCCCCGGCGAGGCCATCCGCCTTGACCGGGAGGACGTAGACCTGGCGCGTGGATTTCTGACCATACGAAGCACCAAGTTCGGCAAGTCCCGCGAGGTTGTGCTGCACTCCAGCACGGTTGCCGCTTTGGAGGCTTACGTCCGCCGTCGCGACGAGCTGATCCCGCACCCGATTGGCCCCACTTTCTTCGTTTCCCGAGACGGGACTCGGCTTTCACATGGCCATGTCGACTGCACCTACAGGCAACTGGTTCGTCAAGCCGGTCTGCCACAGTTACCCTCTCGACGGCCACCGCGCCTGCACGACTTTCGCCATACGTTCGCCGTCCATACGGTTATCGATTGGTATCGTGACGGCGTGGACGTGGCTGCCCGGCTCCCGCTTCTATCGACATACCTCGGACACGTCGAGCCCATCAGCACCTACTGGTACTTCTCGGCCACCCCGGAACTGCTCGCCCTTGCAGCCTCCCGACTGCAGCGCGGTCTCGGAGACCTCCGATGAGTACCTTAGCGCCTACCCTCCAGGCCTTCTTCACCGAACGGCTCATGCGTCAGCGCCAAGCGAGCCCCCACACGATCGCCGCCTATCGCGACACCTTCCGTCTTCTGTTCGCCTTCGCGGAAGAGAAAACCGGCCGCGCACCTTCCAACCTGCGGTTGGAGGATCTCGATGCCCCCTTGATCGGCGCCTTCCTCGATCACCTCGAGGTTGATCGCCACAACAGCATCCGCACCCGCAACGCCCGTCTCGCCGCCATTCATGCCATGTTCCGCTTCGCGGCGTTGCGCCACCCCGAGATCTCTGCGCTGATTCAACGCGTGCTAGCCATCCCTGAGAAGCGTGGAGAG
Source organism: Chloroflexota bacterium (assembly GCA_021806765.1). The sequence goes on along the minus strand of JAJZQR010000436.1, from coordinate 848 downwards.
CGCGGGCTTGTCACGTTTCTCAACCAGGACGAGATCGACGCCCTGCTCGCTGCACCGGATCGCGCCCGTTGGGTGGGCCGCCGTGACCACGCTCTCCTGCTGACAGCCATTCAGACCGGTCTCAGGGTGTCCGAGATCACCGCGCTCACCTGCCAGGACATCGAGCTTAGGGCAGGCGCGCACCTGCGCTGCCACGGCAAGGGCCGTAAGGATCGCGTCACGCCGCTAACCGACCAGGCCGTCTCTGTCCTGCGGATATGGCTCGCAGAATCCCAAGGCGCGCCGACCGACCCCTTGTTCCCTGGTCCCAGGGGCGTGCCGCTCACCCGCGACGCAGTCGCCGCCGCCGTATCCAAGTACGCTGCGGTCGCGAGCGAACGCTGTCCGTCGCTCAGGAACAAGACGGTTTCCCCCCATGTGCTCCGCCACACCTGTGCCATGCAACTCCTGCAGGCCGGGGTGGACACGTCTGTGATCGCGCTTTGGCTGGGCCACGAGAGCGCCGAGACCACCCAGATCTACCTGCATGCCGACCTTGCCATCAAGGAGCGAGCCCTCGCCAGGACGGCTCCCCCGAACACCACTCCAGGGCGCTACCAACCATCCGACGACCTCCTCGCCTTCCTCGAGAGCCTGTGATTATGCCGAACGCTCGGAACCGAAGCCCGCATCCCAAGCGGCTCGGCGCCGCCCATTCGGCATAATCCGGAGTTCGGCATAATTCGACGTGCTCGACCACGATTGGCTGATGCGTATGCTCGAACTCCGGATCGGCGACCCGTGGATCCTGCGCCTCATCCGCAAGTGGCTAGGCGCCGGGATCCTCGACCACGGGCAGGTGACAACAC
>JAJZQR010000077.1 GCA_021806765.1 Chloroflexota bacterium | reverse complement strand
GGATGGTTGGACCCTGGTCTGGCTGGATAGTCGTGGCTCCGGCTTCGGTCTATATGGGAGAGGCCCGGACGGTGTCGAGTTTCCCATAATGGCTGGGGTGGGGACGCTGGCTAACCCCGCCCTGCAGGGGGATCTGGTGGTGTGGCAGAAGCAGAAGACCGTCGGTTTCTACGAGTTGTATGGTTACAGCTTGAGCCGGCAGGTCCTGTTCCCAGTCTCTACGGGGACTGGGACCCGCTCGGAGCCGCGAGTGTTCGGTGATCGCATCGTTTGGGCCGATACCAGGAGCGGGGGCACTGAGATCTACATGGGAACGGTTGCCTGGGAGCAACCAACCCCGACGCCCTCCCCCACCGCAATCCCGACGGCAACTCCTACGACCACCCCAACTCCCACCAGCTCGCCTACGGCTACACCCGTCGCCACATCGACGGCGACATCCACCGCCACCGGCACCTCCACTCCCACTTCCACCCCCAGTCCAACGGAGACGCCGAGTCCAACTCCTACGGCGGCTGCCACGCCACCCGACGATGCTACCTCGATCCCCACGCAGACAGTCACTCACACCCCCACCAGCTCGCCTGCATCCACGTCCACCCCGACCGAGACCCCAACGCCTACGATAACCCCGACCGGCACCCCCACGCCTACGATAACCCCGACCGGCACCCCAACGCTTACGATAACCCCGACCGGCACCCCCACGCCTACGATAACCCCGACCGGCACCCCAACGCTTACGATAACCCCGACCGGCACCGCCAGCCTCACTCCGACCCCCAGCGAGACCCCACACCCTACTCCAACGGTTACGCCGGCCGATACCGCAACGCCGACCTTCACTCCGACTCCGAGCCCAACACTGACTCCGACCGCCATGCCCACGGGTAGCTCCACCCCTACCCTCGGCCTCGCAGTTGCCGGCCAATACGGCGACGACGACCCGAGGATCCAGTACTCTTCCGGCTGGTCGGTGTGGGTTGGGCCCGGACCCGAGGGAGGCTCTGCCCATCGCTCCGACCAGAAGGGTGCCCAGCTTCAGTTCCCTTTCCGTGGCTCGAAGGTTGGGCTGGTCACGGCTTTCGGGCCGGATGAGGGGGTGGTGGAGGTTTTCGTGGACGGGGTCTATCAGCCCGAGGCGATTCTCTACGCCGAAGTCATGACGTGGCGTCAGGTGGTGGTCTACCCTGTGTTGCCGGGTGATCACCTGCTGACCGTGAGAGTGAGCGAGTCCAGAGCGATGAACTCTGGGGGGTACGATGTGGTAATCGATGGCTTCGTAGTGGATCCTGCACCGACTCCCACGGCTACCAGTACCCCGACGGTGACCCCTCTCCCGTCTCCCACCGATAGTCCCACCTCCACTCCTACGGGGACTCCAGTCGCCACCCCCGTTACGTCGACCTACATCGATGGGGTGGTGAAGCTGCAGGCCCGAGGGGACCATTCCGGGGTCGACGTGGTGGTCAGCCTCTACCGCACCACCTCAGCCCCGACGGGAGCCTTCGCCCTGGCGGTGGCGCCCGGCGTCTACCAGGTGAGTCTCTCCCACCGGGGCTATCTCACGGCGAGCCATGGGGAGGTAGCGGTGGGGGATGGGGATAGCCTCACCCTGCCGCGGCTGGAGCTGCTGTCGGGGAACCTGGTAGACACCGAAGCTTCTGCCGATGCCGTCGATGAGGCCGACCTGGCCTTCCTGGTGGAGCACTTCGGCCTCCGGAGCCCGGAGGACCCCGATGGCCACGCCGCCGTTGCCGACCTCACCGACGACGGTCTGGTGGACCTCTACGACCTGGTGGCCCTAACCTCCAACTGGGGCAAGAACGGAAGGGAGCACGGCTGGCGACTGGAGCAGTAGGTGAGGATCACTCCTCCTCCAGCCACTGCTGGATCACCTTGGCCAGGATCTCGGCCAACTCCAGATCCTGATCGTAGGCTTCGGCCTTCAGGCTCTCCCGAAGCTTGGATTCCAGATCTCTCCCTGTCCGGTAGCGTGTCAGATCGATGGGGGCGATATTGTTGGCCACTTCTATCTCCTTCGCCGCAACGAGTGGTGGTCTTCACCTAAGAATATCGGCAGTTCCCGGGGAAACTTGCGCCCGTTTCCCTGGCCATTTGGTCCTGTTACCGAATCGAAACAGTTCTCATCGCCCCCGATGCCGGATCGGGCGGCCGCCAGGATACGATGCCAGATCCAGCTTTGCGTCGGGATCCGGTACAGTCGGGAGGTGGCCCTCAGCCCCTCCGAGCCCGGGCCTCGCGGTACCTCAGGATCCCCATGCCTATCCGGGCCAGCAGCAGGGGCCGCGCCGCCATGCCGCGCACCAGCTGCTTGTAGGAGTCCTCCCCGGAGACCATGCCGTGGAACAGGTGGCGCAGCTGCCTCTCCTGCTTTGCCACCTGGATGACAGCATCCATCCATCCCAGACGCCGCGAGGTGCGGTAGAGCCAGCGGAGGAAGAGGCCGTACTTGTACTCGCTGGTGATGTCCCGGCAGTTGCGGTAGAGGGCGTCGAAGGCCCGGTCGGAGACCCCCACATCCATCATAGTGGCCGCCGCCCTCATCCCCATCAGGATCCCGGTGTTGATCCCCTTTCCCTTCAGGGGGCGCATCAGCCCGCTGGCGTTCCCGATGGTGACGATGCGGTCCTGGGCGAAGTGGCTGGCCGGTCGGGTGGGGAAGACCTCGTGGGCTCGGGGCTGGGCGAGATCCGCTCCGGCCAGCATCTGCTGCACCAGGGGGAGCCGCAGGAAGCTGTCGAAATCCTCGTCGTCGATCTCTTCGCCGGCCGCGTTGACCATCACCCGATCCCGTTTCGGGGTGAGGGCGCCGAACTCTATGCGGGGTAGGGACGGGGGAAGAAAGGCGTGGACCAGGTTGCCGAACCGCTCCTCGATCAGCGGCTCCGCCATGGGAACCTCGATCAGGATCGACCTCATCACCTTCGGCCGGCGGTAGCCCTCCATGCCCGACTCGAAGATCGCCATGGCGAAGCGGTTCAGCCCCACCGCCCCCACCACGGCCTGGGCCAGGATCCTGGCCCCTCCGCTGCTCACCACCAGGGCCGTGGATCGGGAGTAGCGCAGGTCCACCACGGGGTCGTACATCACCTGTACGCCCAGCTGCTCCGCGCTGTCCAGCAGGAACTGGTCGAGGTCGGCTCGATGAACCACCAGGGTGGGCTCGGCGCCCGGCTCGTCGTCCAGCACCAGGGAGTCATGGTCGGCGTGGAGGACGTAGCCGGTCACCACCCGCTGTACCATCTCCTCGGGAAGCTGCAGCCCCAACTGGCCCAGCAGCTGGCGAAAAGGGGGCGAGAGGACACCGACGCAGACGTTGCTCTCGGCCCGAAAGTCCTTTGCCTCGAAGAGGACGATCTCCAGCTCTATGCCCCTGGCCTCGGCCAGCTGGCGGAGGGCGATAGCACAGCTAGCGCCGCTGGGGCCGCCACCCACGATGACCACCCGCTGCCCCGACTTTAGGGGGCCCAGGTAGACTAGATCCTCTGCAGGGAGGTGGATGATGCCCATGGGTCAGTAGAGAAGCCCTTCCGCCCACCCCCTCGTGGGTAACGATAGACAATAAAAGGGGAGTCCGGCGGCGAAGCCGGACTCCCGAACTATAACACCTTGGGTAGGAGGCTACAACGTGGCCACTAGCTCCGCTCCGCGGAGCCTAGATCCCTCAACCCCCACCACCGCCGCCACAGCCAGCCCCTCGGGACATCAGAAGAACGAGGGTCACGAACATCACGGCCAGGAACACCATATCCATAGGGGTACCCCTTTCGAGTATGACGGGGCGACGGGGAGAGTGGGAGACGGGGAGACAGATGCGGACTCTTTCACCCTGCCTCCTTGTCCCCCCCGTCACCCGTCAGGTCGTGGCCTGTTCCTTGGGCCGGGTCCGCTCGATGGCCTTGGCCACACTGAAGTAGTCTACGTAGCCGAGGCTCACCATCTCGTCGTCGACGAAGACGGAGGGAAGGATGAGTTCCCCTTTCTGCAGCCTCTCGATTATCTGGGGGAACTTCTGTCGCACCGAAGCCCGCGACAGGTCGTAGTAGTTCACCTCGACGCTGTTTCCGTATTCCCTGGCCAGATACCAGGCGACGATTTGCGTAATCTCCTCCTGAGATTGCGGAGGCCCTCAACCGCTACTGCAGAAGCGGGTGCTGGCGGCGTCGTCGAAGACGTTGACGACGTTCCTCGCTGTGCCGTTCGACTCCATTCAACCTACCTCATCTAGATGGGTTGGACAGCCGCTGGTGCTCTTTCAGCATACATCTGTCCATGACCACTTCCAGGCCTGCCTGTCGTGCCCTGGTGGCGGCAGCTTCGTTGATGACGCCTTCCTGCATCCAGACCACCGGGGCTCCCACCTGGATGATTTCGTCGATCACCGGCGGGACGTCCTCGGAGCGCCGGAAGATATCCACCACGTCTATCTTCTCCGGCACGGACTTCAGATCGGGGTAGGATTTCTCGCCCAGCACCTGGTCCACCGTGGGGTTAACCGGCACGATTCGGTAGCCCTGCTGCTGCAGGTAGCGGGCGACGCCGAAACTGGGGCGTTCCGGCTTGGGGGAGAGGCCGACCACGGCGATGGTCTTGGCCTCGCGCAAGATCCTCTCGATGTTTGCCTCCACAACAGCCTCCTAGGAGTTGACAGGAGCGACCCTCAACAGTATCGTAATATACGGTAGGGGGGTATGTCTGTCAAGCAATCGGCGGCCGGCTATCGGCCGTCAGCCGGGTATCGGGAGGCCGTTCTCCCGTCCCGCTGGCGGTCCCCGCGCCTCGCCTGACTGCTGATAGCTGATAGCTGATAGCCAAGGAGTATACCCGATGGAAGACAGCGAACGACTCCGAGAGTTGCAGGCGCGGCTGGCCGATCTGAAGAGCCGCATGCCGGCCCATTCGGTGCGCCCGGCCATGCTGATGGAGATAGAGGACCTGGAGGAGGAGATATCCCAGCTGAAGGCGGATCTGAAGAAGAAGGGGGTCGGCGATGCCTAAGGCGTTGCTGGACCCCAACCGCTGCAACCCGGACCTGTGTTCGGAGGGAGTCTGCTCTGTACGGAAGATGTGCTCGGTGCGGGCCATCTACCAGCCCGAGCCTCACGAGCCGCCTGTTCTGGACTGGGGAAGGTGCCGTGCCTGCTCCAAGTGCGTGGAGGGCTGTCCGGCCAAGGCCATCTCGCTGGTGAATTGAGTTTCCCACCCATCCCTACTGTATATTAGAATGTGCCCACGGGAAAGCCGTGGTGCAGGAGGTTACAGGCTGCATGGAAGAGTACGATGTGGTGATCATCGGGGGCGGTCCCGCCGGTCTCACTGCCGGGCTGTACGCTTCGCGAGCTAAGATGAGAGCGCTGTTGTTCGAGAGGAAGTGGCCCGGAGGCCAGCTGCTGAACACCGATCGAATCGAGGACTATCCGGGCTTCGAGAGCATCTCCGGGCCCGAACTGGCCGAGCGGATGGAGAAGCAGGCCCGTAAGCTGGGGCTCAAGATCGAGATGGACGAGGCCATCACCATCAAGCCCCACGGGAAGCGGAAGCTGGTCCAGACGGCCGGTGAGAAGGAGTACCTGGCCAAGGCCGTCATCGTCACGGCGGGCGGCGAGCCCAGGAAGCTGGGAGTCCCAGGCGAGGCAAAGTTCACCGGAAGGGGCGTCTCCTACTGCGCCATCTGCGATGGGGCCTTCTTCCAGAACCAGGTGGTGGCCGTGGTGGGCGGGGGCGACGCGGCCGTGGAGGAGGGCATGTTCCTCCCCCGCTACGCCAGCAAGGTGTACGTCATCCATCGCCGGTCGGAGCTGAGGGCCTCTCGGGACATCCAGGAGAAGGCCCGGCAGAACCCCAAGATGGAGTTCATCCTCAACGCCCTAGTGGAGGAGATCCACGGCGGGGAGCAGGTGGAGTACCTCACCCTGCTGAGGAACGGGGAGCGGCAGCGGCTGGACGTCAGCGGCGTCTTCGTCTTCGTCGGCTTCGTCCCCAACACCGAGATGTTCTACGAGCCGGTGGAACGGGACAAGCAGGGCCACGTGGTCACCAGCGCCCACATGGAAACCTCCATCCCAGGGATCTTTGCGGCAGGGGACGTCCGGTCGCAGCTCACCCGCCAGATCAGCACGGCGGTGGGGGACGGAACGACGGCGGCCGTCGCCGCGCAGCACTACGTGGAGTCGCTGGCCGACGAGGAAGCCAGGAGCAAGGATCCGCAGCTGGTCGGTTAGTAACCGGCCAGGGGTCACAAGGCAACAGGCAATCTGTAGGGGCGACCGGCCGGTCGCCCCTACTGCTAGCTCTTCAGACAGGAGGATACCATCATGGAAGCTAAAGCGACCCTTACCCAGGGGATGCACTTCGACGTCTCCGTTGGTTCGGGCTACCACCTGGAGATCGATGCGTCGCCGGAGCAGGGGGGCACGGGACGGGGGGCGCGTCCGATGGAGCTGCTGCTGGCCGGTCTGGCGGGCTGCACCGCCCTGGACGTCATCTCTATCTTGAGGAAGTCCCGCCAGGAGGTCACCGGCTTCGAGGTGGTCGTGAACGGAGATCGGGCCGAGCAGGACCCAAAGGTTTACACCCACATTCGGGTGGAGTACGTGGTGCGGGGCCACCACATCTCCGAGGATGCCCTGCAGCGGGCCATTCGGCTATCCGAGGAGAAGTACTGCTCGGCCTCGGCGATGCTGGGGAAGACGGCGAAGATCGGGACCTCGTACCGGATCATCGAGGAGGGATGACACCCTCACCCTCACCCTAACCCTAACCCTGAGGGAGAGGGTATTATCCCCCCCTCTCCCCTTGGGAGAGGGTCGGGGTGAGGGTCAACGCTCTACCTTCACCCTCTCCGCTCGCTGGTAGAGGGCACCCTCGCTGTCCCGCAGGTCCAGCCTCAGGATGTAGTCCCCCTCCTCCACCCCGTCCAGGGAGAGTTGCACGGGATTCTCACCCGATCCCTGGTAGATCAGCCGGTCGTCCAGCCACACCTTCACGCTGGCTACTGGGAAACCCGCCCGGTAGCTGAGGGTGGCCGAACCGCCGGTGGTGAGCTGATCCGGCCATCTGACGTCCAACTGGTAGCCGTTGCCGCCGGCGAAGGCCCCGTAGCTGAAGTAGCGGGCCACCAGGGGTGGCAGGTCGGGCCCGACCCTGGTGTAGGCCATGTCCAGGAAGGTCCGGGGGAGGGCCACCTTGTTGGAATAGGTCTGCAGGTAGTCCCGCAGCAGGGCGAAGAACTTTTCGTCCCCCATCAGGGTCCGCAGCTTGTCCAGGAATATGGCCCCCTTGCGATAGACGATGTCGAAGTAGGGGAGGTCGTTCGGGTAGTCGTAGATGGTGGTATTGACCGGCCGGTCGGTCCCTGCCGCCACCCTGGAGCGGTAGCCCGCCAGGGTGCGCCCCATGTAGTAGTCGAAGGACGAGGGGGACTGGTCCTTGTAGAACAGCAGGTCTACGTAGCTGGCCAGCGCCTCGTCCAGCCAGGGATCGTGGACCTGGTCGTCCCCTACCAGGGAATAGAACCACTGGTGGGCCACCTCGTGGCCGACGGTGTACTCGGAATAGCTTCCGGTGCCGCCACCATCCGCCCCCAGGGCGGGGTAGAGCATGATCATGGCGGGGTACTCCTGGGCCGTGGCCACCCCGTTCGCTGCGGAGACCTCGGCTATGCTGAAGGTCGGGTAGGGATAGGGCACCAGGTGGGTGGAGTACCAGTGGAGGGTCGTGGCCGCCTCGGTCAGGTACACCTCCAGCCGGGCTGCGTTGGGTCCGTAGGCGTTGATCTGGATCCCGTCCACCTGCCGGCTGCGGACCTGGTACTGATCGGAGATGGCCATGGCGAAGTCTCGCAGCCCCTCACCGTGGAAGCTCTGTCTGTTGCCCTCCCGGCCGGTGGAAGGGGCGCTGGCGGCGATGGTTACCGGGACATCGCTGGCCACGGTCACGTCGAAATCGGCCACCTCGGTGTAGAAGGCATCCCCCACGTCCACGTACTGGTGCCGGTCCCATCCCCCACTGTAGACCGAGAGCACGGGGAACCAGTTGCCCAGGGCCAGGATCCCGTTGCCCCGGCCGAACCTTCCGCCCCCGTCGGGAACCCTCACCCGGTAGTGCAGTTCCACCTGGGTGGTCGCGCCCGCGGGAAGGGGCGAGTCTGGCGTCAAGGTCAGCACCGTCCCGTCCAGGGAGCTGTGAACCTCCTGGCCGTCCACCTGGGCCGATTGGAGGGAGAAGGCGTGGAAGTAGGCCGGCGTAACCTCGAAGACCAGGTCGGGCAGGTCGACGCCGGTGTCGTTGCGGAACACCGTGTTCTGGGCCACGTCCAGGGTGGCGGCGGGGAAGTTCAGCGATACCTGCAGGTCGTAGTGGGGTCTCGTGGCTGCCGAGGCGGGGGCGGAAATCCCCAGCCCCGTGGCCAGGGCGAAGAGAAGGGCCATCAAAGGCCCGGCCAGAAGGCTCATCGCGAGGGCTCCTTTGCGGTCGACGGATCCCTCATCGGCGCTCTAGGCGCAGCCGGGGGACCATGAGCATGGCCTCGAGAACCACCTGTCGGGAGAGCTTGGACTTGCCGACCTGCCGGTCCTCGAAGATGATGGGCACCTCCACCACCCGGTAGCCGCGTCTGAGGGCGCGGTAGGTCATCTCTATCTGGAAGGAGTAGCCATTGGAGCGGACCGTGTCCAGCCCCAGCTTCTCCAGCAGCTCTCGACGGAACAGCTTGAAGCCGCCGGTCAGGTCGTGGACCCCCACACCCAGCACCATCTGAGAGTAGAGGCTGCCTCCGCGGCTGATCAGCCGGCGTAGCACGCCCCAGTTGCGCACTCCCCCGCCACGCACGTAGCGGGAGCCCAGCACCAGGTCGGCCCCCTCCAGGGCTTTCATCATGGCCGGAAGGTAGGTGGGGTTGTGGGAGAGGTCGGCGTCCATCTCGCCCATCGCCTCGTAGCCCCGCTCCAAGGCCAGGCGGAAGCCCTCCAGGTAGGCGGTGCCCAACCCGGCTTTCCCGGGGCGGTGGAGCAGCTGGAGCCAGGGGCGGGTGCCGGCCAGTTCCTCGGCCAGGTCGCCGGTGCCGTCGGGGGAGTTGTCGTCCACCACCAGGGCGTGGAGACCGAGGCCCAGCTGCTCTAGCCGCCGGACCAACTCCGGAAGGTTCTCCCTCTCGTTGTAGGTGGGGATCACGATGATAGTCTTCACAGTGGTCGATTGTAGCAGAAAGTCGCAGTGCTGGCTTGGGTTAGACCCCGGGAAAGCGGTGCCAGCAGCTGTTCGAAGGGACATAGCTGTTGTTGTTAGTGGCAACCCGGCGTGCTACCATGTTGCGGTTCAACCGGGTGCGATCTACACGATCGTGTGCTAGGTCGCTCCACGCTCCTCGTGCAACTCCAGGCTCGGGGGTGCGATAGGGGGCCGGTCGCTGCAGTCAGACCAACCGGTATCCCAGAACCTGGGCGGCGGTACGCAGGGGACTCAGAAGGACCGGATCTGCCAGAGCCCGATGAAAGAGAGGAACCGCAGGGAGTGCTCCCTCAGCCCGCTCGTAGATGGCTACGGCGGGCTGATTAGCGTGCATAGAGGAGCAGTACCAGAGCCCCTGCACCTGGTCGTAGGCGTCGTAGATAGCCTGGGACCATCGGCGTGCTCTTCCCCGAGGTCCCGAATTGACCGCCATGGAGGCACCGGCAACTGTTGGCCAGGACCCGGTGAGGTCGTGGAGCACCACAGGAGCGGTCAGGGCAAAGCCGGCCAGCCAGGGATCCCTGCTGGAAATGTCCACGACGTGGGTCTCCTGGAACACCTCAGCCAGGCAGGTGACGATGCTGGTCGCCGCGTAGAGGATTCCCCGCTGTTGAGGTTGGGCCGGCGACAGGTGGTGGTCGAAACGAGCAGAAGGCAGGGGCCCGTAGAAGCGAAATCCATTCCAGCGCACGGGGTGATTGCCACCCAGGAAGTAGATGCGCCACAACTCGGTACCGACAGGGAGAACGCGTAGCTGGGGGCCGATCCTGAGGAGTTGCGCCCGGCCTGGCGGCTCTGGGAACTTGGCCATCTCGGTCTACAGCTCGGAAGCCAATTCGGCGACTACTTGCGGATCTCGTCCCGAACGCAGCCAGTCTCGCGGGCTTGTCGCGGCCGTGTCGGTGACAATCAGATCGGGGTTCGGCTGAGTGAACCAGTGGAGCACCGCGAGGGGATGAAGGTCGCCGGCAAGCTGCTGGAGAACCGGTTCGATGCCCGGCAGGAGATGGCCCTCGGCAAACTGGAAGAGCGGCATACGCCAGCCAGCCCGCAACTTGATGCCGTAAATCGTTCGATTGGCCAGCCTCTGGCGGATGCGGCTGTCGTCGACACCCAGCATCCCGGCCACCTGATGGACGGTGAGGCTGGATGCCACCAGCGCGGCATACTCTGTCGATGACCGCAACAGAGGATCCTCTCGTCCCAGGTCGATCTCTTCCAACACCAGCCCCCCTCGGGAGAGGGCGTCCTTTTCGGCGGAGGTGAGGTCCTGCTTGGGGTCCAGGGCATACCGGCCGGACACCATTTGCTCCATCGCCTCCAAGACCAGCTTCTCGATTTCCTCAGGTTGCTCGTGGATGCCGAGACGTTCCAGAGCCCGCGTCGAGATTGCCATGATCCGCACCTCCGCTCACATTATATCACGGCGTTAGGACGCGCTAATCCCTCTGCAGCTGTCGTGCCCGCCAAGATCGGGACGGGGACGAACGCGCTGATCTGTCGACTAGAGGTGCCCACCGGTATCCCTTAGCGCTGTGCAGGCTTGTACACGCGCCTCGTCGTTGACTTCTACCGTTGCCGCACTATACTGAGCCACACAACACGACCCATGTAGTTGCACACGGCCTCTCCTCGCCTGTCCGGCCAGTTCTCCGAACCCGCGAACCGATCCCAATGAGGTCTCATGAATACCCAGCAACCACAACGAAGTTGAGAAGCGGCTCTGGGACGCCGCCGACGAATTGAGGGCCAACTCACCGAATCTGAACTTGTTGGAGTGACCGCATGAAAGCCGTCGAAGCCTCTTTGCTGCCCTTCATGTCTGGCAACAAGCAGTTCGTCATCCCGATCTACCAGCGCCCCTACAGCTGGACTATCAAACAGTGCAGCCAGCTGTGGTCCGACATCTTGAAGGCAGCGAGAGATGACGCGGTCTTCGGCCACTTCATCGGCTCCATCGTCTACATCACCCAAGGTCCTACCAGCGCCACGCTGCCGCAATACCTGGTGATCGATGGCCAACAGCGCCTCACCACCGTCTCGTTGCTCCTCGCCGCTCTCGGCAAGGCCATTGAAGCCAACCGCGGATCGGCCGAGGTCTCGGGAGACGAGATCCAGGATCTCTACTTGACGAACCGGCACGGCAAGGGTGATCTCCGCTACAAGCTGGTCCTTACCCAGAGCGATCGAGAGGTTCTGTCTCGGCTGGTCGAGGACCAGCCGTTGCCATCGAGCGCATCGCCACGAGTGGTCGAGAACTACCAGTTCTTCGTGGAGAGGATCGCCAACGCAACGATGGACCATGATGCCCTCTACAATGGGTTGGCCAAGCTGGTGATAGTGGACGTAGCCCTGGATGGGCGGTATGACAACCCGCAGTTGATCTTCGAGAGTCTGAACTCCACCGGACTGGACCTGTCTCAGTCCGATCTCATCAGGAACTACGTCCTGATGGGGCTAGAGGTCAAAGACCAGGAGGAGGTCTACAACCTCTACTGGCACCCGATGGAGGTAGCCCTCACCGACACCCAGCACCCCGAGGCTTTCGACGGCTTCATGCGCGATTACTTGACGGTGAAGACCGGTCGCATCCCCAACATCAACGACGTTTACCCTGCCTTCAAAGCCTACGTCCAGGATAGCAGTTCACCCATCAAAGAGATCGTCGCGGATATCCACCGCTACGCTACCTACTATGTGCAGTTCGCCTTTGAACGCTCGAAGGACAAAGTTCTGAAGGAGATCTTCGGCGACATCAACGCCCTGCGCGTCAACGTCGCCTACCCTTTCATGCTCGAACTTCTGGACGACTACGCCCAGGGCCACGTCACTCGTGAGGATCTCCTTGAGATCCTACGACTAGTCGAGAGCTACATCTTCAGACGGTCCATCTGCGGCATTCCCACCAACACGCTGAACAAGACCTTTGCAGGCTTGGCTCGCGAGGTGGATAGGGGTAACTACCTAGAGAGCGTCAAGGCTGCCTTCCTTCTGAAGGACTCCTACCGTCGTTTCCCACCCGACGACGAGTTTGCGGCAGAGCTGGTCGTGAAGGACGTATATAACTTCCGCACCCGCAACTACCTGCTCCGAAAGCTGGAGAACTACGGGCGGAAAGAGAAGGTGGTAGTTGAGAACTACACCATCGAGCATGTGATGCCCCAGAACCCGAACCTGTCCCCGGAGTGGCAGCGTGAACTTGGCCCCAACTGGGAAGAGCTGCAAGCCAGGTACCTGCACACCCTCGGCAACCTCACCCTCACCGGCTACAACTCTCAGCTGAGCGACCGTCCGTTCGAGGAGAAACGCACTATACCTGGCGGCTTTGTCCACAGCCCGCTCCAGCTAAATGAGAGCCTGGCTCAGCTGCACCATTGGAACGAAGATGCGATCAGGCGCCGAGCGGCCACCTTGGCGAGTATCGCCCTGAAGGTCTGGGCGGCCCCCAAGCTGCCGGTCGCTACCCTGGACGGCTACCGCAAGACCGTGGAACCGCAGGCAAACGGGAAGTACACCCTGGCGGACCACCCCGGACTGCAGGGCGAGATGCTCTCGCTCTTCGAGCATATCAGGACCCGCATCCTGAACCTGGACGCCTCCGTTCGGGAGGAGATCAAGAAGGTCTACATCGCTTACAAGACGACCACCAACTTCGTCGATGTGGCGCCCCAGAAGAAAGCACTCCTCCTCACCCTCAACATGCGGTTCGACGAGATCAATGATCCAAAGAAGTTGTGCAAAGACGTCACCGGCGTCGGGGTCTGGGGGAACGGGGATGTGCAGGTCAGCCTTTCGTCGTTGGCTCAACTGGACGACGTGATGGATCTGATCCGACAGTCCTTTGAGAGGCACTCAGAAGACGAGGGTGAATGAGGAGATGTAGAGTTGCAGGGCTTGTTGCTCCGAACAATCTGTTTGAGATCGAGCAACGGGGCCTGCTGCTGATCGCCTGAGGAAGCCTCTGTTCCTGTTCGACCAGCGCGTGGATTGTGTGTGGGTCGGCGACACGCTGGCTCCCGCGACCTGCCGACCTGACGTTCGCGGGATCGCTTGAATTGAGCGTCAGCCCGTGCTACCCTGACCACGTCAACCGAATGGGACAACGGCTAGGGGAGCGTAGCTGCTGAGAGGTGGCGGTGCCACCAACCCTCTGTACCTGAACTGGGTAATACCAGCGTAGGGAAGCTGAGCGCGAAGGAAAAGCTGTGTTGCGGCCGCCCTCCCCCAGAGGGCGGCCGCTGCTGTTTCTGCGGGTGTCCCCCTTAGCTTGGGGAGACTCGCACGGACTGCATATGCGTATGGAGGAGGATCATCACGTGGGGCACCATTTTGAAGGGGTTATCGCATCGCAGGTCACGCCCTTCGACGAAAAGGGCGGCGTAGATGAGGGCTGTCTACGCCGATTGATCGATAGACAGTTGGCGGCGAGGGTTAGCGGTTTCCTGATCGCGGGGAACTGCGGAGAGTTCACCAACCTGACGGATGAGGAGCGGGTTCGCGTGGTGGCCGTGGCGGTGGAGCAGGTGGGCAAGCGTGTCCCCATAATGGCTGGAGTGTTCCACTCCAGCACTGGGCAGGCCGTCGCTCTGGCGCGCGCCTATAAGGAAGTGGGTGCCGACGCGGCCCTGGTGGTCCCCCCCTACTTCATTCGCCCATCCATCGACGGCGTGGCTCAGTATTTCCAAGCCGTGGCTGCCGAGTCGGGACTGCCGGTTGTGGTGTACAACAACCCGGCTCGGACGGGGCTCGACCTGACCCCGGCTATTATGCGCCGCCTTTACCCCCTGCCGGGCCTCGTTGCCCTCAAAGAGTGCACCCGCGATCTGGCGCAGATGGCGCAGAAGGTGCAGGAGGCGCCCGAGGGGTTCGATATCCTCTACGGCGACGACGACATGTTCTTCGAGTCGCTCATGATGGGGGCTGTGGGAGGCATCCTGGCCGCGGCCAATCTGGTCCCCGAGACCCTGGTGGAGATCTATAGGGAGGCCACCTCGGGGGACCCGCGACGGGCCAGCGATCTGCAGAACCGCCTGCTTCCGATGATCCGCTCCTGGTACACCACCAACCACCCGGCACCTTTGAAGGCGGCCCTGGCGATGATCGGGCGGCCGGCTGGACTGGCCCGCAGGCCCCTCCAGCCGCCGACCTCGGAGGAGGCGGAGGAGATCCGCCGCACCCTCGTGGAGTTGGGGCTACTGTAGGCGATAGAGGGCTGCGGCTTCATCCCTCTCCATACTTCCGGGAGACTCCATGATCCTGTGTGAGGTGTTGCCCTGAGAATCGTCCTCGTTTCTCCGAAGGGCCCTCTATACCGTCACCGCGGGGGGATCTTCAAGAAGAACCTCCGCTACGGCCCGCTGACCCTGACCACCCTGGCGGCCTACGTACCTCCCGAGCTCGGAGCCGATGTGGAGATCGTCGACGAGGGCATCGAGGTCCTGGACACGAACCTCCAGGCTGACCTCGTGGGAATGACGGTGATCACGGGCAACGCCGTTAGGGCCTACGAGCTGGCAGACCACTTCAGGTCGCGGGGCATCAAGGTCGTCCTGGGAGGACCCCACGTCACCCTCATCCCCGAGGACGCGCAGCCCCACGCCGACGCCATAGCTGTGGGCTACGCCGAGGAGAGCTGGCCCGAGATGCTGAGGGATTTCGCTGCCGGCCGCTTGAAGCCCCGCTACGACCAGGGACCCAACCTGAGCCTGTCGGGTCTTCCATTCCCGCGCCGGGAAATGCTGAAGAAGGGTTCGTACATCACGACCCACGTCTTCGAGGCGACCAGGAGCTGCGTCCACAACTGCGAGTTCTGCGTCGCGCCCACGGCCTGGGGCAGCCGGCCATACAAGAAGCCGGTGGCCGACGTCGTCGCCGACATCCGTCAGCACTACTCGAAGCGCATCCTGTTCGTGGACCTGAACCTCATCTCCGACAGGGAGTACGCCGCCGAGCTCTTCGAGGCCATGATCCCCCTCGAGACCAACTGGTTCGGCCTCACCACGACCCTCCTGGTACAAGACAAGCCGCTCCTGGATCTGGCTGCCAGGAGCGGTTGCCGCGGCGTCCTCATGGGCTTCGAGTCGATCCTGCCGGACAACCTTCGCCAGGCCCACAAGGGCTTCAACACCCCGGACCAGTACCGGGAGGTGGTGGCGCAGCTGCACCGCCACGGGATCACCCTCCAGGCATGCTTCACCTTCGGCCTGGACTCCGACACCCCCGACGTCTTCATGGAGACGGCCAGGTTCACCGTCTCTGCCGGCATCGATCTCCCCCGCTATGCCATCGTGACGCCCTTCCCCAACACCCCCTTCTACAAGCGGCTCGAGGCCGAGGGGAGGCTGCTCACGAAGAACTGGGAACTCTACGACGCCCAGCACGTCGTCTTCCGGCCCGCTCAGATGAGCGTCCGGGAGCTGTACGAGGGCCACGAGAGGGCCTGGAAGTACAGCTACTCCGTGCCGTCCATGGCCAGGAGATTCGCCGCCTCCCGCATCCAGGCCCCCGTCTGGGTGGTCGCCAACCTGGGATACCGCTTCTACGCCAATCACCTCCAGGACTTCTACAACTGCGATTGGATCATGAGCCTGGGGAAGGACGGCTAGCGATGAAAGTCACCCTGGTCCACCCCTGCATCGGCCGGCGGGTCGGCCAGCCATACATCCGCACCTGGCAGATGGCGCCCCTCACCCCCGCCCACCTCGCGGGTCTCACCCCCGAGGGAGTCCAGGTCGCCTTCTACAACGACTCCATGGAGCCGATCCCCTTTGACGAGCCCACCGACCTGGTGGCCATGACCGTCGAGGCTTACACCGCGAAGCGCGCCTACCAGATCGCCAGCGAGTACCGAAAGCGCGGGGTCCCGGTGGTGATGGGAGGCATCCACGCGACCCTCTGCCCCGAGGACGTCGCCCAGTACGCCGAATCCGTCGTGATCGGCCAGGCGGAGGAGCTGTGGGAGACTGTCCTCCGGGATGCCGAGCGGGGAACCCTCCAAACCTACTACCGCGCCCCGGCGCGGCCGGATCTCTCGGGGTTCGTGCCCGACCGCCGCATCTTCGGGGGCAAGGACTATCTCCCGCTCGCCATGGTCGAGCGGGGGAGGGGATGCCAGTTCCAGTGCGACTTCTGCTCGGTCCAGAGCGCCTACGATCACAGCTACGCGAGCCGCCCTATCGACGACGTCGTGACCGAGCTGCTGACCCTGAAGAACTCTCCCCTGGTCTTCTTCGTCGACGACAACATCACGGGCAACATGGCCCAGGCCAAGGAGTTCCTCCGAGCCCTCATCCCGCTGAAGATCCGCTGGGTCAGCCAGGGCAGCCTGAACGCCGCCTACGACGAGGAGTTCCTGGAGCTGCTGAGGTTGAGCGGCTGTATGGGTCTCCTCATCGGCTTCGAGTCGCTGAACCCCGAGACCCTGCAGAAGATGAACAAGACCGTCAACGCCGTGCGGCCCGACTTCGAGGAGGCCCTCGCCAACCTTCGCCGCTACGGGATCAGGATCTATGCGACCTTCGTGTTCGGCTACGACGACGATACCCCTGAGAGCTTCGCCCGCACGGTGAAGTTCGCCCTGGATCATCGTTTCTTCATGGCGGCCTTCAACCACCTGGTCCCCTTCCCCGGCACGCCGCTCTACCGGCGCCTGGAGGCCGAGGGCCGTCTGCTGTACGAGAGGTGGTGGATGGCCGAGGACTACAGCTTCAACCAGGTCCCCTTCCGCCCTCTACAGATGAGCCCCGAGGAGCTGGAGCTCGGCTGCTACGGCTCCCGCAATGCGTTCTACTCCCTTCCCAGCATCATCCGTCGCGGTGCGGACCGGGTGAACCTATCCGAGGGGCGGATGCTGTTCTACTACCCCATGATCAACCTCCTCAGCCGGCACGAGGTCTACCAGCGCCACCACTTCCCTCTCGGGGACCAGGGCTGGGACGGCGAGCTGATCAGGGTGCGGGAGCGGACCTCCCCGCCGTCCGGCGCCAAGAAACGGGAGGGCTGAGGGCCGATGGCCGGCATCGCCTTCGAGCTGGCGCGCCCCGAGGACGACGAGGCCCTGCGGCGTCTCCTGCGGGAGAACCCCATGGCGGGCCGCATCGCCGTCAGCCTGGAGCGAGAGCCCTCCTACTTCCGGGCCGCCGCCGTAGAGGGCCCCTTCCACCAGGTCGCCGTGGGGCGGGATGAGGAGACCGGGGAGGTGGCCGGCATGGGCAGCCGCTCGATCCGTCCGGTCTTCCTGAACGGCAAGGTCCGCGAGATCGGCTACCTGAGCCAGCTCCGGGTGCTCCACAGGCCGGGTAAGCCCCTCTTCGTGAGCCGCGGCCTCTCCCGGGGCTTCGGCTTCATGAGGGAGCTCCACCGCGACGGACGGGCGCCCTTCTACCTCACCAGTATCGTTGCCGACAACCTGCCGGCCAGGAGGCTCCTCACCGCCGGGCTCGCCGGGTATCCGCGCTACTCGGACTACGCGCCCTTCAACAGCTACGCGATAGCCCTGGGCCGCAGGAAGCCCGACCTCGCCGCCCCCTCCGGCGTCCGGATAGTGCGAGCCTCCGCCGACCACGTCCCCGCCATCCACGCATGCCTGGAGCGCAACGGCCCGCGCCGGCAGTTCGCCCCCCACTGGCCGCCCGGGATCCTCTTCGACCCCGAGTGCACCCCGGACCTCTCGCCCGAGGACTTCTTCGTGGCCCTCAGGAGAGACCACGTGATCGGCTGCATCTCCTGCTGGGACCAGAGCGGTTTCAAGCAGGCCGTGGTCCGCTCCTACGCTGGAGCCCTCGATCGCTTCCGGTGGCTCGTCAACGTCGGGGCTAGGGCCCTCGGCTGGCCCGCGCTGCCGGCGCCCAACTCGCCCTTCCGCTCGTGCTACGCCGCCCACGCGACCGTGGACGGCGACGACCCGGACGTCTTCGCCGCCCTCCTCCGGGCCCTGTACAACCACGCGGCCCCTGCCGGCTTCGGTTACGCGATGCTGGGCATGAGCCCTGGGGACCCCTTCGCAAGGATCGCGGGGGCCTACCGCCACGTTCTCTACCGGAGCCACCTGTACCTGGTCGCCTGGGAGGACGGGCTGGAGGAGGTGGCTCGCGTGGACGGGCGGACGCCGGGGCCCGAGGCTGCGGTCCTGTGAAGGGGAACTTCCTCGGCCCCCTCGAGATCCGGCCCCTGCAGGCCGTCCTCGCCGCGATGGCAGCCCTCCCGGCCGGCGTGCGATACTGCGGGTAGGAGGGCTGAAGCGAATGGCGAGCAAGCTGTCGACGCGGGTGGTGGCCAGGAGGGAGCTGGGCGCCGGTGAGGTGAGCCGGATGTTCGGCCTCTTCGCCGAGCACTTCGACCAGGCGAGCCCGGAGGTCTTCGGACGCGACCTCGCCGCCAAGGACTGGGTGCTCCTGCTTCACGATGCGGCCGGCGATCTTCAGGGCTTCTCCACCCTCGCCCTCTACGAGACCGAGGTCGGGGGTGAGCGGCTCAGCGTCGTCTACTCGGGCGACACGATAGTCCGGCCCGCCTGCTGGGGGACGCTCGAACTCTCGAAGCTGTGGATCCGGAGCGTCCTCGCCATGGCCGAGGGGATGGCGCGGCCCCTCTACTGGCTACTGATCTCCTCGGGCTTCAGGACCTACCGCTTCCTGCCCGTCTTCTATAAGGAGTTCTACCCCCGTTACGACCGGCCGGCCCCGGAGTCCGTCCGGAAGCTGATAGACGCCCTGGCCGTCCGCCACTTCGGGTCCGACTACGACCCCGACTCCGGCGTGGCGCGTTTCAGCGTCGGGGCGACCCCCCTCAGGAAGGGCATAGGCGAGGTGACCGCCAAGCTGCTGGAGGACCCCCACGTGGCCTTCTTCGTTCGGCAAAACCCCGGGCACGAGCGGGGCGACGAACTGGTGTGCCTCACCGAGATCTCGGCCGAGAACATGACCGCGGCCGGACTCCGCGTGGCCGGCCTCTAGTGCCCGCCATGGCGATCTCGAGCCTGGGCGCGAACGGCCTCTGGCTCGGTTCGATGCTGCCCGAGGCCGCGCGTTTCTGGGCCTCGGCCGGCCGCCTCGCCACCACCCAGGCCGCTCTGCTCCGGGGTTACCTCGATGCCAACCGCGAGACCGAGTACGGCCGGCGCCACTCCTTCGCCTCCATCAGGACGCCGCGGGAGTTCCAGCGGGCCGTCCCCCTCTCGACTTACGACGACTATGCGACCGCCATCGACCGGCTTGGCCGGAGAGAGGGCAACCTGCTCACCTCCGAGCCGGTGCGGCTCTTCGAGCCCTCCAGCGGCTCCACCGCCGCGAGCAAGCTCATTCCATACACGGCCCGATTGAAGGCGGAGTTCGGACGCGGGATCGCCCCGTGGATCGTGGACCTGTACCGGCACCGGCCGGCCCTGATGGGAGGACGGGCCTACTGGTCCATCACCCCGCTCGCCGGCGGACCCCGGTCGACCCCAGCCGGCATCCCCATCGGCTTCGAGGAGGACAGCGCCTACCTGGGGACCCTGGGCAGAGGGCTGGTGGAGTCGGTGCTGACGGTGCCGGGAGCCGTGAAGGGGCTGGGCGACGTCGAAACCTTCAGGTACGCGAGCCTGCTGTTCCTGCTGCGCGATCGC
>JAJZQR010000435.1 GCA_021806765.1 Chloroflexota bacterium | reverse complement strand
GCCCTTCTGCCAGTCGTCCAGACACATGAGGTGAGCCTGGTCCAGGTATCGCTCCTCCTGGACGGTGCCGAAATCCAGGTTCCCCACCCCGGCCTGCCCGACGGCTGCCTTCGGCGTCAACACCAGGTTGGCACCGTAGGAACGCAGTTCCCGGCCGGCCTTGCTCCCCACGTCCAACGAGATGCCGGCGAGGGCCGCCACCAGCGAAGCGCCCATCACTATGGAGAGAGATGCCACGGCAACCCGAAGGGCCCGATGTCTCAGGGATCCGGCGATGATGCGGTAGAACATGCCCTTTCGTCTCATCTCACCCTCCCTTCAGCAGCAGGGCCGGCTGCACCCGCATGGCGCTCCTGACGGGCAGCGCGCTGCCCACCAGGGCCACGGCGAGGGCCAGCAGGACGGTCGCGGGCAGCACCGCGAGGTTGGCCTGGGGAGCGGCCCCGAAGGCCGTGGCCCCCATGAACCGGGCGAGCTGGACGCCGGCCAGATACCCGAGGAGGCCGCCCAGGAGCCCGATCAGCCCGGTCTCCGCCAGGAAGATCGCCGCTATCTGCCGGCCGTCGGCCCCAATCGCCTTCATCAGCCCGATCTCGGGCCGCCTCTCCAGCACCGTGGTCGTCATCGTCGTCATGACCGCGAGGGCGGAGGCCACGAGGGCGAGACCGGTCACCAGCGCCATCAGCAGCTCGATCCTGGAGATGAAGGAGCCTTCGGCCTCGGAGATCTGCCGGATGGCCCGGGCCTGGGAGTCGGGGATCACCTCCTCGGCCTGGAGGGCTATCGACTCCAGGAGAGGGGTGCAGTACCAGGTCTCATATTCCTTCGGGGTCATCTCCTCCGGCTTCTTGTTCCGAATACTCTCTGCGATTTTCTCCTTCGGCGTGACCAGTGCGCTGAGCAGCACCTGTCCCACTCCCCGCTCGATACCGAGGAGCGACTGGGCCACCGGAAGATCCACGAAGATCTGGTTCTCCTCCAGCCCTCCGGTGGACAGTATCCCGTCGACGCGAAGCTGCCGAACCCTCTCCCCCTGGCGCACCTCCAGCCGGTCCCCCGGCGAGAGCCCGAGCCTCTCGGCCAGGCTCGAACCCACCAGGGCCCCCTCGGGGTCGCCGTCGGTCACCCACCGACCCTGCACCTTCCACCAGGGGCTGATCCCCTTGACTCCGGCGTGAAAGCGATCCGCGGCCTCCGTCTGCGTCTGCCCCGAGAAGGTGGAGCGAACCCGGGTTCCGGCAGACAGTGAGAGCTCCTTGTCGAACCAGGTGCCTGTCAGGACGGCGCTCTCACCAGAGGGACCCACGCTCACCATCTGGCTGAGGTAAGGGGCGAAGCCGACGATGTTGTTTCGCCAGAAGATAGTCTTCAGCTTCACCAGATCGCCCTCGTCGAGATAGACGCCATCGCTTGCCGATACCGCCTTCCCCTCGGAACGAGGGGTTATGAGGATGTTGGCACCGTAGGCTTTCAGCTCCCGGCTTATCTTGTCGGCCACGTCCGCCGATAGCGTGAGCAGCGCGGCGGCCAGGCTTGATCCCACCAGGACGGCCAGCACCGCCACGGCCACCCGCCTCTTTCGCCTGAGCATGGTTTCTCGCAGTATCCTGAGCAGCATTGCGGCACCTACCTGAAGCTACGCGTCGCGGTTTCCATGTCGGCGGCGGCAACCAGGACGTCCTGGCCTGCCACTTTCGACTCGAGCACCAGGGGATTGCAGCCTCCGCCGAAGCTGAAGGTATCGAAGGGGATGGGGGCGTTGCAGTTCTTGCAGATGGCTACTTCACCCTCCTGGCCGTAACCCACGGCGCCGCAAATCTGGCAGGCATCCAGGCCGCTCACCACCGAGCCGTCCTTCTGCTTGGCGAGGAGGAAGCGCACGACGGTGCCGTCGGACGCCGTGTAGGCGAACTTGTGGAGGCGCCCCTCCTGGAGATTATCGAGAGGGACTCGGATCTCCTGTCCGGCGGCGCTCACTGGCTCGGGTTGGGGATCGATCATCCTGGCCCCCGCCAGGGCGGTCGTGCCGAGGGCGAGGACGATCCCCAGGGTGGCGCCTCCAAGGCCGAGCTGCCAGGTGCGCTCCAGTTGCGCGGCGGCCAGCCGCTTGCGCCTCTCGGCCGGGCCCTCCCCGATCATCGGCGCCGGCCGAGGTTGCCTGAGGGATTCCCAGAGCAGCAGGAAGATCGGCACGGCGACCAGGGCCATCACCAGCATGGTAGCAGTGTCGTCCCGTACCAGGTATCCGAGGATCGCCATGATCTCCTTGTTGAGAGGGATCAGCCTGACTTCGCCGAACTCGTGGGCGGCGCCGGCAAGGAGCTTGGCTGCAAGGGTGAGAAGGACGACGCCGGTGACCCGGAAGAAGCGGGAAAGGTTGATCTTGAGGCTGCCGCGGACGAAGAGGACCGCGAACAGAGCGGCAAGGGCAAGGCCGAGGATCGCCCCCACCAGGCCGAGAGGGTTCGCCTCCTCGCCCAGGCCGACCGCGGCCAGGAACAGCACCGTCTCCACGCCTTCCCTGAAGACCATGAAGAAGGTGAAGAGCAGGAGGCCGAGGATCGAGGCCCTGCTCGCCTCGGTTCCAGCGGTGATCGCGGACAGCCGGGACTCCATCTCGCCTTTCAGTCCGCGAGCGGTCCGCCACATCCAGACGACCATGCTCCCTACGAAGAGACCGGCGATCCCGAGCAATGCGCCTTCCAGATACTCGTTCTCCGGGTCGAAGTTGACCGCCTGGAAGAGCCAGGCGACGCCGAGGCTGGCGATGACCGCGAGGGCAAGGCCAGTGTAGACCGGCCTCCGGAGGGAGTCCCGGCCCGTCTTCTTCAGGTAGGCCAGGATGATGCCCACGACCAGGGCAGCTTCGATGCCTTCGCGCAGGGTGATGACCAGGGACTCAACCATGGGTTCCTCCTCTTTGACAGGAACTTGTTCTTGGAGCCGAGGTACTCGGCTAGTGAGACCCGGGATTCCGCGTGGGAACGGTACCTAAAGAAACGGCGAGAGACGAGCCTTTCCTACTCTCCTGCGAAGGCCGGGAGCCCGGTGGCAACTGCGGCCACGGCCGGTCTGTTGCCAATACGACCCATTCGCATTAACGAGATCGACGAAAACCCCCTGTGGGTTTCCAGGAAATCCTTGAAGGGGATCACTCCGCGAAGCGACTTGGCCACCCTCCCGCCTGGAGGCGGCGTAGGCAGGTGCGGGCGGAGCGCAACGGCCGCCTCGACTCCAGCGTCGTTGCCTGCCTTATTGCGAACTCTTCGCAATTGTGCATTGTAGTACAAAGCCCCCTGCTTGTCAAGATCAATCACGTCCGGGCTTGCGCAGCGAAAGGGGGATGGGGATCGCGGTGAGAGTAGAGGGATGTTGGGTGGGATGTGGTCGGGGCATGTCGGCTTGGGGTTGGCACGAGTTTCTCGACGTGCCAGGGCGATCCGGGGGCCGAATCTGCGCAGCGGATGGCCGAAAGGTGCGCAGCGGGTGGGTTTGGGGCACCATCGGGAGCCGCTGGTGATGGCAGGGGGGGCTGGGAAGTGGGGGGAGAG
>JAJZQR010000434.1 GCA_021806765.1 Chloroflexota bacterium | reverse complement strand
GGGGTCCGGGGTCTTCTCGGCCAGGCTGTAGAAGCGGCGCAGCTTCTTCTCCTCTTTGGTCCGCTCGCACTCGTCGCAGAGGGCCTTCTCGGAGGCCCCGACGACGGAACCCCTGGGGGGAAGCTCTCCGGAAAGGACGGCCTGAAGGACCGCCCACACCTGCCCGCTCTCCGGCGGGCAGCCCGGCAGGTAGTAATCCACCTCCACCGTCTGATCCAGAGTCCGAACGGTGTTGAAAAGCCTGGGGAGCCTCAATATCCCTTCGTCGGCCACATAGCGGGGTGTGGGATGCTCACCGTCGGCCGGATCGGAGGAGAAGGCCTCCTCATACACCCACTGAAAGATCCGGCTGGAAGTAGTGAGGTTCGCCAGGGAAGGAATGCCCCCAAAACAGGAACAGGAGCCGAAGGCCACCAGCAACTTGGACTTGGCCCGCAGCCATTCGGCCATGAACCGGTTCTCCGAGCCCCGTATGGCACCGTTGAACAGGCAAAGGTCGATGCTCTTGTTCTCCATCGCCTCCAGGTCACGATACTTGAAGTCCAGGGCCACCGGCCAGAAGACGAGATCCACCGCCGCAGTCAGTTCCAGGATATGCTCCGCGATGTCGAGAACCGCTATCTCGCATCCTCCGCAACTCGCTGCCCAGTAGAGAGCCACCTTAGGCTTGTCTCCCATGGCTCACCCCCGCCTCTCGTTGCCCGAGTGTGGCGCGACCCGCGCCCCTATACAGCTACCAGCATCTGCTCCGACTCATCGTCCGTTGCCGAGTCCTCCCTGTAGCTGAGGTCCAGGAAACCCTTCCAGTTGAGCGGTCCGAGAGCCCTTATCTCCTCCGTCATCTCCTGAACCACCCTGGCCCAACGGGCCCCCTCGGCCGCAGAAACCCACTCCAGCCGCAGCCGCCCGGGATCAATCCCGAACCCCTTCAGCAACTGCGCGGTCAAAGGCACCCGCCGCATCGTCTTCAGGTTGCCCGAAGTGTAGTGGCAGTCGCCTGGATGACACCCCGCGATCAGCACGCCGTCGGCTCCCCGGGCAAAGGCCTTCAGAACGAAGGAGGGATCCACTCGACCTGAACACATGGTTCTGATGATCCGTACGGTAGCGGGATAGTGGATGCGGGCAGTCCCCGCCATGTCTGCCCCGCTGTACGAACACCAGTTGCAGAGAAAACCCACTATCTTCGGCTCGAACTGTCCTGACGACATATTCATCCTCCCTCACGCCGAGGGGGCCACGACCACCGGCTCACCCTCGGCCAGCACCCCTTCGATCTCGGCCAGGATCTCTTCATCGGTGAAATGGCGCGCTGTTGCCGCACCGGAAGGGCACGCGGATGCGCAAACCCCGCAGCCCTTGCACAGGGTGCTATCGACCCGCGATACCCTCTTCTCGGGATCGAAGGTGATGGCCCCGTAGGCACACAGATCGAGACAGGTCTTGCATCCGGCGCATCGATCCGCATCGATCTCCACGGTGGCGGCCTCGACCCCTACCGCCCCGCGACCCAGGAGCGCCAGCACCTCGGCCGCCGCCGCGTTGGCGTGGGCGACGGTGTCCGGTATGTCCTTGGGCCCGTGGCAGGTACCCGCGATGTAGATGCCATCGGTGTTGGTCTCGAAGGGCCGAAGCTTCGGGTGGGCCTCCATGAAGAAGCCGTCCTTGTCCCGGGTGACGTGGAAGGTCTTCGCCACCTGGCCGGCATCCTGTTGGGGCGTGAGGCCCGTCACCAGCACCACCATGTCCACCGTCAGGGTCACGGGCCGTCCAAGGCCGGTGTCCTCCACCTTCACGGCCAGCCGCACTCCATCGTGCATCACCTCGGCGCCCCGACCACGGATGAAGATCACACCCTCCCGCTGCACCCTCTCATAGAATTCCTCGTACCCTTTGCCCCCGGCCCGAATGTCGATGTAAAGCTCGTACACGTCGGCACCGGTCCTCTCCCTCACTAGGTGCGCCTGCTTCATGGCATGCATGCAGCAGAGGCGGGAGCAGTAGCTGTTAGCGTGGGAGTCGCGGCAGCCAACGCAGTGGATGAAGCAGACGCTGCGAGGGGTCGTGCCGTCGGCGAGGCGGATGGTCCCGGCCGTCGGGCCGGCCGCGTTGCACATCCGCTCGAACTCCGTGCTGTCGATGACGTTGGGGAACACGCCGTAGTTGTACTGCGGCAGCCGTCGGGCGTCGAAGAAGTCGTGCCCCGTGGCCAGTATCATGGCACCAACGTCCACCTCGACGTACTCGGGCTCCATCTGGTGGTCGATGGCGTGCTGCTCGCAGGACTCCTCGCAGATACGGCACCCGCCCGTCTTGAAGTGGATGCAGGCATCCCGATCGATAACCGGAACGTTGGGGATGGCCTGCAGGAAGGGGACGTAGATGGCTGTGGTAGGGCCGAGCGGCAGCGCCTTGGCCACCGCCTCTTGCACACCGGGCAGCACAATGGCACCTGTCGGGCACACCCGGGCGCAGGCGCCGCAGGCGATGCACTCGTCGGCCTTGATCTGGAAGGGGGTGGTCACCTCGCGAGTGGTACCCCGTCCGACGAAGCTGATGGCGTGAGCGCCCACCACCTCGTCGCACATCCGGACGCAAAGGCCGCACAGGATGCAGTCGGAACTCTCCAGGGTCCGGAAACGGGGGCGCTCTATGCGCAACTCCTCGGCGAGACACCGCAGGACCGGCACCTCCGGACAGCGCGCCAGAAGCAGTTCGACGATCGTCCTCCGCGCCCCCAGCACACGAGGCGATCGAGTGCTTACCACCAGCCCCTCCTCGACGGGATAGCTGCAGGAGGCCTGCAGCTTCCGCTGCCCTCGCCGGGCCACCTCCACGATGCAGAGCCGGCAGGCACCGTAGGGCGAGAGAGCGTCGTGGTGGCATAGCGTCGGGATCTCGATGCCGAAAGCTCGGGCCGACTGAAGGATCGTCTGCCCCTCGTGAGCCACTACCAGTTGGTCGTCGATGGTAAGCGTGACCATGTCCACCTCCTCGCTCACTGCACAACGACAGCGTCGAGCTTGCAGACGTCGTAGCAGGCCCCGCACTTGATGCACCTGCTCTGATCGATCCGGTGCACAGCCTTGCGCTCGCCGCTGATCGCCCCCTGGGGACACTCAGCCAGACACAGGGCACATCCCTTGCACCTCTCTTCGTCGATACTGTAACTGATGAGGGCACGGCAGACCTTGGCAGGGCAGCGGCCACCCAGGTGAGCCTCGTACTCCCCGCGGAACCATCGTAAGGCTGTCAAGACCGGGTTCGGCGCCGTGGCGCCCAGCTGGCAGAGGGAGGTCTCCGCCACCACGTTGGCCAGCTCCCCCAGAAGGTCCAGGTCTGCCGAGCTCCCCTTCCCCTCCGTGATGTCGGAGAGGATCTCGTGCATCTGCCGGATGCCCTCTCGGCAGGAGGTACACTTGCCGCAGGACTCGTCCCGAAGGAAGTTCACGAAGTAGCGGGCGACGTCCACCATACAGGTGTCCTCGTCCATTACTATCATGCCGCCGGAGCCCATCATCGACCCGACCTCGGTGAGGCGGTCGAAGTCGACGGGAATGTCCAGCAACCCCTCCGGGATGCACCCGCCCGATGGTCCACCGGTCTGCACCGCCTTGAAC
>JAJZQR010000433.1 GCA_021806765.1 Chloroflexota bacterium | reverse complement strand
CAGAACGCGTGAAATATGGACCAGGGCGTGGGAACCAGTACCACTGGATGACGGGGCAGCACTTCTGCAAGCAACCACCACACGAGAAGGAAGATGGCAACTCCTATGAATCCGGCTCCGGCACGAGCGCCTCTCGCGCCGAACATAGAGCCATGCATATTCGGAAGTTGGCCACTATTCACAGACTGCTTGTGCATCACAGCCATTTCACTTACCGCCAGATCTCTCACAACAGGCCACTTAGGCCGAGCTACTGCGGAGCCTGGCGCATGAACCCTCTCAAGGGTTTCTGCGCCAGGACTTTATTCCCGTCTAGGGCTTTCCGCCCGCTACCGCAGCAGCAAAGCTCGTGTTGACCCAACTATTTATGAACGTCGTTGGATTACCGCTGAAGACGCCGTACTGCTGTTCCGTCTTCGCCTCTGCAATCATGGCCTGCTTGTCCGGCACCAGCGGCAAAAGTCGTATGAAGTTGTGGTCATACGAGTACTTGATCGCCGCGACACTCGCACCCGAGTACTCCGACAGCAGCTTGTAGGCCGTTGCAGGTTGCGTCTTGATGAGGTTCTCGGCGCGCAGTACCGCCTTGAGGACGTCACGAACTGCCTGGGGATGAGCCTTGGCAAAAGCACGCGTTACGAAGAGTCCACCCGCGACCCAGGGCTTGCCGTAGACCTGATCCGCGGTGGCAATCAATCTCCCCGAGCCATTGACGATCATCTGGGCACTGAACGGGACGTAAGCCGACGCCGCATCGACTGTTCCGTTTTGCATCGCGATGACCGAGTTTGGACCAGTGGCAATCGGGTAGGTGCCGGCATTAAGGGGTAATCCCGCCTTGTGCAGCGCCAAATCCAACACGACTTGATCAGCTGTATTCAGGCCGGGAGTTGTGATTACTTTGCCCTTGAGCCCGGCCACCGATGTGATGCCCGAACCCTTTCGAGCAATGATCTGAACCACATCGCCAGTCTCGGTGCCAACGTACCACGCGAGTGTCGGATCCTTTACAAAGAGCGGCATCATGCCGGAAGTGTCTGCCTGTCCCATGTCGAGAGAGCCGCCTGCCGCTGCGGCAATTTCGCCAGGAATACCGTTGAGGAAAGTCTCCCACTTTACGGTGTATCCTTGCTTTTCCAGCCAGCCTTCCTCCTTTACGATGCCCATCGGACGCGGGTCCGGAAATGTGCCGATCGTGATCGTCACATTCTTGGCTGAATTTGAACTCGAGGACGCTGGAGCACTGGCGCTCGAGTTACCTCCACATGCTGCAAGAACCAACATGGACGCTGTGCTGACTGCCAGTGCGACAATTGGACGTTTCATACGTTCCCCCTTTATTCTCCTCTACCCTCCGAGTAGGCAGGTAGTCCCCGTGCTGCGGCAAGCAGCAACTCCTCCGACCTGGGTGCGCCGATCATCTGCAGACTTGCCGTCTTCAGTGGGCCGCGCGCGGCAACTGGCACCGACAGTGCGGGTAAGCCCGCCAGGCTCGCCGCCCGGGTCAGCAGAGTGAGGTCAAGCGCGTCTGGTTCGTCGCACCGTGGCGGAGGACCGGGGAGGGTAGGAAGGGCAAGGAAATCAAACTCCTGGAGAATCAACAAGAGCCGTGCCGTCCATGACCCCCTAATTCGCTGAGCGTCGACCAATTCGCCGACATCTAACGCTTCGGCGGTTTCAATCCGGCGTCGCACATCTGGGCCGACTTCGCTTTCATCGAGTCGAGCAGCAGCTACGACGTTCGCGGACTCCGCCACAGCGATGACCTCAGATGCGTGGTGCGCGTCCTGCCAGCCTAAAATCGGTATTTCACGAATCTCGCTTATGCCAGGATGCCGAGCCAGAGCCTCGTCACAGGCTCTGTCAATGTCGGGATCCACATGGACTCCCTCCGGGAGGACGACACGGGCTACGCGCCAGGGGCGTTTTGTCACGTCCCCAAGGCCCGGGTCGAGAAGCCGCATGGCCAGTTCTAGTTGGGGGAGCGTCCGGGCAAGGGGTCCAACCGTATCCTGGCTGGGGCTTAGCGCATTGACTCCCGACAGTGAAACGCGTCCGTGGGTGGGCCGGAGTCCGAGTACGCCGCAGCATGCGGCCGGAATGCGGACAGACCCCCCTGTGTCGGTGCCGTAGGCAAGGTCGGCGGTTCCCTCGGCGACTGATACGGCCGAGCCACTCGAGGAGCCCCCGGGGACGCAATTCGGAAGGTACGGATTCACAGGCGTTCCGAACCAGGGATTGATCCCAGTGGCACCCATACCGAACTCGTGCGTATTCGTTTTGCCGACGATTTGCACACAGGCATGTCGAGCGCCGGCAAGGCAGCCAGCGTCGTGTTGCGCCCGAACCCCTCGCTCAAAGAGACTCCGGTTACCACACGACGTGACCGTGCCCTTCACGTCTATTAGATCTTTGACCGCCAGTCGAAGTCTTTTCCTTGACTCCTGATCGTCGCCCAGGTACGTGATGAACGCACGAGAGCCCTCTATGCCAGGCTCCACGCTTCCCCCCGTCTTCCCTCCAATTTCTAGCGAAACGCTATTTGTGCGATGCTACAAGAAATGCTCTCCCGAGGCAAGCGCAGGTTCGGAATAATCTGTGGGTGCGAGTTGAACCAGAGCGAGCGCTGGTCGATGGCACGCTTCTGAGTAGGGCACCCCAAACTGGCGTGATGCGAGGTCAGCAGGCTAAACCAGTATTGAAAAGGCGGCCGATAGGCCAGTTGATTAACTGCCTGTGGCGAAGGTGCCCGAAAGCCATGCCCGCTGGAGCGCCCCGGCGGTCCGTTGTTGCTAAAGGCAGGCAACGATACTTCTGCAGTGGGAGTATCCATCTCGAGGGATTACCCCACCCGGCCTGAGGCAGAGTCTTTGGGGTAATGCTGATCCCGGTGGCCCGTCCGCACCAGCTGGGCCAACCTGGCTGAGTTGGTGTCCTGGGATTTCGCCGACGGGGGCTGTTGCGCCTACTATATTGCGTGCGGCCGTCAGTTTCGGTACCGCAGGTGCGGCGAGCCGGACGGGGAGTTCGGCACCGGAGTCCATGAGTGCGTCACGTGGGCGACGTCGAGACGGGCGAGACGGTATTCGGGGCCCACCCCGAGCCTTTGTGATCGGACGCCGGGCGTGAAAGTCCTGATCGGGGATCGCCGTCGAACACGGCCCTGGGGCACTGTTGAGCCGGGTGGTGGCCGGTGCGGGTCGATCTGACCTTCGTTGGCGAGAACGTCGAGTCTGACTGGGGGATCTGCGCTGAAAGCTGGTGGACCTACGCGACTCGCCCTCCTGGCTTGTCGCTGCGGTCGCCACCGGAGTCCAGGACGCTCAGCCCCCGCTCCGCCTTCATCGCTTGGACTGCGCAGAGACTCGCTGGCGAAGCTCAACACCACCCCGGCCGTACGTGCGCCCACAGATGGCATCGGCCCCGGTTGGATCCTTGAGATCAGGCGCGGCTAGTGCTCGGGAGGGCACCGCGAGGCGGCAACGTCTCTGACAGCTAGTGTCCCTAGTCAGAAGTGTGCTCACTAAGAAGCGGCTCGAGGTATTTGGCCATCGAGGCGAAGATCTCCTCCGCGGTCTTGGTCCACTTGAAAGCCCGCGGGTTCTCATTCCAGGTGTCGGT
>JAJZQR010000076.1:14569-20460 GCA_021806765.1 Chloroflexota bacterium | reverse complement strand
CCCGCGAAGGCGGGCAGCCAGGGTCTCTGCTCGCGGTGGTCTCCTGGACCCCCGCTTTCGCGGGGGTGACGAAGGGCAGACTATCTGGGGCCAGCTGCTCAGTAGGGGCCGGTCGCCCCAGACCGGCGCCCAATGAGCGACGGCTTCAACCTCGGGCACTGCTCGGAAACCTGAACGTGGAGGGGGCACGCTTCTTGCGCCCTGTCCGCCAGCGGCGCCGGAGAATGGGTTTCGAGCCCCTCCAGCTCGCCCTTTCTCGCCGCCCGGAAACAGCCCTATCTAGCCAAAGGCGGTCAACCCCATGAGTTCCATGATCATCAGCACGCAGCCGGATAGAAGGATCCTGGAAGTCTCGCCGGAACTGGCCGAGACGGTCGGCACCGAGTCGAAGCGGATGTGCGAACTGGACTGCGCCAGGGCCTTGAGGTGCCGGAACGCCGACGGCAGGCCCCTCTGCGGACAGTTCTGCCCGGCCCTGGCCGCGGCGCGCAGCGCCTCCGGGGTCGCTCAGCAGATCCCCATCTGGCTGCGGAACCCCTCCGGCCACCTGGAGGCGTTCAATACCACCTTCCAGCGCATCGGGAACCTGCCCAACGGTATGGTAGTCGCCCTCTTCGGGGATCCGGAGGAAGACGGGGATGCAGCCGAGGACCGGCCTGCGGCAGGAGAGGGCATGCCCCAGGTGGAGCGACGCCGGCAGATCCTGGCTCGTCGCCGGCCGAGGCTGCGGCTGATCAATGGCTGAGTTGTCCCGCAAAAAGAGGTAGGGGCGGTTCGCGAACCGCCCCTACACCATGCTCAGGCCCCGCTTTGTCGCCTACGCCGTGCCCGCCGCGACCGGACTCTCCTCGTCGGCGTCCAGCTCGAAGTGGGACAGCAGCTCATCGAAGATCTCCTGCACGTGGACGATCTTGTCGCATCGGTAAGCGTTCTCCCCAGCGAAGATGATCCCCTCCTCGGTCTTGCCCTGGTAGGAGTTGATCAGCGCCGAGGCGATGCAGTAGTTGGCTTCTTTGGCCTTGCAGGTCTTCAGGCAGAGGAGCGGACACTTGAATTTCATCTTCTCGCCGCTCTCTGTCCGGTCGACGAAGACGTTCCTGATGGCCCGTCCCGGCAACCCCACGGGGCTCTTGATGATGGTGATGTCCTCCTTCTTGCAGTCCAGGTAGGCCTGCTTGAACTCGGCAGACACCTCGCACTCGTGGGTGGTGACGAAGCGGGTGGCCATCTGGACCCCGCTGGCCCCCAGCCGGAACATATCCTCCATATCCTCGCCCGACCAGATCCCGCCGGCTGCAATCACCGGAATGCTCACCGCGTCGGCCACAGCAGGCAGGATCTCCCGGGTGGGCTTGTCGGTCCCCAGGTGGCCGCCGGCCTCCTTGCCCTCCACGACGATGGCCGAGGCCCCCAGTCGCTCGGCGATCCTCGCCAGGCCGGGCTGGTCGCAGATGCTGATGACCGGCACCGCAAAGTCTCGAACGAAGCCGAAGACATCTCGCGAGAAGCCCGCGCCCGAGACGATGAAGTCGGCGCCGGCGTCGACACAGGTCATCACCAGATCGTAGAAGTCGGTCAGGGCAAACATTACGTTGACGCCCACGATCCCCCGGGTCATGGACCGCGCCCGATGGATCTCCGCAGCCATTTCCGGTGCATAGAGGTACGGTCGGGGCACGGTGACGCCCCGGACCACGTCGGTCCTGGGCGACTTGCGGTTCTTGTTGTGGAACTCTGCAGCAGAGAGGGTGCCGACCCCGCCGCTGTTAGCGACGGCCGCTGCCAGGGGCGCGGTGGAGACCCGGACGCCCATCCCACCCTGGATGATGGGGTAGCGGGGCGCCAGTGGGCCGATGCGCAGCTTGGGAAGTTTCATGAGCGCTCCGATCTAGCCAAGGGCTGAGTGCTGAGTGCCGAATTCTGGATACTTCCTCTCCCTGTGGGAGAGGCGTGAACATGCCGGAGGGCGTGTTCACGGGGTGAGGACCGGACCGGCCCCACCACTCCCTCTGCTTGAGCGAGAAAACAGGCGGAGTGAGGATGGGATCCAGTAGCTGACTGCCGATCGCAGACGGCCAACAGGCGATAACCCGTCGTCGGCGTTGCATTATCCCTCAACGGGGCCGACGGCACAAGCACCAGGTTGGTATGGTTTGTGTTTCCAGCGGGTCGGCAGACGTTGGCCGCGATCTCCCGCCGCCGGTAGGTCGCCTCCATGTCTTGCGGCTTGAAATCGAGTATAATGAGATCACAGTGGGCCGTTAGCTCAGTGGTAGAGCATCGGACTTTTAATCCGCAGGTCCCGGGTTCGAATCCCGGACGGCTCACCAACTCCATGTTCCCCTTTTAGCTCTCTCCTACAGATGCTAGCGCTGCTGAGCCTCGATGATCGGTTTCCGTGCCTGGCTCGCTCGAGGGCAGCCCGGGCGCTGGACACATCCAGACGGTGTTGTGCTGGCACAACATACTTCATGCCGGCTTGAGCCTGCAAGTGTCGCGCCGCGTTGGCCGAGGCTCCAACTGCCGTGCTATAATCCGCTTGCCCATGAACGATCATCTAGAATCACCCCTTTCGCTGCTTGCTGACACGGCCGTCTCCGCAGCTCGAGCGGCCGGAGCCGTCCTATTGGATCGATGGAAAAGGACTCGGCGGATCCAGTTCAAGGGCGAGATCAATCTGGTAACCGACGCTGATCGCCAATCGGAGGAGACTATAGTCTCCCTGCTCCGGTCCCGCTTTCCGGATCATCAGATCCTCGCCGAGGAGGGCTCCACCGGTGGCAACTCTGGCCGCTACCGCTGGATCATCGATCCCCTGGACGGGACCACCAACTACGCCCACGGCTATCCCCATTTCGCCGTCTCTATCGCTTTGGAGCAGGCCGGAACCGTGACCCTCGGGGTGGTCTACGATCCCATCTTGAAGGAGTTGTTCCTGGCACAGAGGGGGAAAGGGGCAACGCTCAACGGCCGTCCCCTGGCGGTCTCCTCGGTAGATCAACTGATCCACGCCCTGGTCTGCACCGGCTTCCCTTACGACCGCAGCCAGTTCTCCGCAACCCTCCGTCGCTGGGAATACTTCGTGCGCAGGGCCCAAGGGGTCAGGCGTGATGGTTCGGCTGCCCTGGACCTCTGCTACGTCGGAGCTGGTCACTTCGATGCCTTCTGGGAGGATCACCTCTCTCCCTGGGACGCGGCAGCCGCGGCTCTGATAGTGCAGGAAGCAGGTGGACAGGTCACCGACTTCCAGGGCCACGCTCCGAACATCTATCGGGGTGATCTCGTTGCCACCAACGGGCTCCTCCATTCGGCGATGCTGGAGGGGCTCGATCGTTCCGAGATTGCCCCAGAATGACCCAACACTTGGGGGAGCGCGGCAGGTGAGACGGCCCTGGTTTCGTCGATCGCCTGCTCCGCGCCATCCGGGGAGGATGCTTACGCGGCGGCACGCTGCTGGTCTAAGGCCCGTTCCACAGTCGCCAGCAACTGGTCTACGTGGAAGGGCTTGGCCAGGATCCAGTGTCCTTTCTCCGCCAGTTCGTAGCGGAGATACTCCGGGGCGGCGGTTACGACCACGATGGCTGCCTCGGGCGCGCCACTGCGCTCCCGCAGCAAGCGGAGAAACTCGACACCATCCATGGAGGGCATCGCCAGATCGAGAGTGATTACAGAGGGTCGTGTGGATTCGAGACGGGATAGGGCATCCTCGCCGCTGGCACACTCCATAACCTCGTGCCCCGCGTCTCGCAAGATCTCAGCGATGAGTTGCCGTATGGTGAGATCGTCCTCGACCACCATTATTAGCTTGCCATCGTCCATGTCATGTGCCCCCGTTGGTAGCCGAGAAGCTGCCCAGCAAGATGTAGACCAATATTCATCACGCTGAAGAAAGGAGAAAGGATGTCGAAGGAAGTGCTGCTCAACGGTCACTTCGTCCCTTACGAGCAGGCCGCCGTAGCTATCGATGATCGTGGGTTCCAGTTCGCGGAGAGCGTCTACGAGGTGATCCGGGTCTATCACGGTAAGCCCTTCGAGATGGAACGCCACATGCGCCGGCTCCGGGGCAGCATCGCTGCCGTGGATCTGAACGCGGGATCGGCTTTGGACCAACTGGAGGGCCAGGCTCTGGAGTTGCTCCAGCGTAGCGGTCTCCAGGAAGCGTCCATCTATCTTCAGGTTACCTCCGGCGCGGCCCCTCGTGAGCACCTCCGCCCTCAGGGTCTTACGCCTACCGTCATTGCCATAGTCAACCCGGCCTCCCCGCCTGCCGACCGGTTGCGGCAGCCAGGGCTCACGGCCATAACCGTTCCCGACGAGCGTTGGGCCAAGTGTTACGTCAAGACCACCATGTTGCTGCCCAACACCGCAGCCAAGAAGCGCGCGGTCGCCGCCGGTTGCGACGATGCGATCTTCGTGAGGGACGGCTTCGTCATGGAGGGTACCGCCTCCAATCTCTTCGCCGTCTTCGATGGGGTGCTAACCACCTCTCCTGCCAGCAACTACATTCTCCATGGAGTCACCCGGTCGGTGGTTCTGGATCTGGCCCGGGAGTTGGGCATGCCCCATAGTGAAAGCCCGATACCCCTGCCCAAGCTGTACGATGCTCAGGAGCTGTTCCTGACGGGCACCGTCTCCGAGTTGACTCCCATCGCAAGGGTGGACGGGAAACTCATCGGCGATGGCCGCCCCGGTCCGGTGCTTGCTCGCATGTACGAAGCATTCCAGAGTAGAATCGCGGCCCTCTGACTCCCTTCACGAAAGGCGGACGCCCGACTCGTTCGAAAGGGCGTCCGCCGCATCTCTCACCGTCCCGCCGCCCATGCCATCGACCTGCCTCGGCATTCTGTATGCAATTAGTACATCGTGTAGAGGAGGTTACGGCAGGATGCACGGCAAGATGAGGGCACTGGTGAAGACCGATCCCGCCCCGGGAGCCCAACTGCTCACTGTCGACATCCCTCCTGTAGGTCCGCGAGACGCGTTGATCAAGGTGAAGGCCACTTCCATCTGCGGCACCGACCTCCACATCTATCGGTGGGACCAGTGGGCGCAGACTCGCCTGCACCCGCCGCGACGCTTCGGCCACGAGCTGGCTGGGGAAGTGGTGGAGGTGGGAAGCGCCGTCACCCTGGTTCGCCCCGGTGACTACGTGTCTGCTGATAGCCACATCGCCTGCGGAGTCTGCTACCAGTGCCGCACCGGTCGCCGTCACATCTGCGCCAACCTCTCCATCCTCGGCGTGGACGTGGACGGCTGCTTCAGCGACTATGCGGTCATCCCCGAGGCTTCCCTCTGGAAGAACTCCCCCACCCTGCGTCCGGAGGTGGCCTGCGTCCAGGACCCGCTGGGGAACGCCGTGTATGCGACCCTGGTCGAGCCGGTGAGCGGCAGGTCGATGGCCGTCTTCGGCTGCGGCCCCGTGGGGTTGTTTGCCGTCGGGGTGGCCCGGGCCTCGGGTGCCAGGCCCATCTTTGCCGTCGACGTCAACGAGTTCAGGATGGGGCTGGCAAAGCAGATGGGCGCTACCCACCTGGTGAGGGCCGGAGACGAGAACGTGGTGGACACCATCCTGCGGGAGACGGGGGGGCTCGGCGTGGACGTGGTGCTGGAGATGAGCGGTGCCCACCAAGCAATCCAGCAGGGCTTCCAGGTCCTCACGAAGGGCGGCAGGTTCACCGCCTTCGGCATCCCGGAAGAACCGATCCCCTATTTCGATCTCGCCAATCAGGTGATATTCAAGGGGGCTCGGGTCATAGGGATCAATGGGAGAGAGATGTTCCAGACCTGGTACGAGATGGCCGACCTGCTGAACTCTGGAGCCCTCGATCCATCCCCGGTTATCACCCATGCCTTCACCCTGGAGGAGTACCAGGCGGCCTTTGATCTATTGC
>JAJZQR010000076.1:0-14559 GCA_021806765.1 Chloroflexota bacterium | reverse complement strand
CTGTACGCCAGTCGTCAGTGCGGGAAAGTGGTTCTGATACCTTAGAAGGGAGCAGCGACGGTGGCAAAGGACCCTACTGCCTTCCTGGAGCAGGAGATCCAGGAACTGAAGGACCAGGGACTCTACTTTCAGGTGAGGGTGCTGCAGGGCGAGCAGGCCGCGGTGGCGCTCATCGATGGCAAGCAGGTCGTTAACCTGGCATCCAACAACTACCTGGGTCTCACCACCCACCCCCGCCTCCGAGAGGCGGCCATCCAGGCCATTCAGGACTACGGAGTCGGCTCCGGCGCCGTTCGCACCATCATCGGCACCATGACGCTCCACGAGCAGTTGGAGGAGAAGCTGGCGCAGTTCAAGAACACCGAGGCTGCCATCGTCTTTCAGTCGGGCTTCACCGCCAACACCGGCGTCATTCCTGCGATCATGGGAGAGGGAGACGTGATCGTCAGCGACGAACTGAACCATGCCAGCATCATCGACGGTTGCCGCCTTACCGTGGCAACCCGCAAGGTCTACAAACACAAGGACATGACCGAATTAGAGCGGCGGCTGGAGGAATCCAGGGGGGCCCGACGGGTCATGGTGGTGACCGATGGGGTCTTCAGCATGGACGGTGACATCGCCCCGCTCCCGAGCATCGTGGAACTGGCAGAACGATACGACGCCATTGTGATGGTCGACGACGCCCACGCCAGTGGGGTGCTGGGCAAAGACGGCCGCGGCACCGTGGACCACTTCGGCCTCCACGGCAGGGTCCACATCCAGATGGGTACCCTGTCCAAGGCCATCGGCGTCCTCGGCGGCTACATCGCCGGCAGCCGGTCTCTCAGGGAGTGGCTGGTCCAGCGCGGCCGTCCCTACCTGTTCAGCACCTCCCATCCTCCAGCAGTCGTCGCCAGCTGCATCGCGGCGCTGGACGTGCTGCAGGAGGAGCCTCATCTGATCGATACCCTGTGGGAGAACACTCGATACTTTAAGGCAGAACTGACCAGGCTGGGGTTCGACACCGGCGCCAGCGAGACACCTATCACTCCCGTCATCGTGGGCGAGTCGGCCAGAGCCCTACGGATGAGCGCGCGTCTGTTCGAGGAGGGGGTCTTCGGACAGGCCATCGTCTATCCCACCGTCGCTCGCGACAGGGCTCGCATCCGTACCATCGTCACCGCCGGCCACACCCGGGAGAACCTGGACCGAGCGCTGGACGCCTTCGCCCGTGTCGGCAAGGAGCTCGGCGTCATCTGAGCATCTGGCCTGGGATGGCGTGCACAATCCGTTGTCGTGCCCGCGAAGGCGGGCATCCAGGGTCCTCTCCGCACGGTAGCGTCCTGGACCCCCGCTTTCGCGGGGGTGACGAAGGGCAGAGTATCCGCGGCCAGCTGCTTGGCGTTTGGCATCCGCGCTGCCACCGTCTATAATGGATTGCGCAGTTATCCACTGTCGAAATCGTCAAATCTGCCTCACCCAGGCAGGGAGGTTGTCTTGTCCAGCCGTTATCACCTCTGGGTCAGCGGTTGCCAGATGAACGAGTCCGACGCCCGCTGGCTCGCTGATGTCCTCGACGGTGCCGGCATGTCGGTCGCCGAACGCTTCGACGATGCCGACGTCGCCATCCTGTACACCTGCAGCGTTCGGCAGAGTGCCGAGGACCGGGTTCATGGGCAGCTAGGCCATCTCAAGTCGCTCAAGGCCCAGCGGCCCAACATGGTCCTCTGTGTCACCGGCTGCATGGCCGGCTCCGATCCGCAGGAGTTGAAGCACCGCTACCCCTTCGTCGACCTCTTCGTTGGTCCGACCGAGATGGAGAGGCTGCCGGACCTGCTCCTCTCTGCCGAAGATGGCGCGGAGACGTGCGCCCCTGCTGCCGCCGAATACCGTCGCCGCGTGCCGGTGTCGGTCGGGGTCACGGTGATTCGAGGCTGCGACAAGTACTGCAGCTACTGCATCGTCCCCTATCGACGGGGACCGCAACGGAGCAGATCTCAGGAAGAGATCGTTGCCGAGGCCGGGAGCCTGCTCTCGAGGGGGGCCAGAGAGATAGTACTGCTGGGTCAGACGGTGGATGCCTGGGGCCGGGACCTGACGCCCTCCAGCAGCCTGTCCTCGTTGTTGAGGGGCGTGGCCGGGCTTCCAGGGCTGCAGCGGCTGCGGTTCCTCACATCGCATCCGAACGATTTCACTCCAGACCTGATCCAGGCCATGGCCGAGATCCCGCAACTGTGCGAGGAACTGAACCTGCCCATCCAGGCGGGGGACGACGAGGTGCTGCGCCGCATGGCGCGCCGCTACACGGTGAAACAGTACCTGGATCTGGTGGCCGAAATCCGCCATGCAGTCCCCAACATTGCCATGTCCACCGACGTGATCGTCGGCTTCCCGGGCGAGACCGCTGAGCAGTTCGACCACACCCTGGAGTTGCTCCGGCAGGTGGAGTTCGACGTCGTCCACGTGGCGGCCTATTCGCCGCGCCAGGGAACGGCTGCGGCGAGAAAGATGGATGACGACGTTCCCTCGGCCGAGAAGAAGCGTCGCCTTCACCTGGTGGAGGAACTTCAGACGGCTATCGCTACCCGGAAGAACAGCCGCCTGATTGGTCAGGAGGTGGAGGTGCTGGTGGAGAAGCGCCAGAAGGGGAAGTGGTCCGGTCGGAGCCGCTCCAACAAACTGGTGTTCTTCGAGAGCGACCGCAACCTTAGGGGGGAGATGGTCACCGTTGCCGTAGAGTCCGCTGGCCCATGGTCCCTTCGGGGCCAACTGATGGTACCTCTAAGCTCACGGTGACGGGCCCGTCATTGGTGAGCGTCACCTCCATGTGAGCCCCGAAACGGCCGGTTTCCACCCGAAGACCATAGTTGCGGACGAAATCCGCGAACCGCTCCACCAGGCCGGCCGCCACCGAGGGGTCGGCAGCGTCCACGAAGCTGGGGCGCCGCCCCCGGCTGGTGTCGGCATAGAGGGTGAACTGAGACACTACCAGCACCTGGGCGCCTACGTCGAGCGCCGACAGGTTGAACTTCCCATCGGCATCCTCGAAGACCCGCAGCTTCACCACCTTGTCGGCTAGCTTGCGGGCCGTTTCCTCCGTATCGCCGTGCCCCACCCCCAGCAGCACCAACCAGCCGGGACCTATCTTCCCAACGGTGACGCCGTCCACTCGGACCTCGGCCCGGGAAACCCTCTGCAGAACAGTTCTCATGGCGGCCGTCGCCGTCAGTCGCTCTGGGCAGATGCGGCAGCCGTGCCGGTTTCCTTGGCCGAAGAGGAAGAGGCTGAGCCATCGGCCCCCTTGCCGTCCTCCCCCTTACCGTTCTCCCCCTTGGTGCTGGATCCGTTTCCGCCGTTTGACCCGGAGGGGGATCGATGGTCGGTGGCGTAGAAACCAGAACCCTTGAAGACTATGGGCGTTGGCTGGAACACCTTCCGCAGCCGCCCGTGGCACTGCTCGCACTCCGTCAGCGGAGCGTCGTGAAAGGACTGTCGCTTCTCGATCTCGGTCCCACAGTCCTCACATCGATAGACGTAAACAGGCAAAGCCGATCACCCTTTCCCTTGTGGAATCGCTGCGCCCATGGGGACGGCTAAATGCACCGTTCCCGCGAAGTCGCGGAACGACGCACTTAGCCGCCGTTGGGAGCTATCCGAGTTCGCAAGATAAAATATAGCAGAATCCGGCGCCGCAGGGTAGGGGCATCGCGAGGAATGAGCTAGAATAGGCACCAACCCGGCCGTGGGAGATCGACATGCCGCCGCCGTCGGACAAACTGGCCAGACTGCTGGTAGAACTGCAGAGGGAGGGAATCTCCGACCCCAGGGTGCTGGCTGCCATGGAACGAGTTCCCCGAGAGTTCTTCGTGCCCCCGGAGCATTGCTCGCACGCCCTCCGGAACATCCCCCTACCTATCGGCGAGGGCCAGACCATCTCCCAGCCTTTCGTGGTTGCGCTGATGACCCAGTCCCTCGCCCTGACAGGCAACGAGAAGGTGTTGGAGGTCGGCACGGGGTCCGGGTATCAGTGCGCCATCCTGGCGGAGTTGAGCCGGACGGTGGTGTCCATCGAGCGGTTTCCTTTGCTGGCAACGGAGGCTCGCCGCCGGCTGAAGCAGCTTCGGTATCGCAACGTTCAGCTGGTGGTGGGAGACGGTAGCCTTGGGCACCCCGCCGAGGCCCCCTACGACGCCATCGTCGTCACTGCTGCCAGTCCCAGGGTCCCTTCCCCGTTGATCGATCAACTGGCCGAGGGGGGAAGGCTCATCCTTCCCCTGGGCTCACATCTCTCCCAGAAGCTGGTTCTCTTCACCAGGGAAGGAGGACAGTTGCTCTCAAGTCAGCTCGGAGCGGTGCGCTTCGTGCCTCTGGTAGGGAAGGCGGGATGGAAGGAGCAGGAGGCGGAGGCCTTCCTCGACGACCTGTGGTGAGAAGCCGTCAGCAAGCCCAGTAGGCGGGGTTGCCTCAACCCCGCCGCCATCACGGGTGGGGGGGCGGGCGGGTTGAGACAACCCGCCCTACTGAAATGGGCCGCTCGTCACTGTCCCCAGTTGATCTGGGGCAGCGGGGAAACCACGTCGTAGTAGGAGATGATGACCATCAGGGCCAGCAACACCATCAGCCCCACGAAGTGAATGGCTCCCTCTCGCTCTGGAGCTATCCTCTTGCGGCGCACCGCCTCGACCCCGATCAACAGCAGCCGCCCCCCATCCAGGGCAGGCAAGGGCAGCAAGTTCGCCACGGATAGGCCGGCGCTGATCAAGGCCGTTATGCTGATGAGGGGGAACCACCAGCCGTTGTCAGCGGCCTGGTCTGCCGCCTGACTGGTAACTTGAAAGATGCCCACCGGGCCGATGGGCCGGGCGACATCGGCCGGTAAGGCCCCCTGAACGACCATGACCGGCACCGATACGGTCATGGCCACCGTCTGCCACGCCTGTCCGAAGCCCTGAGCCAGCGACTGCAGCGGCGGGTAGGCCACAGGCTTCACCTGGACGTTCTTTGCCTGCAGCCCTATGCCGAGCGGGCCATCACCCTCAGGCCACTTGGTTCGGGGGGTCATGCTCTTCTGAATCTGGGTGCCACCACGTTCCACGGTTACCGCCACCGGCTGGCCCAACTTCGACCGCGTCTCACTGACGAATTGATCCGAGGTCTGCAGCTGTTTCCCGTCGATGGCCACGATCCGGTCCCCAACCTGCAGGCCGGCGGCCTCCGCCGGTGACCCCGGGCTGACCCGGAAAACGTACACCTCCATGGAGGTAGGGGTAGGCCAGCCGATCATGAAGGCGCCGGCGAACAGCAGGGCGGCCGCCACGAAGTTCATGGCGGGACCGGCGAACAGGACCCCAGCCCTGGCCCGCTTGCTCTTGCTGGCGAAACTCCCCTCCTTCGTCTCGTCGCCGCCGTCCTCTCCCGCCATTCTCACGAAAGCCCCCAGCGGGATCACATTCAGGGAGTAGATCATGTCGCCGCGCCGAATGCCTATCAGGCGCGGTGGCAATCCAAACCCAAACTCCTCCACTTTAATTCCGGCCAGGCGCGCCACCACGAAGTGCCCAAGCTCGTGCACCAGCAGAAGCAAGCTCAGCACCGGTATCGCTGCCAGCAACGTCCAGTTCATGACCTAGTTCCTTCTCCTACTCTGGGAAAGTGCCAAGGATTCCTCTCGAGCCCATCTGGCCACCTCCAGGACGGACTCGAGGCTGTCGGGCTCCACCGGCTCGTGTCGCGACAGGACTCTCTCGACCAGCGTCGGGATGGTCCCGAAGCTGATCCTGCCCTCCAGGAAGAGGTTGACCGCTACCTCGTTGGCCGAACTGAGCACCGCCGGATAGCTCTGGCCTTTCTTCGCCGCCTCCAACGCCAGTCTCAGGCAGGGGTACCTGTCGAGGTTGATCTCTCCAAAGGTTAACGCACCCACCTTCACTAAGTCCAGAGCTTCGGCCTTCCCCGGCAGCCGCTCGGGGTATGCCAGCGCGTACTGGATCGGAACCCGCATGTCGGGAACCCCTAGCTGGGCCTTGATCGCCCCATCGACGAACTCCACCATGGAGTGGACGATACTCTCCCGATGAAGCACCACCTCGATGCGATCCAACGGTAGCCCGAAGAGCCAGTAGGCTTCGATCACCTCCAGCCCCTTGTTCATCAAGGTGGCGGAGTCCACTGTAACCTTAGGGCCCATCTGCCATGTGGGATGAGCCAGAACCTGAGCCGGTGAAACCCTGTCCAACTCGCTCGACGGTAGGTCCCGCAAGGCACCGCCCGAGGCTGTCAGGATGAGGGCTCGGACGGAATTCCGCCATTCGGGCAGTTCTCCCTCACCCCGCAAGCACTGCCAGATAGCGCTGTGCTCGCTATCTATAGGCAAAATCCGCGCCCCGCTCCGGCGTGCCCGCTCGGTGACCAGCTTCCCCGCCATCACCAGAGACTCTTTGTTAGCCAGCGCGACGCTCTTGCCCTGGGATACCGTCGCCAGGGTTGGCACCACACCGACCCCGCCGGCAGTGGCAACTACCACCAGATCCGCCTCCAGCGCCGTCGCCACCTGCGTGACCCCATCCACCCCTCTCAGTATCCCCGAGGGGAGCAGAGGCATCTCCTCTGTGGCATTTCCGACCGCCGCCAGCCGAGGCCGAAACTCCGAAAGTTGGGACTGGAAAAGGTCGCTGTACCTCCCCGCTGCCAGCCCCACTATCTCAAAGCGGTCGGGAAACCAGCGAGCTACCTCCAGGGTTTGGCGGCCAATAGAGCCGGTGCTGCCCAGCACGGCCACTCGACGGCGTCTTCGTCCGCTACTCATGACATCGCCCCCACCCAAACGGCCCAAAAGTAGGTCACCGCCCCAACGAACAGCAGGCTATCCATCCGATC
Source organism: Chloroflexota bacterium (assembly GCA_021806765.1). The sequence continues at coordinate 7,701 of JAJZQR010000076.1, read as the reverse complement.
GAGCATTCCTCCATGACCGGGAATCAGCCGGCCGGCATCCTTTGCCTGCAGCTGCCGCTTCATCAGCGACTCGGCCAGATCGCCCGCCTCGGCAGCCGCCGAAGCCACCAGCCCAAAGACAGCGAACCGGAGGGGGTCCCAGCCAAAGAGCCAGGCCAGAACCACGCTGCCGGCCGCTCCGGCCACCAGGCCGCCCACCGCCCCCTCCTGGGTCTTCCGCGGGCTGATGCTGGGGAAGAACTTCCGCCGCCCGAGGGTCATCCCCACAAAGTAGGCAGCAACGTCGGTGGCCCAGGTTGTCCCCGCGACCATGTAGATCCACCGGTCGCCCGCGGGTAGCATCCTGAGCGAAACCAGGAAGGAGGCCAGGAAGCCAATGTAGAGGGGTGGCACCCAGGTGAGCGCCCAGTCCGTCAGGCTCGAGTCCAACCGCTGCCGTATTACCAGGTAGAGCAGGGAGAGCATCAGGCACAGGGCCAGGGCTGGCCAACCGATCTGCCCCGGGAGGCGGCCGGCTTGCAGGAAGGCATCCAGCAGGAAGGCGAGGCCCAGGACCAGCCCAAATGGCCAGAGGGGCGCATGCCCTGCCCGCTTAAGGAGGGTGTAGAACTCCCAGAGGGCAACGGCGGTGGCGGCCCCGACCATCGCGGCAAACCAGGGGCCGCCGGCGAAGGTGACGGCGACGATCAGGGGCACCAGCACGACAGCGCTTGCTACTCGCTGAGCCAGCAAATCCGCCTCCAGCCCTAAAGCTCGTAGGGGCGGGTCTCAGTCTCAGACCCGCCCCCACCCGCCGCCACCTGGGCCACTATCCTAGCGCCCCGAACTTTCGCCGCCTCCGTCCGTACTCCTCGATAGCCTCGTGGAATTGCTCCTTGCCGAAGTCGGGCCAGAAGATCGGCGTGGACCAGTACTCGGCGTAGGCAGCCTGCCATATCAAGAAGTTGCTGAGCCGCATTTCACCGGCGGTGCGGATGATGAGATCCGGATCCGGCGCTCCTGCGGTGTACAGCCGGGAGGCCAGCAACTCTTCCGTGATCTCCTCGGGAGGTACCCCCTCTCGAACGATCCGGCGCACCGCCTCCACTATCTCGGCCCGACCTCCGTAGTTCAAGGCCACGTTGACCACGATGCGGTCGTTGTCCTTGGTCAACTCCACCGCGTAGCGGATGCGGTCCAGCAGTTGCGGGTCCAGCCCCTCCGTGCTGCCGAAGTGCCGAAGCTGAACCCCGTTCTTTCGGAGGGTCTCCGCCTCCCGGTCGATCACGTTCCGTAAGAGCGTCATCAACCCGCGCACTTCCTCCATGGGCCTCTTCCAGTTCTCCGTGGAGAAGGCGTACAGGGTCAGCATCTTCACCTGGTGGTCGTAGGCCGATTCGATGATCCGCTTGATGTTATCGGTGCCGGCTTTGTGCCCGGCCAACCGCGGCAGTCCTCGCTTCCGTGCCCATCGGCCGTTGCCGTCCATGATGATGGCGATGTGGGTAGGGACCTTCCCGGCAGAGGTCATGCCCTTTGCCCCCGATCCCAATGGGGCAGTGATCATTGGCTGTCCTCTCTAGAACTCCATGATCTCCTGCTCCTTGTGCTGGCCCAGCTCATCCGCCTTCGCGATGTAGCTGTCGGTCAGCTTCTGGAGCCTATCCTGACCGCGCTTCATGTCGTCCTCGGAGATCAGCTTCTCCTTCTCGGACTTCTTCAGATCGTCCTGGGCGTCCCGCCGAAGGTTTCGGAGCGCTACCCTTCCCTCCTCCGTCCGCTTCTTCACTATCTTGGTCATCTCCCGCCGCCGCTCCTCAGTGAGTTGAGGGATGGCCAGCCGGATGACCTTGCCGTCATTGGTCGGAGTCAACCCTAGGTCGGACTTGAGGATCGCCTTCTCGATGGCGCCCATGGTGCTCTTATCGAAGGGCGCGATCACCAGCAACCGGGGTTCGGGAGCGCTGATGTTGGCCAGGGCGTTGATCTGGGTAGGCACACCGTAGTAGTCGACGGTTACCCTGTCCAGCAAGCTGGGTGATGCCCTGCCTGTCCTCACCGTGGCGAGTTCGTGCTTCAGATTCTCGATAGCCTTCTGCATCCTGGCTTCGTGGCTGGTCAGAACCTCGTTTACTCTCTCCGTCATCGTAGGTAGCCTCTCTCGATACGAATTGGAACTACCCGCGCCGACTTCTCCTGGCATCAGGCGCATCGTCGGGCGATATCAGCGTACCCACCGTCTCGCCTGACAATATCCGCTCCATTGCCTCAGGGTTACGAAGATCGAACACGATGATGGGCAGCTCGTTCTCCATACAAAGGGACAGCGCCGTGGTATCCATCACCCGCAACCCCAATTCGATGGCCTGCATATAGGTCAGTCGCTCGAACTTGGTAGCGTGGGGGTTCTTCACCGGGTCGTCGGAGTACACACCGTCCACCCGGTTCTTGGCCATTAGCAGAACCTCGGCGCCGATCTCTATAGCGCGCAAGGCGGCGGCCGTGTCCGTGGTGAAGTAGGGATTTCCGGTACCCGCCGCAAAAATGACCACCCGCCCCTTCTCCAGGTGCCGGATAGCCCGACGTCGGATGTAGGGCTCGGCGATCTCGGACATGGTGACCGCCGACTGAACCCGTGTCCATATCTCCAGCGCTTCCAGGGCATCCTGCAGAGCCAGGGCGTTGATGACAGTGGCCAGCATACCCATGTAGTCGGCCGTGGCTCGATCCATCCCCCGATGGGCTGCCGAGACACCACGCCAGATGTTGCCGCCACCGATCACAGTGGCCACTTCGACCCCCAGGCTCTGCAACCTGGCGATCTGGCCGCCGATGTAGGCAACCATCTCGGGATCGATCCCGTACTGCTGGTCACCCATCAACGCCTCGCCACTCAGCTTCAGCATTATGCGCTTGTAGCGCGGATTCGCCACCTTAGGCTCCTAACTCGAACCTGGCGAATCTCCGGACCACGATGTTCTCACCCAGCTTGGCGATGGAGTTCTTGACCAGATCCTGGATGGTGATCGACGGGTCCTTGATGAAGGGCTGCTTCAGCAGGATCTCCTCGTCGGGGATCTGCTCGCCCTCCGGCATCTCTTGCTCGTTCCCCACTATCCGCGGCTTGGTGGCCGCCACCTGCATGGCGATGTCGTGGGTGAGCCGCTTGAAGTCGTCCGTCCGCGCCACGAAGTCGGTCTCGCAGTTAACCTCCACCATGGCGCCGATCCGGCCGCCCGCGTGAATGTAGGCCTCTACGAGCCCCTGACCGGCAACCCTCTCGGCCTTCTTCGCAGCGCGAGCAAGGCCCTGCTCCTTCAGGATCTCTGAGGCCTTGGCCATATCGCCCCCTGTCGATTCGAGGGCTCGCTTGGCATCCATGACACCGGCCCCGGTCTGCTCCCGGAGCGCCTTAACCATCGCAGTAGTAATCTCAGCCAACTGCTATCCTCCCGTAATTGCCCTTTCAAGACCCACTGCCCCTGATCCGCAGCCCGGTCCTATGCCTCTTCGTCTCCGCTGTCCGAAGCGCCCTCAGACGGTGCTTCAGGAGCCTCCACGGTCTCGGGCTGGGCCTCTTCCTCGACCACCGCTGCGGTGTTCTGGCCGGCAGCCGCCATCTCCAGCTCGGGCATCTCGACGTGCGGCTTCTCCTCCACTTCCTCGCCCTCCGCAGCGGCCATTTCGGCCTCGGCCTCGGCCTTGGACAGTTCGGCCTCCCGCCGCTGGACTCCCTCGAGGACCGCGTCGGCGATCTTTCCGGTCAGCAGCCTGATGGCACGAATGGCATCGTCGTTGGCCGGGATCGGGTAATCGATAACGTCCGGGTTGCAGTTGGTGTCGACCATCGCCACAAGGGGCAACTCCAGGCGGCGCGACTCCGCGATGGCAATCGACTCCCTGTTTGGATCGACCACGAAGACGGCGTCCGGGAGCCTGCTGAGCTTCTTCATCCCACCCAGCAACCGGTTCAACCGCGTGATCTCCTCATCCAGGGCACTGGCCTCCTTCTTGGGACGACGCTCAAACTCGCCTCGCTCTTTCGCTGCTTCCAGCTCGGTCAGCCGCCGAATGCGGCTCTGGATCGTCTGGAAGTTGGTGAGCATCCCACCCATCCATCGCTGGTTCACGTAGGGCATGTTGCAGCGGGCAGATTCCTGCTCGATGGTCTCCTGGGCCTGCTTCTTCGTGCCGACGAACAGTACAACGCCGCCGCCGGCCGCCAGATCGCGAACGAAGTTCATCGCGTCGCTCAGCCGGCCAACTGTCTGCTGAAGGTCGATGATGTGGATGCCGTTCCGCTCCGTGAAGATGAAGGGCTTCATCTTCGGATCCCAGCGTCGGGTCTGATGTCCGAAGTGCACGCCCGCTTCGAGGAGCGTCTTCATAGATACTGGGGCTGCCATACTTAACCGGTTCCCTCCGTTTTCTCTCTTCCGCTGCCCTCATCCCGGCGAAGAGTCCATGGGCCAAGCCCACGACACGGCTCCGCAGGTCCGGCAGCGTGACAAATAATATGGGCGCACTCGCCCATAGGCATTCTAGCACGCCCACCATCGTAGCGGCAACAACAGCTGACCTAACCCCCCGGCCCCTCCCCGTTTCGGGTAGGGGCCGGGGGAGAGGTCTGAGTCTACAGGATATACCGGCTCAGGTCCTCGTCCGCCACCACCCCGGCCATGCGCTCGCGAACGAAGCCGGCGTCCACGACCACCTTCTGGCCCTTCATCTCCGAGGCTCGGAAGGATACCTCCTCCAGCACGTACTCCATGATGGTCTGCAGCCGCCGAGCCCCGATGTTCTCCATTTGGCGGTTCATCCGGCTGGCCGTCTCGGCGATCTCCGTTACTCCATCTTCGGTGAACTGCAGATCCACCCCCTCGGTCGCCAACAGAGCCGTGTACTGCCTCACCAGGGCGTTCTTCGGGTGAGTCAGGATCCTCACCAGGTCTTCGACCGTGAGGCTGCGTAGCTCCACCCTGAGCGGGAATCGACCCTGCAGTTCCGGGATCAGATCCGACGGCTTTGACTTGCTGAAGCTGCCGGCGGCTATGAACAGCACGTGGTTGCTCTTGACGGGGCCGTAACGCGTCATCACGGTGCAGCCCTCTATGATGGGCAGCAGGTCCCGCTGCACCCCTTCCCCCGAGATGTCGGAGCCGATCTCGATCCCGCTGCCGGCCACCTTGTCGATTTCGTCGATGAAGACGATACCGTTCTGCTCGGCCTGCTGGATGGCCTGATCCACCACCGAGTCGTAGTCCACCAGCTTGTTGGCCTCTTCCCGAGTCAGGATCCGCCGCGCGTCCTTGACGGAGACCCTCTTCGATTTCTTCCGGGACGACGAGTAGCTCTCGATGAACTCCCGAAGCCCCTCGTTTATCTCCTCCTGACTCATCCCCGTGGAGAACTCCCATACCGACTCGTAGTTGTCGCTGTCGGGCGAGATCTCGATCTCGATGATGGCGTCCTCCAGCCGCTGACTCCGCAGCAGCTTCGCCACCCTGGTCCGCATGGGCCGCATCCCAGCCTGCTCGCTGCCGGCGCCGTCTCCCTGGGATCCTTCGTCCTTGGCTATCTCCTGGCTGGAAGCCTGCTGCTTCGCGCCTGCGGATAGGGCCGAGGTCACCTGGTTCCTCCGCAGCCCCCTTTTTCTGAGGCCCGAGGGCGCCTGCTGAACCAGATAGTCGATGATCCGCTCGTTGGCGAGCTTCTCAGCCTGAGACTGCACCTCCTGCATCCTCTCCTCCGAGAGCCTACTGACGGAGGCCTCGACCAGGTCCTGCAGGATGCTCTCGACGTCCTTGCCAACGTAGCCCACCTCGGTGAAGCGGGTAGCCTCCACCTTCACGAAGGGGGCGCCCGAAAGAGCCGCCACCCGACGGGCGATCTCGGTCTTGCCGACGCCCGTGGCGCCGATCATCAGGATGTTCTTCGGGGCTACGTCCTCTCTCACGTCAGGCGGGAGCCGTCGCCGCCGGTAGCGGTTACGCAAAGCGACCGCCATCGCCTTCTTGGCGGCATCCTGCCCAACGATGTACCTGTCGAGTTCCTCGGCTATCTGCGCGGGGGTGAGTTCTTCCATTTCCCCAGCCTCATCAGGAGAAGGATGTGTAGATTGCGTTCGTCGCTTCTCGATCATGACTCGAGGACGTCCACATTGATAGAACTGTTCGTGAAAATGCAGAGACTCGCGGCGATCTCAAGGGCAGCCCGGGCGATCTCCGACGCCGGCAACTGGCTGTGCTCCAACAGGGCCACTGCGGCGGCGTGGGCGTATACGCCACCCGATCCAATGGCCACGATGCCGCCATCCGGCTCGATGACCTCGCCTTCACCCGAAAGGAACAGCATGTCCTGGGCATCGGCGACGATGAGGGAAGCCTCCAGCCTTCGGAGGAACTTGTCGGTGCGCCACTCCTTGGCCAGCTCCACGGCTGCCTTCCGCAGACTACCGCCGTGTTGCTCCAGCTGGGACTCGAAACGCTCGAACAGCGTTATGGCGTCGGCGGCGGCACCAGCGAAGCCGCCGAGAACCTTCCCCTTGTACAGTCGCCTGATCTTTCGGGCGGTGTGCTTCATCACCACGTCACCCACCGTGATCTGGCCGTCTGCAGCCATGGCCACCATACCATCCCGCCTCACCGCCAGAACAGTGGTTCCGTGAATCCTACCGTCCTCCAATAGTGTCACCTTCCAAGACCGATATTACTCGCTCAGACCGGAATTATAGCACACGGCCGCGGCCACAACGCCCGAGCGATGCAGGGAGGGTGGACGTCGGATTTCCGGGTGGCTCCCGCGCCCGCGGCACCTATCCACAACCATTAGCCGATTCAGTTGCTGATGATCATCAGGGTGCGCGTAGCCTCGCGGAGCAAGGTGGCATTCACCACGAGCACGCGCAGGCTGCAGCCTGGCAATACCCCCCCTACCTACGGTACTGCAGCACGTTCGCGTTGTGCTCCTCGAGGGTCTTAGCGAAGGCGTGGGATCCGTCCGGCCTCGCCACAAAGTAGTAGTAATCGGTCTGAGTGGGCCCTACCGCAGCCATGAGGGAAGCCAGGCCCGGGTCGCAAATGGGCCCGGCGGGGAGACCGGGATACATGTAGGTGTTATACGGGGAGTCGATCTGCAGGTCGGCCTCTGTCAAATCCTTCTTCCACCATCCGTACTTGACGTGAGACTCGGGATCCGCCGTGGCCACCGCATACTGGACCGTGGGATCAGATTGAAGAGGCATCCCTGCCTTCAGCCGGTTGTAGAACACCCCGGCCATGAGGGGCCGCTCCGAGGGTATCACCGCCTCGCGCTCGATCACCGAAGCCAGGATCACCACCTGGTGAACCGTCATCCCCAGAGCGGCTGCCTTCCGCCTCATTTCCGGGGTGAAACTCTCGTCGAACTGGGCAACCATCCGCTCGGTCATGGAGTCGGGCGTGGTCTTCTCGTCCACCGCATAGGACTCAGGGAAGAGGTAGCCCTCCAGACTCGAACCCGGGGGACGGTCTCTGAGGACGGGGTTGCTGGATTGACCCTGCTTCACCACCGTCATGAACTGGTCGGAGGTTCCGATCCCCCTGGCAGCCAGCCGCTCCGCTATCTCCTCCGCCCTCCAGCCCTCCGGGAAGGTGACCAGGGGGTTGGCCTTTGTCTTTCCCTCAGCCAGGGCCGCCAGGATCTCGCTGGGTCTCATGCTGGGGGACAACTCGTACTCGCCGG
>JAJZQR010000432.1 GCA_021806765.1 Chloroflexota bacterium | reverse complement strand
CACGCTCACGTTTTTCCCCATCTGGCAGGGCCATGCGGCTTCCGTACCACCTCGGAGCACCTCCGGTTCCTCCAACTGTATATCGCGAGCCACCCTAATCCCGTTCGGCGGCTGAGAGACCACGCCGTGGTGGATGGGAAGCGGCCCCTCTCCGGCCCTCCAGTAGCCTCCGACCGCCTGCTGGACGTCAACTTCCGGGTGGGCAAGTACGGCCGCTTCGAGTGGACCCTGGACGGAGAGGACTACTATCTGAGCTTCCTGCCGCCGAGCATGCAGGAACTGGAGAGCCCTCCTGAGTTCCTTCTCCAGCAGATGGCCCACGCCGGCGTCGACCGGGTCGTCCTCCAGAATGCCCACCTGTACGGCCGGCTGGAGGATTACTTCGCCAGCGCCGTGCGCAGCTACCCGGACAAGTTCATCGCGCTGGCAGGCGTGGACGAGTCGCGAGCCTCCGAAGCCGAGGAGATCCACCGGCTGCGCACCTCCGTCAAGGAGTTGGGAATGCGCGGCCTGTACTACGCCAATCGAGGGCTCTTCCTGGAGGGGCACCGTCGCTTCTTCGATGACGAGTCTTTCGAGCCCTTCTGGCAGGAGGTGGAAGCTTTGGGCATCCCCGTGTTCTGGGAGATCGGGGCGGTGCCCGAGCCCAGCCCCGCGAACTTGATCCGCGAGATCGACCGGCTGAACCGATGGGCCGAGCGGCATCCCACCATACCCTGCCTCTACACCCACGGCTTTGCGCCCGACCTCCTGCAGGGGGATCCGCCCGAGCCTGTGGCCCGCCTGCTCGGGAACGAGCAGTTCATGGTGGAGATCCTCTTCCCGATCCATTGGGCCCGCGACCACCAGTACCCGTTCCCCGAGCTGCGGCCGGTGCTCCGCAAGCTGTACGACGCCGTGGGCGCCGGCCGGCTGGTCTGGGGATCCGACATGCCCAACGTGGAGCGAAACTGCACCTACAGGCAGGCTCTGGAATACCTGTACTCCGATCTCGACTTCGTGCCTCCGTCGGAGATGGATCGCATCCTTGGAAAGAACGTGTTGCGACTGCTGAGAGTGGAGTAGTGTTGGGGTATCGCCATCGGGTCGGGAGGTTGCGTGGCGATGACGGCAAGGTCGCGCATTCCGGCAGCCTGGCAATCGCCATGGCGACCGGATGGCTGTGACGGAGAGCGATTGGCAATCGCACCTACGCAGCAATTGAGGGAGACAAACGGGGCCGGCAGAGACGCCGGCCCCTACGTGTGCTCCGTGTGAGCGACGAGCGGGGTCAGGGGCGACCCCGCCCCACTGGCAGAAGAAGGTTGTTTCACGCTTTGCCGCGATGGTCCTAGCCGACGAGGGTGTTGAACTCGTCGCCGGAGAGGGTCTCGCGGTCGAGCAGCAGGCCGGTCAGCTCTTCCAGCTTTTCCCGGCGCTGCTCCAGGAGTGCCTGGGCCTTGGTTCGGGCGCCGTCGATCAACTGCTGGATCTCGCGGTCGATCTCTCGGGCCAGGTCGTCGCTGATGCTCCGCTGCTCGTACGGGTTGCGGGCCGAGTCGGATCGGGCGAGGGCAACCGGACCGAACCGCTCGCTCATGCCGTACTGGCACACCATGCGCTGGGCCAGCTCCGTCGCCTTCTCGATGTCGTTGGAGGCGCCGGTGGTAACCTCTCCGTACACCAGCTCCTCGGCCGCATGGCCACCCAGGATCGACGCCAGGGTGTCCAGGAACTGGGAGCGGGTCCAGAGGGAGCGATCCTCGGCAGGGACGAACTGGGTGAACCCTCCGGCCCTGCCTCGACCGATGATGGTGACCTTGTGCACCGGGTCGCAGTTGGGCAGGACGGCAGCCACCAGGGCGTGTCCGATCTCGTGGTAGGCAGTGATCTTCCGCTCCCGCTCGCTGATGACGCGACTCTTCCGCTGCGGTCCGGCTATCACGCGATCGACCGCCTCTTCCACGTCGGCCTTACCTATGGTCTGGCGGTTTCGTCGGGCGGCCAGGATGGCGGCCTCGTTCATCAGATTCGCCAGGTCGGCACCGGAGAATCCGGGTGTTGCGCGCGCCACGGTCTCCAGGTTGACTTCCCCGGCCAGGGGCTTGCCGCGGGCGTGGATCGCGAGGATCTCCTTTCGGCCACGGATATCCGGCGAGTCGATGGTGACCTGCCGGTCGAAGCGGCCGGGGCGCAGCAGCGCCTCGTCCAGAACGTCCGGCCGGTTGGTGGCCGCGACAACCACCACGCCGGAATGGCCGTCGAAACCGTCCATCTCCACCAGGATCTGGTTCAGGGTCTGCTCCCGCTCGTCGTTGCCTCCGTGGCCCGCTCTCATGCCGGAACCACGGTGCCGGCCGACGGCGTCGATCTCGTCGACAAAGATGATGCAGGGGGCCGCCTTCCTGGCTCTGGCGAACAGGTCGCGCACCCGGGAGGCGCCGACGCCCACGAACATCTCCACGAACTCGGAGCCGCTGATGCTGAAGAAGGGCACACCGGCCTCACCGGCGACGGCTTTGGCCAGGAGGGTCTTGCCGGTGCCCGGTGGCCCCACCAGCAACACCCCCTTGGGGATGGTTGCCCCCAGGGCGGTGAACTTCTGCGGGTACTTCAGGAATTCCACGACTTCCTGCAGCTCCTGCTTCGCTTCCTCGACTCCAGCCACGTGCTGGAAGGTCACCGACGGGGCCAGGTCGGGGCGCTGAGACCCCGGTCGGGCCACACGGGCGTTGCTGCGGGTGAAGGAGCCGTACCGGCCGGCCCCGCCGCCCTTGCTGCTCAGGTAGACCATGCCGATGACGAAGGCGAAGGAGAAGGCGGACGCGACCACGATCAGCCAGGTGCCCGCCGGATTGCCCCCAGCTGCCGGATCCTGGACCTGCAACCCGATCTGGTCGAGCTGGTCCTGGGGCACGCCGTAGTTTCGCAGGGTCTCCAGGATGGATACCTGCGGCTCCTTGCGGGAGATCACCGTGGTGCCGTCGGCCAGTTTTGCGGTGACCTGGTCGCCCGACAGGGTCAGGGTCTCGATGTCACCCTGTCTGGCGAGCTTGGCCACCTGGTCGACCGGTACCTGCTGGGGTGGTTGGGTTGCGCCACCCATCGCGACGCTTCTAGCGGCCAGCGCTCCCACCAGCAGCAGCACTGCCGCGAAGATCGCCAGCAACATTACCAATCGTCGTTTCTTCGGCATCTTTTGGAAACGCATAGTCGGCCTCATCTCGTGCGAACTGTAGAAGGGGATGCACCCGGCAGGGCGGTTCCTGGAGAAGCGGCCAGCTACCGGAGCACTGCAGTGAGTCGTGATTCCTCACGAGCAAGCGTGAGAATGAATTATACACTATCGTATACAGGTAGCAAGTGTAGTTGTAACCACATCGATGTAGATCGCGGGCGATGCCTCCCGCGAGGTTGAAAGCGGTATAATCAGGGTAGATAGTTGTGTCTGAGCCCTCACCCCGACCCTCTCCCAGAGGGAGAGGGTGCGATTGGGACCCTCTCACACAGGGAGGGGGCGGCTTTGGAATCGGAGGGGAGTATGGCGGAGAGGAAGTGTCGATACTGTCTGTACTGGCATTCACGCCTGCCGAGGCGTTTCGAGCCCAAGGACGACAGCGTGGGTGAGTGCAGGTTCAATCCGCCCAGCGCGAGCCCCTCCAACCCGAGGGCATCGGACAAGAGGGGGGTC
>JAJZQR010000431.1 GCA_021806765.1 Chloroflexota bacterium | reverse complement strand
CAGCAAGAGATCGAGAAGACCAAGAAGCGGTAAGGATTCACACTTGGGCCTGCCGGCTTCGCCGGCAGGCCCCACTTCACTCCACCCTCCAGCTGGGGGTTAACCAGTGGCTGACGTCGTCTTAACCCGAAGAGCAGTCCCGAGAGGCGGCCTATTGAAGGAGATCTGGCGGGGGCGAATGGCCTATCTGTTCCTGCTGCCGCTCCTCGCCTTCTACCTGACCTTCACCCTCTGGCCGCTGCTCCGTTCCGTATGGCTCTCCTTCACCGACTACGAGTTCCTGGATCCCCGCTCCGGCGACTTCGTCGGGCTGGCCAACTACGCGGAGTGGCTGAAGGACCCCGCGGTCCCCGAGACCCTCTGGATCGCCGTCCAGTTCACCCTCATGTACGTGGCCGCCAGCACCCTCTACGCCTTCATCGTAGCGGTGCTGCTGGACCGGGTGAAGAGCGCCAACCTGGCTACTATGTATCGGGTTTTCTTCTTCCTTCCGGTAGTGCTTCCCTCAGCCGTGGTGTATTACGTCTGGAAGTGGATGTACGACGCCAGCTACGGGGTGTTCAACCACCTGCTGATCGACGTCCTCCACCTGCCGATCCAGCCCATCGGCTGGCTGACGGACCCCGACGTGGCGCTGAAGTCCATCGCGCTGATGAGCACCTGGGAACTGATGGGCACCACCATGATGCTGTTCCTGGTGGGGCTGAACAACATCTCCAACGACCTGTACGAGGCGGCCAAGATCGACGGGGCCAGCGAATGGCAGTCGCTGCTGCACATCACCCTGCCGATGCTGAAGCCGATCCTGTTGATCATCGTCGTCATGCGGCTGAGGGTGCTGGGGATCGTGGTGGAGCCGCTGGTGATGACCCAGGGAGACCCGCTGCGCAGCACCATGACCTATGGCCTGCACGCCTACTTCACCTCTTTCCAGTGGGGGAACTATCGCATCGGCTATGGGGCCACCTGGTTCGTGCTGCTGGGCATTCTCTCCACCCTGCTGGCCTTTGCTGGGTGGAAGCTGCTGGGCCGCAGGCCCGAGGACTGAGGGAAGGAGAAGATGGGTAACCTGAGAAAGCTCACCGGCAACATCTTCGTCTACGGGATCCTGACCCTGGCGGCGGCGGCGGCCGTCTTCCCCTTCTTCTGGATCACCTGCGTGGCCATCCGTCCCATCACCGAGACCTACAAGACCCCCATCACCATCCTCCCCCACGCCCTGACCCTGGAGAACTTCGATCAGGTGCTGACCAAGCTGCCCAACATGGCCACTTTCTACCAGAACAGCCTGATCATCACCGGCGTCACGGTACTGTGCGTAGTCCTGATCTCGGGGCTGGCGGGCTACACCTTCGCCCGGCTGAGGTTTCCCGGCCGGAACCTGCTGTTCTGGGCAGTACTGTTCTCCATGTTCCTGCCCATCACCATCGGACTGCCCGCCCTGTACGAGATGGAGGCCAAGCTTCACCTGCTGAACTCCCTGCAGGGTCTGATCATGCCCTACACAGCGATGCAGCTGGCCGTCAACGTCCTGATCATGCGGGGGGTCTTCGCCGCCATCCCCCAGGACCTGGAGGACGCCGCCATCATCGATGGCTGCAGCCAGTGGGGGGTGTTCCGCCGGATCATGATGCCGCTGGGCGCCAGCGGCCTTGTCACTGTGGCCATCTTCACCTTCGTCCCGGTGTGGGGGGAGTACCTGCTGGCGGTCACCTTCGTCGACTCGGCCCAGGTGATGCCGCTGGCGGTGGGGATCAAGCTGCTGCAGAGCAGCCCCGCCACCGCCGAGTGGACCTTCCCCGTGGCGGCCGCCGCGGCCCTCATCACCTTCGTCCCGGCGGCACTGATCTTCATCGTCCTCCAGAAGTGGTTCACCAAGGGACTGATGGAGGGGGCGCTGAAGTTCTAGACCACCGCGCTCCCTCGCGGTCGAGGGGCGGGGCAGGGGAGCAACAACCCTGCCCCGCCGCTGGTAGCCGCCGATCAGCGCTACTTGGGTAGGGGGGCGGCGGCGGGGGGGACGGTGGCGGGGTTGAGTATGCCGGTGGCGTTGGTCCCGCCGGTGGAGCCAACTTTCTGAAAGTACATGGTGCGTTCGACTACCACCGGGAGCTTGGTGGTCACCTTCGCGGAGAGGGCCTTGTCCGGTATCAGATCGTTCACGTTGACGCTCAGCTTGCAGAGTGGACATGTCTGGAAGTTGTGGGTTATCACCTGCCCGCTCTCCAACTGGAAGTCGATCCTGGCCGTGTCGGGCTCGGGGTTGAAGGCGAAGATGGCGATCACCTCGGTGAAGGGGGGCTGAGTGGAGCCCTCAGGCAGGTTCCACTCCGTGGCCAGGGCAGTGGACCCCGGGCTGGCCGTGGCGCCCCTCGGCTCCGAGCCGAAGTACATGGAGCGCTCGGCTACAATCGGCTGCTGCGAGTCTACCACGATGTCGAAAGAGCTGTTGGGCAGCACGCCGTTCAGGAAGATGGTCTGGCGGCTGTTGGATGGTAGGGTCTGCTGCAGGGTCGTCTGTTTTCCGGTCGGGTCGTACAGACTGATCGTGACCGGGCTGTCGATCGGGTTCGGGTTCTGCAGCAGGAGGAAGGTGTCGAAGGGCATCGGCGACTGCAACGAGGATCCCTCGGCGAACAGCCAGCGGTTGTTCGGCGCCGTGACTCCGGCGACGGTGGTGGCGGCGTTGCCGGGGAAGCGGAACATGGAGCGCTCTGCGATGACCGGCTGGTCGCTATCCACCTTGATGGAGAACTCCTTGTCGGGGAGCAGCTGGTTCACGAAGATGCTGGTGCGCGAGGTGGGGGCGAGGGCCCCCAGGGCCTGCACCACCGGCGGCTCGTTGGGCAGCAGGTAGGTGACGGTGGTGTTGGCCGGAACCGGGTTGGGGTTCTGGATCAGCACCCAGGTGTGGAAGGGCGACACGGTAGCCCCCTCAGCGAACAGCCACTGCTTGCTCGGGGCCGGGATGCCGGTGATGTCGCTGCCATCGAAGCCGACGAACATGGAGCGTTCGACGAAGATATCGCCAGGGGAGTCGACCCTGGTGGAGAAGGCAGCGTTCGGCAGGATCTGGTTGGCGAAGATGCTGACGCGGGTGTTGGCTCCCACGTTGACGGTGTGGGTCTGGGTGGCTCCACCCTCCAGCTGGAAGGTGAAGGTAGCCGTGGTGGCGTTGCCGGTGGGGTTCTGCACAAGGAACCAGGTGTCGAAGGGCGGCTGGGTGGAGCCCTCGGCGAAGTAGTAGGTGGAGGCCGGCTCCATGGAAGGTGCGTCGATCACGTCGGCCTCCGCGGCCGCGAGATGGGATGCCAGGGCGAGGGCCAGGACGAGTCCCCCAACCCGCCAGAGGTAGGACTGAGATCGCATGATGAGTCTCCTTTGGAATGTCTCGGCGTCGATAGAGATGGCCCCGGCGGCCACAACATAGAGACGGGGCACATAGCAGTATGCCCCTACCCTGGCCAAGCCAACGGAATATACTATGCTATCTTCCTATTGACTACAACTTAATGGGCTGCAAGGGCTGTGCCACCTGATGGCCGAGGGGGCATGGTTCACGAGGGCGGGTAGATAGAGTTACAGTCTGATGCCAACGTCACCCCCGCGAAAGCGGGGGTCCAGATGTCCCATCTCCTCGTGAGGCCACTCCTACACGCCAACGTGGACCCCTGGATGC
>JAJZQR010000001.1 GCA_021806765.1 Chloroflexota bacterium | reverse complement strand
GGCAGGCGTACTCACCCTGGCAGCCTTCGGTGCCTTCGGGCTCGTGTCGATGTTGAGCTTCGACGAGCTGTTCCTGCAGTTCCACGTGGCGTCGTTCCAAGGGGACTGCTGGCTGTTCGACCCCGCCACGGACAACCTGGTCGCGATGTTCCCGCAGAACTTCTGGAACGACTCGGCCCTTCGTTTGGCCGCACTTACAGCGGCCCAAGCCGTCGGCTCCGTCCTGGTGGGAACCCTTCTCCTTACCACAAGCTCGCGTACGGGAAATCGCCTCCCGGGCCGAGTGACGCCAGTAGGATAGAGACTGCCCAACTGCCAGGTGCGACAAGCGGTGTTCGGGGTTGGAGGCACTGAAGCAAGGTCTCGAAACTCGAGACCGAAATGCCTACGAAGCCGTCGTCGGCATCGCCGGCGCCTTGGTCGTCTGCTACTGTGAAGCGCTGGTAGGAGGGAGACTCAGTGGGAGGCGCCCCCAGGTCCATTGCCGAAGAAGGCCCGATAGTACAGCTTGTGAACCGGCTTGATCGGGGAATCGGTCTGCAGCGTGATCTCGAACAGGTGAGCCCCGTCCATGCCTTCGTGCATCGAGGGCTCTATCAGCAAGTAACTGGCCTGCCCGGGCTCCAGGGTCGTAGCACCTACGACCGGAAGGGGCGGTCAACATCCCTCCACGGCGGTTATCTGTGGCTTGCCGGTGATCTTGACCGGCTTGCCACCGACGTTCCGCATCTCAAATCGGAAAGGGGCCGGCTGATCCAGCGGTACCCGGCCGAGATCGACGTTTTCGGTCGAGAAAGCGAGTTCCCCCTTCTTGGCTGTGGCGCCTACCTGCAGGCCCGAAACGGCGAGCAGGCCGATGACCAGCAGCCCCAACACCATCAAGGCAAGCGTGACACGTCGCATTGCTACCCCCACGCGAGAACCGCAGGCGAGCGCGAAAGGCTCGTCCAGACATCGACATGATAGTCTAACCTGGTAGGCTAGGCCCAGTTTTCTCATAGAACACTCAGCTACTCCGCTCTCTCCCCTCGGACGCTGCTCTAATGCAACTCTCAGCCGCGCCTCATGGTTCTCTAATCAACTGGAGGTAGCCTGTTGAACGAAAAGCGGCCGGGGTTAGGGCCGTGCCAACCATGTCGTTGCTGGAAGAGCAGGATACGAGGGAGTATTGGGGTGTTGACCGAGCATCCAGAACAGACAACCGCGGCCTACCATCGGATACCTGGAGACGGGGAACCGGGGGGGCAAGCGCCCGGTTTCCGGCACGGCGAGGTCGGTGCAAGTCGGTCCAGGAAAGGCGGGAGCCTCCTGATGCGACTCGTCCCCGTGGTGTTCGCAGCCGCTCTGGTCGCGGCCGTCGCCGGTGGGCTGTGGAACGCCGCCAACGCTCAGCAGGGAATCGCCCCGAAGCAGTTGGGAACCTATCAACTGACTGGGGATCCCGTGGTTGGGGCGGAGGCCGTGGCCCAGATGTCCCGGCTACACGGCAAGGGAGTCGGGGTGGTGGATGGCTACGTGGCCCACTACAGGGGTCCTTCGGGCGGTGCCATGGTGTATCTGGGCTCGACGGCTTCGGAGAAGGATGCCATCGAGCTGCTGCGGCAGATGGAGGAGCGGATCGGCGCCGGCAATCAGTACTTCACGAACCTGAGGCAACTCACCGTCGAGGGTGTCAAGGTCTACACTGTTCGCAGTGGGCCCGAGACCCACTACTTCTGGCAGGCGGGCAAGAATGTCATCTGGATGGGCTTCGATCGGGACGACCCGACGGAGCTTGCGATAGCCGTGAAGGCGTTGGGATAGGTGGGGGGTGTGTCCATGTCGATGAGCGGGGTTGCGACGGCGGAACCCAAGCAGGGCGCCAGGATAGGCTTGAAAGCCAAGGGGAGACGGAAGCGGAAGCGTTTCATCGTAGCGGGGCTGGTCATGCTGGCTGCCCTGGGCTACCTGATCTACACGGCGGTCGCCAGCAACTCGGAGTATTATCTCACCATGTCCGAGGTCTACGCCCTGAGTGAGCAGGCCCAGCAGAACCCGATCAAGATCGGCGGGAAGGTGGCCGAGGGGAGCATAGCCTGGGATCGAGGCAGCAACGTCGTTCACTTCACCATCAGCGACGAGAAGGGCAAGACTATGCCCATTTCCTACAAGGGTGTGGTGCCGGACAGCTTCCAGCCTGGAGCCGATGTCATTCTGGAGGGCAAGCTTCAGCAGGATGGCAGTTTCGCCGCCACCAGTCTCCTTGCCAAGTGCGCCTCCAAGTACGAGCCCGAGATCCCTGGGGCCACCAAGTAGATAGTTCCTCCCTATCACAGGGTCGCAAGTGCGAGAGGCAGCGCTTGCGACCCCGACCTCCCTTTTCCTCCGCTAGCTGACCAACAGGGTACGTTTTTTGCCGTGACGTCGGAGACATCGCCTTACTCTGGGTCATGGAGATATCGTGGGTGACCAGATTGAATGCATCGCTGACAATCCTTCTTTCGGCCATGAGCCTTCTGCTCGCCGCCTGCGCTGGATCGCCGTCGACCTCTGCACAAGGCCAGTCCAGTTCCGGCTCCACTCCGACGGCTGCCGTCGCCGGTGCGACGCCTGCCGCCACCGTGGCCAGCGCAACTTCGGCTCCAGTAGTCCCAGCGACTCCGGGTTACGGGCAGGGAACGGGTCCTGGAGGGCCCGGAGGTATGGGACCGGGTATGGGCCCAGGCATGGGGTCCGGTGGCGGCCCTGGAGGCTTCGCCCCCGGCATGGGTCCGGGCATGATGGGCCCTGGTGGTGGATCCCCTTACAACCAGGGGGGATCTCTGCTGACCATGGACCAGGCCGTGCAGATAGCCAATCAGTATCTCTCCTCAACGAACATCCAGAACGTGCAACTCGCCAGCGTCCACCAGTTCACCAACGGCTACGAGGCTGAGTACATCGAAAAGGGCACCGACATCCACGCCTTCGAGATCCTGATAGACCCGTACACCGGAGCCGCCTTCCCCGAGATGGGCCCCAACGTGATGTGGAACACCAAGTACGGACACCTGGGGGGCATGATGGGGGGACCCAACCCCTCCTCGGCGACTACCAACATGCCGGTGTCGGCAGACACGGCGAAGAACAACGCCCAGCAGTGGCTGAACTCCAATTTGCAGGGAACAACGCTGGGTCCCGACGTGGATACCACCTACGGCTACTACGAGATGGATGTGGAGAAGAACGGGCAGCACTACGGCGAGATCGACGTGAACGGCTACAGCGGTCAGGTGTGGTACGAGGACTGGCACGGGCCGGTGGTGCAGACCCGGGAGATTACGGGCGGCGGGCAGTAGGCTTCTAGCCCGGCCCACCACCACTTCTTTCGAACCGGGTGGAATCGCCGTCGTAGAACTGCCTCCCACCACGCACGGCCTCTCGAAGAGGCCGTGCGTGCCACTCTCTAACTCCCTTTCCTGCAAGCGAGCCCTCCGCCGGTCTTGATCCAATCTTGATCTTCTGAACATCCCGCCTTCACATTCGCCTGCCATACTTTTGCCAGAACGAAGGGGAACTGATCCCGAGGAGGTGACCACGATGATGGGATACGGCGGTTGGGGCTGGGGCCTCATGGGCGGACTCGGTTGGCTGGGGATGTTGGTCCCGTTACTGTTTTGGGTCGGCGTCCTGTTCCTGGTGGTGTGGGGAGCCACGCGGCTGTTCCCGGGCCGGCACGAAGCGGTGCAGGAGACAGCCCTGGAGATCCTGAAGCGTCGATACGCAGCAGGGGAGATCACGGCGGCCGAATACCAGCAGGCCAAGCAGGACCTCGCCCAGTAGCGGGCGAAGGAAGAAATAGGGAGGACTACGATGAGATTGCGAACCTTGGGCATCCTAGGAGGCGTTTTCCTGGCGGCGGCCCTCGTACTTGGAACCTTTGGAACGGTTCTCGCTCAGCAGGCCGGCCCCAACGGCTCCGGCTGGGGCCCCGGTGGGATGATGGGGGGCGGAAACGGCGGCTGGGGCGGAGGGCCTGGTGGGATGATGGGCGGGTTGGGGTGGAACACCCCAACGGGCGGCAAGACCCTCTCCATGGACGATGCCAAGCAGGCGGTGGAGAGCTACGTCTCGTCCATCGGGGACCCCAACCTGAAGGTTAACGAGGTGATGGAGTTCCAGAACAACTTCTACGCCATCATCGGGGAGAAGGACACCGGCAGGGGGGCTATGGAGTTGCTGGCCGACAAGAGCACCGGCAACGTCTTTCCCGAGTACGGCCCCAACATGATGTGGAACACCAAGTACGGCCACATGGCCGGCATGATGGGCGGATGGTGGGGCGGCGCGCCGAGCGGACAGGAGCAGGTGAGCGCCGACCAGGCGAAGTCCATAGCCCAGCAGTGGTTGAATGCCAACCAGCCTGGAAGCACCCCCGAGGAGCAGCCGGACGCTTTCTACGGCTACTACACCCTTCACACCCTTAAGGACGGCAAGATCACGGGCATGCTCTCGGTGAACGCCTACAGCGGCCAGGTCTGGTATCACAGCTGGCATGGCAACTTCATCCAGATGCAGAGCGAAGAGTAGCTGCAGAACTAGACTCGGTGACGGGGGCGATAGGGCTCCCGTCGCCTTTGTTTGAGAAAGGAGGCACCTCATGGCCTTCGGTTCAGATCCCGGCAGCCTCTTGATGACGGTGCTGGTGCTTCTGGTCGTTTTCCTGGCTCTCGACCTGTTCCTGGCGGGAGGCGGTATGACCGGCGGCATGATGGGAGGGATGGCCGGCATGATGGGGACCCCCTGGGGTCTAGGCCTGCTGCTTCTGCTGGTCGTGGCCGTGGTGCTGTTGTTGGCAGGCTCCGGTGCCCTTGCCGGTGGGCGGCTCACCTGGGGTTTCCCGATGATGGGGGTATAATTATAGCGGGCAGTCGGGAATACCAAACTGCCGGCATGGGCTGCAACTCGATCCGTGAAGAGGGGCTGGGGCAAATTGACGACGGTACTGGTGGTGGACGACGAGGCGAAACTGGTCGAGCTGGTGGAGGGGTATCTCCGGCGGGAGGAGTTCGAGGTGATCACCGCCCTCGACGGCTCCACGGGTCTGGAGTTAGCGCGCTCCAAACAGCCCGATCTGGTGGTGCTCGACGTCATGCTCCCCGGCATCGACGGCATCGAGGTGTGCCGGCGGCTACGCCAGTTCTCGGATGCTTATGTGTTGATGCTCACTGCCAGGTCGGAGGAGATCGACAAGATCATTGGCCTCTCGGTGGGCGCCGACGACTACCTTTCTAAGCCGTTCTCCCCTCGGGAGCTGGTGGCCCGCGTCAAGGCGATGTTGCGCCGGCCGCGCACGGGGGCAACCCAAGAAGCCCCTCCGCCGATGCGTTTCGGCGAACTGATCATTGACCCAGGGCGCCACGAGGTCACGCGACGGGGCGAAATGATAGAGCTGACCGGTCGCGAGTTTGCCCTACTGGTGACGATGGCCAGCCGCCCTGGACAGGTCTTCACCCGTCCTCAACTGCTGGAGCAGGTCTGGGGCGACGAGTACTACGACGACCACGTGGTTGACGTCCACATAGGGAACCTCCGCAAGAAGCTGGAGGACGACCCTGCCAACCCTCACTACGTCCAGACGGTGCGGGGCGTCGGCTACCGCTTCGTGTCCCCCAAGGAGTGAGCGCGTGCCCATGCTGCGTGGAGTCCGAACCAGCCTTCGCTCGAAGCTGGTGGCTGCCCATCTGCTGGTGGTCGTGGTGGGGGTGGTGACACTGCTCCTGGCGATGGGTCTGACCGCATCCAGCTTCTTTGACCGGTTGATGACGGAGGCTATGGGGCCGCAGACACAGTCTATGGGCTCCATGATGAGCGATCAGATGACCGCAGGCATGAGGGAGTTGACTGCCGAGGTCTTCCGCCAGGCCGTTGCCACTTCGCTCGCCTGGGCCGCTGGCTCGGCGGCGTTGGTGGCAATCCTGGTAAGCGTCTTCGTCTCGGGACGGATCGCGCGGCCGGTCCGGGACCTGGCCCTAGCCTCACGGCGGATCGCTGCGGGACGCTACGCCGAGAGGGTAGAGGCGGGAGACCCGGACGAACTCGGTCAGTTGGCGGAGAGTTTCAATGAGATGGCGGACGCGCTGGAATCCGCGGAAAGAAGGCGACGGGAGCTGATCGGGAATGTCGCCCACGAGTTGCGAACGCCCATAGCCAACCTTCAAGGTTACGTGGAGGGGTTAGCCGACGGCGTTGTCCAGCCTTCCGATGAGACCTGGGCCTTCCTTCTCGACGAGGCGGGCCGGCTCCGGCGTCTGGTCGAGGACCTACAGGAGCTTTCCCGCGCCGAGGCCCGCCAGATGTCGATTAACCCCAAACCGATCACGCCGGATCGTTTGGTGAAGCTGGTGGTGGCGCGACTCGAACCCGAGTTCGCCGAGAAGGGCCTGACCCTGGGCACGGCCGCGGGCTCAACGCTCCCCAAGGTGCTTGCCGATGAAGACCGGGCGGTTCAGGTGCTCGGCAATCTGCTCTCTAATGCTCTGCGATATACGCCTTCCGGTGGACGAGTACAAGTCTCGGTGGAGCACCGAAATGGCGAGGTCGTCTTTCGTGTACGGGACACTGGAATCGGCGTGGCCCCGGAGCACCTTCCCCACCTGTTCGAACGGTTCTTCCGGACCGACAGGGCCCGAAGCCGGGCGGCTGGGGGCTCCGGGATCGGGCTCACCATCGCCAAAGCGCTGGTGGAGGCGATGGGCGGCCGGATCTGGGCGGAGAGTCCGGGTCCTGGCCAGGGTTCCACCTTTTCCTTTACTCTACCTCTCGCCCTCTGAGCCCCCAGGGGAGCGTCTTCCGGACCACCTCATTGAAACCCTAAGCCTCCTCACCGGCCGCTCTCAGCCTGTCCTCAGGCTATACGGCTAGACTCGAGTCGTACCAGTCGGCACGCGAGTCAGGTGCTGCTGGAGCAAGAGCAAGACGGGCAAGCATGAGGAGGAGTTGCAGCATGATCGAGTTCATCCAGGCCAACGCGTCGTGGATTGTGCTGGGAGTGTTTTTCGTGCTGATGATGCGGATGCACGGATCAGGAGGTGGCATGGGCTGCTGCGGGGGCGGGCATCAGCATGGGTCGCGGGAGCAGGAGCGACAACCGGATCAGCAGCCGCGAAGCCTACCCGATCCCGCGCCGGAAGGGACAGGCAAGGAGAAGGAGAAAGAGCTGGTGGCATCGGGAAATCACCGCCACTCCGGCGGATGCCACTGAGTCTGCTGTTAGAAGAAACGTTTCGAGAAAGGAGACTGCACGATGGGTCTGTTCAGTTGGTTGCTTGGAGGAGACAAGAAAGAAGAGCAGGTGAAGATGGGCGCAGGGATGCATCAGATGCAAGCGGCGTCGATGTCAGCGACGCAGACCGGTAGCGGGACCCATATGCAGCACGCGGGGTCCGCGTCGGGGATGTCGGGGATGAAGATGGCCAAAGACCCGGTGTGCGGAATGGATGTGGACCCCGAGAAGGCGGCGGCGACCTCCGTTCATCAGGGTACCACCTACTACTTCTGCGCTCCTGGCTGCAAGAAGGCCTTCGACCAGAACCCTGGCGAGTATCTGGGCGGTTCCGGGCACATGAAGGAGGATATGCACGGCGGCGGACACCGCAGCGGGTGCTGCTAATCTCCGGCTGGGGCGCCGGCTAACTTCTTCTCCCGTTCGCCGGGCGCGTCGCGCCCGGCGAACCTCTCGGGGAAGCTCCCCAACATCTTCATCCAAGCGCGACCTCAGGAAAACCTCAGCATCACTGCCCAGAATGTGGGTTGAAAGGGGGGTGATGATTCGCAGTGCGGTCGATAGGTAGTGAGTTTGAGGCCGTCGTCATCGGGGCCGGGCCGGCGGGACCGATGGCGGCATACGAACTGGCCCGGGCAGGGGTGCGGGTTCTCCTTCTGGAGAGGGAGCCGCTCCCCCGCTACAAGGCCTGCGGCGGGGGGCTTACGGCCAAGACCATTCGGGAGGTCCCCTTCGACCTCAGCCCAGTGGTGGAGGACGTGTGCAACAGCTTCGCTGTGACCTTCCGCCAGGCCGGGCAGTTCGTGCGGAGCTACCACCGGCCGCTGGTCTACATGGTGATGCGCGACCGCTTCGACTACTACCTGGTGGAGCAGGCTGTCGGGGCAGGGGCGGTGCTGGTGGATCGGGCGCCTGCCATCAGGGTGGCTGTTGGCCCCTCGGGCGTGGAGGTGCGGACCGAAAGGGGCACGTTCGCGGCCGAGGCTCTGGTGGGGGCCGACGGGGCCAACGGGATCGTGGCGCGCTGCCTCGGACTCGCCGGAGACTTCCACCACGCGCCGGCCTGGGAGAACGAGGTGGTCCCGGACGCCGTGACGCTTCAGCGGTGGCGGGGGCTGGTCGGGGTGGACCTGGGCACTGCTGGCGCCGGTGGGTGCGGGTGGGTCTTTCCCAAGCGGGACCACCTCTCGGTCGGAGTCGCTGCCCACCAATGGAGGGCGAGGGGGATCAAGAGCCTCTACCACCGTTATGCGGAGCGGAGCGGGTTGTGGTCCGCCCCGGTGCTCCGCCGACGTGGTCACCGACTCCCGGTCCGTCCGGCGGGCTCGCCCATTCAGTCGGGGCGGGTCTTGCTGGCGGGCGACGCAGCGGGCCTGATAGATGCCTTCACCGGAGAGGGGATCTACTGGGCCGTGCGTAGCGGGAAGCTTGCCGCGGGTGCAGTACGGGAGTTGTTGGCTGGCCGGGCGCCAGATCTGGCGGAATACGAGCGGCGGGTGGATGAGGAGCTGATGCCCGAGCTGCTCACCGCCCGGCGCTGGGTCAACCTGTATCTGTGGGCCCCCGGACTCTGCTACCTGCTGCTGCGCTACAGCGATCGTTTCTGGCAGGCGGTCTGCCAGATCATCCGCGGCGACCGAGGCTACCAGGACATCGGTGCGTCGCTGGGGCCGCTACGCGTTCTGGCCTCTCTCCTGCCCGTGGCGGGGGGCGCTCAGCTCTCAGCGGGGTTTCCGACCTCATCGGCGTCCGGCCAGTCGTGGAGAATCACGGGACTACGTAGACCTGGAGACAGAGGTGGGGGTGAGGAACGCCCTCGGGATCTACCTTCGCCTTTGTGCTGCTATGAAGGGGATACCAACCGAGGTGAGCATGCCCAGCGATCGCGGAAAGACGGTTCTGGTGGTGGACGACGACCAGGTGATCCTGGACTTCCTGACCTTCGTGCTGGAGGAAAAGGGGTACATGGTCGAGAGAGCATCCGACGGACGCCAGGGTCTGGAGGCCGTGGGGTACTCTATGCCTGACTTGATCCTGCTTGGACATTAACATGCCGGTGATGACCGGCTGGGAGTTCGCCCGGGAGCTTCACGCCAGATACGACCGGCCGGTGCCGATCGTGGTCGTGTCAGCCTCCGATTACGCCAGCAGGTGGGCCGAGGAGATAGGAATCGCCAAATGGGTGAGAAAGCCGTTTGATCTGGACACCTTGCTCAACGTTGTGCAGCAGCACGCTGGGGTCTGACATGATGGCCTGCGGCGAGGAAGGGGACCCTCAGCCGAGGTCGCAACGATGCAACTTCGCGCGTCAGTCGCCGGCGCAGGGGCAAGCCAGGCGGGACCGACCGTGGGGGCGGAGGCGCCGGGACAGCCGCAGGCCGAGACGGGCAGCCTAGTGGCCCTCTTCGATGCGCTGGCAGGGCTGGGGCTGTTCTTCTGCTGGCATGCTTGGCCGACGACTCTCATTGCTACACTAAAGTAAAGCCAAGACCGAGACTCTCACCTTCCCTTCAACCTCGCCTCAGCGGGGATTCAGGAATGGGTGTGACAATCCTTGAGGGCTGCGGGAACAGTCTCATGGCCCACGGCACCTTCTACCTGAGGTAGGTTGTCGGGGGAGGCCACCGCGTGTAACCCTGACGATACTCGGCGAGGAGCTCGTGTGATGGTAACCCCTGCACCTGTCAAATGGCTCTCCCTCCCCAGTCAACAGGATCCTCAGAAGAAGCCGGGCATCAGCCGGAGGCTGTTCCTCCTGCGTGGCGGGATAGTTCTGGCTTTCACCCTCCTGTCGGGCCAGCTGTGGAAACTCCAGATCGTAGAGGGTCGCAGCTTCCGCCAGCTGGCAGATATCAACCGCTTCAGGGTTAGCCCGGTAGATGCACCGAGGGGCGTAATCTATGACCGCAACCACAAGATCGTAGCGGCCAACACCCCCAGCTTCCAGGTCTCCATCGTCCCGGCCGCCCTGCCCAAGGACGACCCCGGACGGGTGTACACCGAGTTAGGCGGTCTGCTCAACGTCGTCCCGACCGATATCGCCGATAAGGTCAGCAAGCGCCGGGGGGACGACTTCACCCCTGTGATCATCAAGTCGGACGTGGAGCGGGACGTCGTCCTGCGGGTCGAGGAGCGGCACCTGCGGCTGCCCGGGGTCATCGTCCTCCCCGAGTCCAGCCGCCTCTACCCCTACGGCCCCCTCCTCTCCCACATCCTCGGCTACATGCTCCCCATCACTGAGGAGCAGTTGGCCGCGCACCAGAACGACAGGGAGGCGGGCTACCGCGCGGAGGATCGGATCGGGGCGGCCGGCATCGAGGCCACCTACGAAAAGGAGTTGCGGGGGAAGCCCGGCAAGAAGCTGTACGAGGTGGACGCCACGGAGCGGCCGGTCAACGACCTCCGCATCGACAGCCCGGACCCCGGCCACAACCTGACCCTCAGCATCGACGTCGACCTCCAGAAGGATGTGGCGAAGATCCTGGCAGATGCGATGGCGAAGAAGAAAGCCGATTCGGCGGTCGCCCTCGTGATGGATCCCCGAAACGGGCAGATCCTGGCCCTGGTTTCTCTCCCTAGCTATGACAACAACCTGTTCTCCGGCAGGGTGCGCCCCTCCGAGCTGGACAAGGTGCTGAACGACCCCCTCAAGCCTATGATCAACTACGCCATCAGCGGCACCTTCGCCCCGGGCTCCACCTTCAAGCTGGTGACGGCCACGGGATCGCTCCAAGAGGGGGTGGCCAACGCCAACACGAAGATCCTATGCGAAGGGGCCCTCATAATACCTAACCAGTACAACCCGGCCCTCTCCACCCGACTCCCCTGCTGGGGTGTTCACGGCCTGCAGGATTTCGTCACCGGCTTGGCCAACTCCTGCGACGTCTACTACTTCTCCCTGGGAGGGGGCAACCCGAGCCAGAAGTTCGACGGACTGGGCAACGACAGGCTCGCCAAGTGGGCCAAACTGATGGGGTACGGGGCCCCCACCGGCATCGACCTGCCGGGAGAGGTGGACGGTCTCGTCCCCACCCCCCAGTGGAAGCAGGACACCTGGGGCGAGGACTGGCTGAAGGGCGACACCTACAACATGTCCATCGGCCAGGGATTCGTGCTGGCCACTCCCCTCCAGGTCGCCAACGTCACCAATGCCATCGCCAACGGGGGCATCCTGTTCGAGCCTCGAGTGGTCGCCTCCATCAGAGACGCGGAGGACAACCTCATCCGGAATGTGGAGCCGACGGTGATTCGCAAGCTGTCCATCAGTGACACAAACCTGGATCTCATTCGACAGGCGATGATACGGATCCCACGGAACGACGACACGAAGGCGAACAACATTCCTGCCCTCAAGGTCGCCGGCAAGACCGGGACGGCCGAGTTTCCGGGCGTCAGGGATGCCAAGGGCATCCTGCCCACCCACGGCTGGTTCACCGCCTACGCCCCCTACGACGATCCTCAGGTGACGGTGACCGTGTTCTTGCAGAAGGGGGGTGGCCCCAGCGACGCGTTCCCGACAGCCATGAAGATCTTCAAGCGATACTTCAGCTATTCGGAACCGGTAGCGACACCTTCGCCCCAGTCTGCCCCCCGACGCACGTGATCAGGACGCGCTATAATGAAACTAGAGACGAGAAAAACCCCTCCTGATGGAACCGGACAGGTGGCCGAGGAAGGAAGCAGACTCTACAGGCGGATAATGCTGCTGAGGTGGCTGCTTCCTCTTGCCATCTTCCTGCTGGTGGCCCTCTACGAGGCCTGGGAGCACATCCTGGCTCTGCCCTTCCACGCACCTGAGACCGACCTCGCCAACCCCTCCTTCTTTGTCGCGGGGACCCTCATCTACGGCGGCGTTGGCCCCTTCGTCATTTGGTTAGTGCTGAGCTGGATCGCCGGTCGGGTGGCGGAGCAACAGCGTGCCCAGGAGGAGTTGGAGAGGGTCCACACGAGCCTGCAGGAGACCCATGCTCGGCTCCAGGAGTCGACCTCCCACCTCTCGGCGCTGCACGAGATTAGCCGAACCATAGCCTCAGCTGTCGACCTTCAAGAGGTCATGGACCAGGTAGTCCGCGACATCGCCCGGATCACTGGAGCGAGCCACGCCTGCCTGCGGCTGCTGGACGAGGAGCAGGGCCACTGGACGCAGGTTTCCTCCAGTATCGAAGAGGAGCTGTCCGGTGAAGAGCTCCTGCGCATCCTGGACAGCAACCTTCAGCTTTGGCAGAAGGGCAATAGAGCACCGATCAGGGCCGAGTTCCACCGGTCGAAGGCGCCGAAAGACGACGTCCCTGAATCGCTGGTTGGCGTGCCGGTGGCGCGAGGCGATAGCCTCATCGGGGCTATCCACGCCTGCTTTCCAGCCCTCCGGCCTCCTTCCGAATCCGAGGTCAACCTGCTGGCAACAGTCTCCGACGAGATAGCTACCGCCATTGAGGCAGCCAGGCTGCGGACTCGCCACCTGCAGGCCCTGTACGAGGTCGACCAGACGGTACGAGCCGAGTTCAACCTGGACCGGCTCCTCGGCCAGGTTCTGGAGCGGATGGTGCAGCTGTGCTCCGCGGATGCCGGAACCATTATGCTCTTCGACGAAGCCCGGGGTGATTTGGTGCTCTCGGCGGCGGCGAACGTTCCCAGGGAGAAGCTAGTCGAGAGGATCAAGGTGAACGGCGAGGGTGGGTCCTGGATGTCCAGCCAGGTGGTCAGGAACAAGTTGCCTCTCGTCGTGCAGGACCTCGACACCGAAACCCGGTGGACTTCCCATCTGGCCATCGACGGCATTCGCTCGCTGATGAGCGTCCCGATGGCCGTTGGTGACCGGATCGTAGGCGTCATCACCCTCGGTCAGCGGCGGCGCAAGGGCTTCGACAACGCCCATCTAGGCATCCTGTCGACCATCTCGAGTCAGGCCGCTCTGGTGGTGAGGAACACCCAGCTCTATAGCCGAGCGGAGGAGTTGGCCATCGCCGAGGAGCGCAACCGGATCGCGCGAGAGATCCACGACGGCATCGCCCAAAATCTGGCTTTCCTTGGACTCAAGGCCGACCTGTGCCTGATCCTGATGGACCACGTGTCGGCCTCAGGGCCGGATGCCGACCGGTTGAGGACGGAGTTATCGGCTATCAAGGAGGGGTTGCGGGAGAATATCCGTGGGGTGAGGCGCTCCATTTTCGCCCTGCGCCCGCTGGAGCTGGAAAGGCTCGGCTTCGTTCCGGCGCTGCGCAAGTTCGCCGAGGGTTTTGGGGAGCAGAACGGCCTTTCAATTCAGTTGAACATCGTCGGCGACGAGACCACTCTGCCTTCTCAACTCGAGCCGCCCCTGTTTCGTGCCGTTCAGGAGGCCCTGAACAATGTCGGGAAGCATGCGGGCGCCGGCAATGTCTGGATCGATCTGGATCTCAGCTGCCCCGACCAGGTAGCTCTCGCCGTCCGCGACGACGGCCGGGGGTTCGACACCGACCTCCTGTCTGATGCGCCGTTGAAGGGCCATCGAGGCGTGGCCCAGACGGAAGAGAAGATGACATCCCTGGGGGGCAGCTTCAGCATCGAGTCGGCACCGGGCTGCGGCACGAAGCTGGAAATCAAGCTTCCCGTCAAACGGCAGGTGTACCGATGATGGCTGATACCGAGCGGACGTCCACGAGAGTGAGGGTGCTGATCGCCGACGACCACAGAATGTTCCGGCAGGGGCTAAGGCAGATCCTGGAGACCCAGCCGGACATGGAGGTGATCGGCGAGGCCGGAGACGGCCTGGAAGCGGTCGAAAGGGCCGTGCGGCTGCAGCCCGACGTCACGCTGGTGGACATCAACATGCCCGGGATGGACGGTGTAGCAGCCATCCGGGAGATCACCGAGCGCTGTCCTGCGGCCAGGTGCATAGTGATCACCATGTATCGGCGGGACCGCTACCTTTTCGAGGCAATCAAGGCCGGCGCCTACGGCTATCTCCTGAAGGACGCCGACGCCGCCGACCTGCTGCGGGCCATCCGGGCCGTCCAGCGGGGCGAGGCGCTGGTCGACCCCGCCATCGCCGCGAGGCTGTTGGAGGAGTTCCGGCATCCCGAGCAAGCCGGGGCGCCCCAGGAGGGATTGACCCGGCGAGACGTGGAGGTCTTGCGTCTGCTCGCCCAGGGTCTGGGCAACGCGGAGATCGCGGAGAAGCTCTTCATCTCCGAGAAGACCGTCCGCAACCGCCTTTCCATCATCTTCCAGAAACTCCACCTGAGCAACCGCACCGAGGCCGCGCTCTACGCCCTGCGAGAAGGCCTGGTCCCCCAGGCCGACGCGGACCACGAAGTCTGATCGTCGGGGCATTTGTCCCGGTCGAAATAGGAAGGTTTGTCCCCTTTCTCACCACCCCTGCCGGGACATTCTCCACTACCCCACCGGTTCACGCCCGCGCTAGTCTATCCAGGACAAGGGAAGTCGGGTCCGCTCGCAGATTCCGGGTCTGCGCCGCGGGCCAGCTGCAGTGAAAGGGGACAGCGAATGGAAGCGACTCATCCAGGCGCGTTGGAAGGCGCACGCGCCAGGGAGCGGCAAGGGACGGCCATCAAGAAAGGGGTCTGGGGCGTCATAGAGGACCGGCTGGGGCTAAGAGCCCTCAGCTACCCGGTGCCTGCCCACGCCAACGGCCTACTCTACACTCTGGGCGGGATCACATTCATCACCCTGCTGGTTCTGGTCGCCACGGGGGTCCTGCTCGCCCAGTTCTATAACCCATCTCCGGACGTGGCCACCGACAGCGTGGGCTACATCATGACCCAGGTGCCGCTGGGAGACTTCCTGAGGGGCATCCACTTCTGGGCAGCCAATGTCCTGGTAGTCCTCATGATCCTGCACGTCGTCAGGGTCTTCGTGACGGGCGCCCACAAGGCTCCTCGAGAGGCCAACTGGTTCGTCGGCCTCGGACTGCTGGCGTTGGTGATCGGCTTCCTCTTCACAGGCACGGTCCTCAAGTGGGACCAGGAGGCCTACGAGGCGCTGCAGCACAACAAAGAGATTTCGGAACTGCTGGGTACCCTCGGCGCGTTCTTCTCCGGCGGGTTTACCTCCAGCGTCCCGCTGCTGGTGCGACTGTACGTGGCACACATCGCCATGTTGCCCGTGCTGCTGGTGTTCCTGGCCATTGCCCACTTCTTCCTGATCAAACATCATGGCATGTCCCCGCTGCCCTCCGACGCCAGGGCGGTTCGGACTGGCGAGGGGAAGCAGAGCTACGGGGAGTCGCTGGTTCCTTATAACAGCCACGTGCGAACGATGGTCGGCTGGGGCCTAGTGGCCTTCGCTGTCGTCGCGGCCGCGGCCTTCTTCCTCAAGCCTGAGCTGGGCCCGAAGCCCACGCCGGGCATCGAGGTCACCAAGCCGATGTGGATGTTCCTCTGGCTTTACTCCATCGAGGACTGGCTCGGCATCAGGGGGCTGATCTACGCGCCCGCCGCGCTGTTCGCCCTGCTGGCGCTGGTGCCCTTCGTCGACCGGGGTCCCTTCCGTGCCCCTAGTAAGAGGAAGGCGATGATGGGCGCAGGAGCTCTGCTGCTGCTGGTGCTGGTCGGCCTGGTGATCTACGCTGAGTTCAGCACCCCGGTCGCCCACACGCTAATGGAAGGAGGGATGTGACTATGATCAGAAGAGTATGGCTGGCGACGGGGGTGGTCGCGGCTTTGGCAGTGCTGCTGGTTCTGGTGGGCTCCGTTTCCGCCCATGGGGAGGGCATCACGGTGACACCGACGAAAGCGGCTCCGGGCGACAAGGTGACAGTCAAGGGAGAGGACTGGGATGGCAGTCCGATGGTCACCCTCAGCCTCAAGGGGCAGCCCCTGGGCAAGGTCCAAGCGGACGAGGACGGCAGCTTCACGATCGAGGTGACGATCCCGACCTCCATGAGTCCCGGTAGCTACGAGATCACGGCCACCAACCCAGAGGGCGAGGATTCGACCGCCGAACTGCAGATTGTCTCAGCCGGGGCGATGGCGGGCGCGGACAAGGCGGCCCCCAACGAGGCCATGGCAGGGACAGAGAAGACCGCATCCGGCGAGGAAAGCAAGAACGTAGAGTGGCGTGTCAACACGGCCACTACGCCGGCCGAGCGGGCCGGAGCTGCGGCGCTGATCGTCGTGGCGGCGCTGGTCGGGTTCGGTCTGATTCTGAGCGCGAGGCAGAGTCCCCGCACTGCATGATCGCGAGTAAGCGGGGCCGCAAGACTCTAAGCCAGCCCTAAGCCGGTTCTCACGCCTCACTAATACCTGTGCGGTAGCATTGCGTCGAAGCAACGGGATATCACAACCTCCTTCCCAGTAGGGCCGCGAAGGAAGTGGCAACCTTCGCGGCCCAGTTTCGCTCTGCGGCGTAAGCGCGGCCTGTCCTTCGGGAGGATTCCCATGAGAAGTCCTCGGAGACGATTGGGTGTGATGTCTTGCTTCGGCCATCTGTTGACTGGCGAGTCCGGCGGGGACTCTAAGCCCATTCCCACTCTGCGCTCAGCGTCCCCTAAGGATCCTCACCTACACTAATACTAATGTTCGCCAGTGGTGGGATTCCATGCAGGCGAGTTGGACTCTCGGGAACAATCGGTCCCTTCGCGATAGTTCGTGACTCGTTGAGTTTCGAGGACGGGAGAGATTGCTGATGGACAACGCCTCTCAGATGCGCCGGGCGTTGGGCCGGCCTGAAGCCCTTGAGCCTCCGGGACGGGCCGGCGAGTTCCGGTCGCTGCTGATCGCTCTCCTTCTGGCGGCGGGTCTCGTGCTGCTGGCCGGAGGACTTGTCTTCAGTTATCGGCAGGCCTACACCGATACTGTGTTTCAAGGGGTGAAGGTTGGGGGTGTGCCGGTGGGAGGGATGTCAGAGGAGGAGGCCCTCACCGCTCTGAAGCCGCTGCACCAGGAAAAGTTCAACCATACCGTGGTCCTGCGAGCGGATGGCCTGGAGTGGATTTCTAGCATAGCCGACCTGGGAGCATCCTTTGATGTTGCGGCGGCTGCGGAGGCCGCCTACGGCGTGGGCAGAACGGCGCGCTGGACGGGCCGGGCTATCAGCTCAGTTCGAGGCCTTGACTCGCGGCTATTCCGCTGGGGAGCCTGGACTCCGGGCGGATAATTCCGAGCTACAGGCATATCTGAAAGGATGGGCGGCGGAGATCGACCGGCAGGTCGAGACTCTCAGTCGGTGATTGGGGACGATCTCACCGTACGTGTGACCCTGAAGGAGTCTACGGAGATGCTCTGGTTAGTCTCATGGTGGCGGCGTATTCAAGACCCGAGCCCACGATGCGCAGTCTGCGGCAAGACCATCACCGGCTCGGGAGTGGAACAGTACGGTCGGCACTTCTGCTCTCAATGGCACGTCGCTCGCTACTTCCCGCGCAGGTCCCTGTGGCGCCGTCTGTGGGAGGGCGGGGACCGCGAAGTGGGTGGAGGTGGCTGCTGCCGGTGACCCACAGCCTCAGTATGGAGCGGCAGCTCGCCTGCAGCGAGGTGGGCGCAACAGGCGAGCATGACTGCCCTGGAGGTGCCGGTACGGGCGCAGTGGCGGATCCAGCGCTCTCGCACAGGCGGAGCACCCTTCGGAGATAGTGGGGCTTATGAGCAGTGGCTGAGAGGGAACTGAGAAGTCGGCCAATAGCGAAAACGGGGTGAAAGCTACCCGAGGCTACTTTTTTTGCACCACGACCTCCCAGTCGGTCTCGTTGAGCCGTGACACCTTGTGAATCCGGTGGCCCTCTGCCTGGAGGCTACGCGGCACGTTGGTGGTGGCGGGCAGGTGATCGACGATGATCCTCAGCGTCTGGCCGCTCTCCATCTCCTCCAGGGTCAGTCTGGACCAGACGAAGGTGTAGGGGCAAACCTCGCCTCGGATGTCGAGTTCTCGGTCCGTTTGAATATCGTGCATAGTCGTGCCTTTCTACTGTTGGGTGCTGCGCAGGAGCCGTTTTCCTGAGTCGATCAGATCGGCGTCAGTAGCGACCTCCTACAATACGGCCGCCGGCCCCGGGAGGCCGCAGAACCCCTCGTAGTCGATCAGTTCGTGAAGGGTGGGCTCGTCCCCACAGATGGGGCAGTTGGGGTCGCGACGGATCTTCACCTCTCGAAACTCCATGGCGAGGGCGTCGAACAGCAGCAGCCGGTTCACCAGCGGCTCTCCGATCCCGAGGATCCACTTGATCGCCTCCACCGCCTGCATGGAACCCACGATGCCCGGCAGCACCCCCAGGACGCCGGCCTCGGCGCAGCTTGGCACGGTGCCGGGGGGTGGAGGTGAGGCGAAGAGACAGCGGTAGCAGCCCTTTCCGGGAGCGAAGAGGGTGATCTGGCCCTCGAAGCGGAAGATGCTGCCGTGAACCAGCGGCTTCCCCAGCAGGACGCAGGCGTCGTTGATCAGGTACCGCGTGGCAAAGTTGTCGGTGCCATCCAACACGACGTCGTAATCGGAGAAGATCCCCAGGGCGTTCTCCGAGGATAGCCTCTCCACGTGCTTGACTACCTTCACCTCGGGGTTGACCTCGGCAAGGGTATCTGCCGCCGAGTCCACCTTCAGCCTTCCGACGTCGCTCTGGCCGTGGAGGATCTGTCTCTGGAGGTTGCTCAGATCCACCCGATCGAAGTCCACGATGCCCAGGGTTCCCACCCCGGCGGCGGCCAGATAGAGCGCGGCAGGGGAGCCAAGCCCCCCTGCCCCGACCAGCAACACCCTGGAGTCCAGCAGCTTGCGCTGACCCTCGCCCCCCACCTCGCCCAGCAGGATGTGTCGGCTGTAGCGTATCACCTGCTCCCGGGTGAAGGGACCTGCCCCGCCTGCCATGGCCGGGACGATGGCCAGTTCGTCCCCCTCCCGGATCGGCGCCTGCCCTCCCCCCAGCTCCTCTACTGGAGTCTGATTGACGTACAGGTTCACGTGGTGCAGGATCTCCCCCGAGGGCTCCAGCACCCGCTCCTTGAAACCGGGAAATCGGAGCTCCATCTGTTCCAGGATGTCCCGTACGGAGCCAGCCTCCACCTCGATCCTGGCCTGGCCCCCGGTCAGATGTCGAAAGGGTGTGGGTATGTATACTCTCGCCGACATGATGCCTCCGAATACTGCTGGTAGGAGTTGGCTTCCTCCCGCGACGGTCGCATTGGAGCAGGACCCTATCGCCGGCAGGAGCCGGCTCCTACAGGTTGGGGATGCTCAGGTACCGCTCGCCCGTGTCTGGCAGGAGGGTGACTACCCGCCTTCCCTGCCCCAACTCCCGCGCCACCTGCAGGGCCGCAAAGACGTTGGCACCCGAGGAGATGCCGGCCAGGATGCCCTCCTCGCGGCTCAGCCGAGAGGCCGTCGCGAAGGCATCTTCGTCTCGCACCGGCGCTATCCTGTCCAGCACCCCCCTATTCAAAACGCCGGGGACGAAGCTGGCGCCGATCCCCTGGATCCCATGGGGACGAGCCTTCTCGCCCTTGAGCACCTGGGATTTGCTTGGCTCCACGGCGACCACCAGGGTGGAGGGGTTCCTCTCCTTGAGGATCTCGGCCACCCCGGTCACGGTCCCCCCGGTGCCGATCCCGGCCACGAAGGCGTCCAGGCGACCTTCCGTGGCCTCCAGGATCTCCAGCGCCGTGGTGCGCCGGTGGATCTCCGGGTTCGATGGATTGTTGAACTGGTCGGGCATGAAGTAGTCGGGATGCTCCTGCACCAACTGCTGGGCCGCGAAGACCGCCCCCGACATCCCTTCGATGGCCGGGGTGAGCAGCAGCTCGGCGTCGAAGCGAGCCAGCAGCCGCCTCCGCTCCCTGCTCATGTCCTCGGGCATGGTGAGGATCAGACGGTAACCCCTCACCGCGGCCACCATCGCCAACCCCACGCCGGTATTCCCGCTGGTGGGCTCCACGATGGTAGCTCCCGGCTTCAGCCGTCCCGAGCCTTCGGCATCCAGGATCATCGCGAGGGCGATGCGGTCCTTCACGCTGCCGCCAGGGTTTCGGGACTCGACCTTCACCAACAGCTCGGCCGAGCCCGGCGCAGGGAGCCGGTGCAACCGCACCAGGGGGGTGTTGCCGATCAGATCGAGGATGCTATCCGCAATGGAGTCTGCTGCTGAGTTTCCACTAAAGGGATGGGGAGGTACGTCTGTCTGCGCCACGATTCCTGCCTCGCGAATATTCCAGTATTCCGAGCGTCTTACTCAACAATACCTCATTGATTATAGATCAGCTCCGAAGGGAGTCAACCTTTGGCGGCTTAGAGTTTGCTGAGAGGGAGGCCAATCCGGCGCCGGATCGCTTGACACCCCTATCCCCTCGGCCAATAATTATCCCGTTCGCATTGTCGAGTAAGTCAATCGGGAGACTCGATTACCCTCGTAACATCGGAACGGGTGCAGCCATCCATGAGAGTAGCCATCCTCCTATCCAGCGGCGTGGAGTCCCAGGACTACCACACTGTCCTTCGTCTAGCCGAGGCCGCTCTTGGCGGGGGGCACCAGGTGAGCGTCTTCCTCATGGCCGACGGGGTGTACCTCGCTCCAAGGGTCGCCGGGCTCTCGGACAGGGGTGCCAGGATCGTCTGGTGCAGCCACAACGCCCAGCAGCGGGGTCTGCCTCGGGTTCAGGGAGTGGAGGAGGGCAGCCAGTTCGACTGGGCGTCCATGGTGGCGGAAGCCGATCGGGTGGTGAGCTTTGGATAGAGCGCCGACCGCGAGAAAGGAGCTGGTGGTGCTGTTGCGGCGCCCTCCCCTGAGCACTCAGAAGGGCGCCGAGGGGCTGCGGATGGCGGTTGGGCAGAGCATGTCCCATCGGGTCACGGTGGTACTGACCGACGCCGGTGTATGGCTCGCCAACCCCATGAGGCCGGAGCTGGTGGGGGGTGAGCCCGCCGGCAAACACCTGGGAATGCTGATCAGGCTCAAGCAGCGGGTGTGGGTGGAGGCGGAGTCGCTGGCCCAGCGGGGGCTGGATCCTGGGCGACTGGTAGCTGGAGTGGAGGTGGTGAGCTGCCGGGAGATCGAACAGACACTCGTCATGGCCGACGCCGTGGTGGTGTATTGAGTGACTAAGATGAGAGTGCTTCACATCCTTAGATCGCTGGAAGATGGACGTGCCCTGGCGACCGCCCGCTCTCACGCCCGGGCCCATCCCACCAGCCTGCTGCTGCTCCAAGACGCCGTGCTGGACCGCGTTAGGGACTTCCCTGGCCCGGTCTACGCCTGCGCCGAGGACGTGGCGGCTCGAAGCAAGCGGGGCGACTACCACGAAGTTGGCTACGAGGAGATAGTGGGTCTGCTTCTCGAGCACGAGAAGATTATCTGTTGGTAGGGGCCGGAGACAGGATGAATCTCCTCTCACTGTCCCCAGCCCCCGCCTCGACGCTCCGTTGACTCATGCTCGATATCTGGACTGGAGGACCTCTTTGGCAACGACGACGCTGGCGACCTATAACTACGAGACCCCTACCTTCGCAGATCGGCTGCAGGCCCTACGCGACAAGGTTTTCGTGGAGTACTGGCCCTACTGGGCGGCTGCCATGGTGCTGGCCGTCCTGAACGTCTTCGAGTTTGGCTTCGGCGGCCGAGCCTGGGGCGTGACTACCGAGTTCACCCGTTGGGGGGGCCACGCCCTGAATCTGTTCGGTATCGATGTGAGCGGCTGGCTCTACTTCCAACAGATCGGAATGGAGGGAATGCCCTGGGACAGGGGCTCCGGCTGGATCAACATCGGGATGTTCCTGGGGGCTTTGATTGGAGCCCTGCTGAGCACCAACTTCAAGATCCGGATGCCGAAGCAGAAGATTCGGCTGGTCCAGGGTTTCGTGGGAGGTACCCTCGCCGGGTTCGGCGCTCGGCTGGCGATGGGCTGCAATTTGGGATCCTTCTTCAGCGCCATCCCCCAGTTCTCCTTCCATGGCTGGCTCTTCATGGCCGGGCTCTTCGTGGGCACATATGTGGGTACCAGGATCGTGCTGCTGCCGATCTTCCTCGGCAAGCCGGAGGGGCGGAGGCGCGGATCGGCCGGCCCTGCGGTCGAGTCCGGAGGCAGGAGCATACAGCCCATCCTGGGGATGGTGCTGCTGGTCCTCTCCGCCCTTGGCGTTGGCTACTACGTGATGGCCGGCAAGTGGACCCTCGGGGTGTGGATGCTCTTCGGCCTCGGCTTCGGCTTCGTGATCGAGCGCGGCCGGATCTGCTTCACTTCGGCCTTCCGAGAGCTTTGGATCACCCGCCAGGCTGACCTCTCCAGGGCCCTGGCCGTAGCCATGATGGTGGCAACCCTGGGAATGGCGATCCTCACCTACGCAGGGCGGAAGCCTGAGGTTATGTGGGCGAGCCCTGGGGCGCTGCTCGGCGGGATCATATTCGGGATAGGGATTGTCATCGCCGGCGGCTGCGAGACCGGGTGGATGTATCGCTCGGCCGAGGGATACGTCCAGCTCTGGATGGCCGGGCTGGGCACCATCTTCGGCGCCACGCTGCTTGCCTGGTCCTGGGGCTCCCTGGGGCTGTACCACTACCTTGTGGAGGGCTGGCCCAAGCTACAGCTCTTCCAGGCCATCGGCTGGCCCGGCGCCATCCTCGCGACTCTGGCGCTGCTGGCCGGGTGGTATCTGTTCGTGACCTGGTGGGAGTCGCGTCCCATCGAGGCCTGGCCGGCCGGCACCGGCAAGAACCTTGTCAGCACCAAGGAGGAAGCAGTAGCATGACCGATGCAGCCAAGATCGTGGCGGATCGGGTTCTCGACCTACGGGGGGAGAGTTGCCCCTACCCGCCCATCTATACCATGCAGGAGATCGCCGACATGAAGCCTGGAGAGGTCCTGGAGGTGATCGTGGACCATCCTCCTGCGGTGACCAACGTGCCGAAGGAGGTAGCCAGGCACGGCCACCTGGTGCTGGGGCCGCCGCTGAAGCAGGGCGCCGTCTATCGTATGTTCTTCCAGGTGCGGTAGAATGCCGCGGGGAGCTCTTGGACGCTCCCGACAAAAGGATGCCGTGGAGGTGAGCCTTGTCCTCTGGTCGCGGAGAAGAGTGGGACAGCGCAGCCAGTGTAAGGGATCCTGTCTGCGGCATGGAGATAGGCCCCGAGGCGGCGGCAGATTCGGCCGAGTACGCCGGCCGTACCTACTACTTCTGCTCGCCCGACTGCGCTGCCCGCTTCAAGTCCGACCCGGAGAGCTATGCCGCACCCGAGCAGGCCGAGCCGAGCCCAGCCTCGGAGCAGGCGGTGGAAGTAGTCCCCTCGGCCACTACCGGCTTTCCCCAAGGTGCCCAGAAGGTGCGGATGGAGCTACCCATCGAGGGGCTGGACTGCCCGGTCTGCGCCGAGAACATCCGAAAGGCGCTGCTGGCGGTGCCGGGGGTCCGGCGGGCTCTCGTTAACCCCACCACCCACACGGCCACCGTCGCCTACGACCGCTCCCGAGCCGACCTGTCGAAGCTGTCCGAGGCCGTCCACCGTGCCGGATACCAGGTAGGTCTGGCCACCACCCGGCTCGGCATCGAGGGGCTCTTTTGAGCTTCCTGTGGACCGCGTCTGGAGGACGCGCTCAAGCAGGTCCCAGGGGTGGTGTCGGCGGAGGTGAGCCTGGGCACCGGGGAGGCCCGGGTGGAGTACGTGCCGAGCCTGACCGATCTCTCGGCCCTGAACAGGGCCATCGAGTCGGTGGGCTACGGGACGAAGCCGGCGCCGACCGAGATGACCCCCGAGGCGGAGGAGGATGCTCACCAGCGAGAGTACCGGGATCTCCTCTACCGCTTCGCCTTCGCCGCGGCCGTCTCGGTGCCGGCCCTGATCTTCGGGTATCCGGCCCTGTTTCTCTTCATCCAGCTTCCGCTCCTGGAGTATTCGCGGGCCGCCAACATCGGGCTGGCCTTTGCGACCCTGGCGGTGCTCGCCTACTCGGGTTCCCGCTTCTTCACCGGTGGCTGGTCGGCCCTCAAGCACCGGTCAGCCGACATGAACACCCTGATCGCCCTGGGCACCGGCGCTGCCTGGCTCTATTCCGTGACGGCCACGGCGGTCCCACAGCTCTTTCCCGCCGGCACTTCCGAGCCCTTCTACGATGTGGTAGCGGTGGTGACCGCCCTGGTGGTGCTGGGCCAGGCGCTGGAGCTGCGCGCCCGAGGCAAGACCTCTGAGGCGATCAAGAAGCTGCTGGGGCTCCAGGCGAAGACAGCCCGAGTGATCCGGGATGGGCTGGAGGTGGACATCCCGGTGGAGGAGGTGCTGGTGGGGGATCTGGTGCTGGTGCGACCCGGGGAGAAGGTGCCGGTGGACGGGATTGTCGAGGAGGGGACCTCGGCCATCGACGAGAGCATGATCACCGGCGAGAGTCTTCCGGTCGAGAAGCGTGCAGGAGACGAAGTGATCGGCGCTACCATCAACCGCACCGGCGCCTTCCGCTTCCGTGCCACCCGAGTTGGTAAGGACACGGCCCTGGCCCAGATCGTCCGGATGGTCCAGGACGCCCAGGGCTCCAAGGCCCCCATACAGCGGGTGGCCGACGTGGTATCGGGGTACTTCGTGCCCGCGGTGATGATTATCGCCGTTCTCACCTTCGTGGGATGGTTCGACTTCGGCCCTCAACCCCGGGTGGTCTATGCCCTCATCGCCGCCGTCTCCGTGCTTGTGATTGCCTGTCCCTGCGCCCTGGGTCTGGCTACTCCCATGTCGTTGATGGTGGGGGTAGGGAAGGGAGCCGAGAACGGGATCCTGATCCGCAACGGGACGGCGCTGCAGACGGCCCAAGCACTGAACGCTGTGGTGCTGGACAAGACGGGGACCATCACCATGGGCAAACCCTCCTTGACGGACGTGGTGGTGGCGAGCGGCTCCCAAACGGAGGAGGTCTTGCTCATGGCGGCCTCGGTGGAGAAGGGTTCGGAGCATCCTCTCGGTGAGGCCATCCTGAATGGAGCCCGGGAGCGGGGCATCGAGCCTCCGGCCCCTCAGGATTTCCAGGCCATACCGGGTAAGGGAGTCGAGGCTGCGGTGAACGGCCACCGGGTCCTGCTGGGCAACCTGAAGCTGGCGCAGGAACGAGGGATCCCCCTGCACGGGCTGCAGCAGGAGGCGGTACGCTTGTCCGACGAGGGCAAGACCCCCATGTACGTGGTGGTAGACGGCGCTGTCGCTGGATTGGTGGCGGTGGCCGACACCGTAAAGCCAGACTCCAAAGAGGCTGTCCAGGCCCTGAAGGCGATGGGTCTCCAGGTGGTGATGCTGACGGGCGACAATCGTCGGACGGCCGAGGCCATCGCCCGGCAGGTGGGAGTGGACCGGGTTCTGGCAGAGGTGCTGCCGGAGGAGAAGGCGCTCCAGGTGCACCTGCTGCAGGCCGAGGGGAAGAAGGTGGCGATGGTGGGGGATGGGATCAACGATGCGCCGGCGCTGGCTCAGGCGGACGTGGGGATGGCCATCGGCACCGGCACCGACGTGGCCATCGAGGCCAGCGACATCACCCTCATCAAGGGCAGCCTCTGGGGGGTGGTCACCGCCGTCCAGATATCCAGGGCGACCATGCGCAACATCAGGCAGAACCTGGTCGGCTCCTTCGGCTACAACGTGCTGGGCCTGCCGGTAGCGGCAGGGCTGCTCTATCCCTTCCTGGGGGTGCTGCTCTCGCCCATGATAGCGGGAGCGGCCATGGCGATGAGCTCTGTGACGGTGGTGACCAACGCCAACCGACTGCGAGGCTGGAAGCCCCCCAGGGAGGCGCGCTGATGGGTCCGCTGGAGATTGGCGTCACCCTGGGGGGAGTCGCCCTCTCTGCCCTCATTGCCTGGTTCTTCTGGTTCTCACCGAAGGGTGCGGTCCAGGCGGCCCAGGCAGCGGGAGTACAGGAGGCGGACATCATGGTGAAGTCGGGATACACGCCGGACGTGATCGTGGTGAAGGCCGGGAAACCGGTGAGACTACGCTTCACCCGTCAGGAGACCTCTCCGTGCTCCGAGATGGTGGTGTTTGGCGACTTCGGAAAGAGCGCCGTTCTCCCATTGGGGCAACCAGTCACCATAGAGTTCACCCCGGAGAAACCGGGGGAGTACGACTTCGCCTGCCAGATGGGCATGCTGCGGGGCAAGCTGATCGTTGAGTAGCGCTGCAGCCCGACCCATCAGCCCCGTCCGCGTCGATCGCTACCCCGCAACCTGCCAGCGCAGGACGCGCTCCTTCACCCCCGCCACGTCGCGAATCACGATTTCGAGGGTCTTCGTCCCCGCCCCTACCATCGGCTGCCCCGAGCCGTCCTTGGAGGGGAAAGTGAGGGTACCGGACCGATGATGGCCCCCCGAAGGAGCGTCCCATCGCTGGGGCTTCACCTCCTGGCCACGATCATTGCGAAGCACTGCCAGCTTGCCTAGATCGAAACTGTCGAGGT
Source organism: Chloroflexota bacterium (assembly GCA_021806765.1). The sequence continues at coordinate 53,147 of JAJZQR010000001.1, read as the reverse complement.
CGACGGAGTGAGTGTTCATGCCCACCGAGAAGGTGAGAGGGCCGGTCGTGTCCTGCGGGTTTTCCCAGGTGATTTCGATGGTGACGTTTCCGCCGCTGTTGCTCTGGGTCGCTCCTGCCGATCTGCTGGAGTCGCCGCCGTTGCTCCCTGTGGACTGAGCGCCGGACAGGGCTGCCACTACGGCTTCTGAGGATGGAGGAGTGCTGGTGGTGGCCTGTGCAGAGCTGCAGCCTGTCACGGCAACCACAGCCACCCCCAGCGCCACTATCAGAACTGTTGCCGTTCTATGTATCCGGAATATGTCCGTCAAGTTGATCCCTCCATTGCGTTCGATATTGGTAACGCCACCGGCACCTATGCCGTCGCCTGCAGCCAGGTACCGGCTGAGATGGAGAGTACGTCTCCCCGCTGAAGCGGCCATTAGACCAGGCTTAGGAGCCGCTGAGAATCGCCAGACCAAGTCTTTCACTGCCGGTAGGCTGGCGAGGGGAGGCTACGGTTACTCTCCCACTGCCAACACCCATCGCACCACGCCCGGATGTGGACGGTGCGACTGGAGTCTGAATAGGGTTTGGCAGAATCCCCGGGGCCAGCAAATGAAAGCCCTACTCCCTCTTCAGGGCCACGAGGCGTGTGCGATTGCGGCGGGCATCCGGAACCATCTGTTAAACTATCGCAAGGTCAGACTGCGGTGCGGCCATCTGACTCCAATTCGGACTGCGTGCTGAGGGAGAGGCAAGAGGGGATGACAACAAGAGTCCTAGTGATCGACGACGATCCTAGCGTGACCAGCCTCCTGAAGAGGGGCCTGGCGTACGAGAGCTATAAGGTGGCCACTGCCTCCTCAGGCAAGGAAGGGCTGGAGTTGGCGAGAGAGAATCCCCCCGACCTGGTGATCCTGGACGTGATGATGCCTGGCATGGACGGGCTAGAGGTCTGCCGGCGCCTCCGGGCTGTTGATCCATCCCTTCCTATCATAATGCTGACTGCCAGGGACGGGGTCGGGGATCAGGTGTTGGGTCTGGAAACCGGGGCAGACGACTACGTCGTCAAGCCGTTCACATTCGAGGTGCTGCTGGCACGCATCCGGGCGCTGCTGCGGCGAACAGAGCAGCAGGTAGCGGAAGTCCTCAAATTCGCCGACCTGGTTCTGGACACCGGCACCCACACGGCTCGAAGAGGCTACCGAGAGATCGACCTCACCACCACCGAGTACGATCTGCTAAGCCAATTCATGCAGAATCCTCGTCAGGTGTTGTCCAAGGAGCAGCTGCTGAACAAGGTGTGGGGCTACGACTTCGAGGGCAACTACAACATCCTTGAAGTCTACGTGCGGTATCTGCGGTCCAAGCTAGAGGCAGAGGGCGAGGTCCGCCTGATCCATACCGTCCGAGGCGCCGGATACCTGTTGCGGGAGCCGAAGGAAGGTGAGGTGACGGACTGACCTATGTCCGCATCTCTCCGGCTGCGGTTGGCCGCCTGGTACGCCTCCCTCCTGGTAGCCATCCTCGCCATCACGATGGTGCTGTCCTACGCTTTTCACAGCACCGCCCACTATGAGGATGTGGACCGCTTTCTGGTGGGAACGGCGGTTCACGTCCTTTCGCAATTGAGGACAAACGGGGGTGACTATTCCGTCGATGGGAGCGCCACGCTTCCTCCCGTGGACGAGTTCGCTTCCCAGGATATCTACGTCAGGCTTTACGACGCACAAGGTGTCCAGGTAGCATCCTCCCCCAACGCAGGCCGCCATCCGGACATCGATCCCCGCCAGGTATCGGCAACACCCCGGGGAGCGGCCGATGAGGGAGCTCTCGCCTGGCTGGTGCGCCCCCTGGTCAATTTCAGGCAGCCGAGGTTGGCAGACGAGGGCGGATTTCTCACGGTCGCTGGCCCGCAGAATGGTCGGACCAGGCTGTACGCGGTCCCCATCAAGGTGGACGGGGTGACCCGGGGCTTTCTGGAAGCCGGAGACTCCCTGGAATGGCTGGACCAGTCCATGGCTCGGCTGCGCTGGGTGCTGGCAACCATGTCCGGGGTAGGGGTCGTGTGTGGGCTCCTCGGAGGGTGGGCTATCGCCGGGAGCGCCCTGCGTCCGGTTTCGGCCATGGCCAGCACCGCCCGGGCCATTGCCCTCTCCAGGGGCTTCTCCCGCCGGCTCCCGGATCTTGGTCGCCGCGACGAGCTGGGCCAGCTGGCCGCCACCTTCAACGATATGCTCGCCAGCCTCGACGAAGCGTACAAGGCGCAGCAGCGGTTCGTGGCTGACGCCTCCCACGAGCTGCGCGCGCCTCTCACCGCTATCCAGGGAAACCTGGAGCTGCTGGACAGGGTGGCCCAGATGAGCGATCAGGAGAGGGCCGAGACCCTGTCCTATCTCCGAAAGGAAGCACAGCGCATGGGTCGGCTGGTGGGTGACCTACTGGTCCTGGCTCGGGCCGATGCCGGCCAGGGTATCAAGTTGCAGCCTGTCGAACTGGATCGGTTGCTGCTGGAGGTCTTCCAGGATGCCCGGAGGCTGGCACCGAGACGGAAGGTCTCGTTGCGAGACCTGGATCAGGTCCGGGTCCAAGGCGATCCAGACCGATTGAAGCAGTTGCTGGTGATCCTGGTGGACAACGCCCTCAAGTACACCCCGGAGAGCGGCCAGATTGAACTGGCACTCCACACTGAGCCCGGATCAGGCGTGATCACGGTGACAGACACGGGAATAGGGGTTGCCCCTGAGGATCTGCCCCATATCTTCGGGCGGTTCTACCGCGCCGACAAAGCCCGTTCCCGCGAGCAGGGGGGGACAGGACTGGGACTGTCCATCGCGCAGTGGATAGCGGAGCGCCACGGCGGCCACATCGACGTGGAAAGCACGGCAGGAAAGGGCAGCACATTCATCGTGCGCCTGCCCACCGCGGACGATGGCTACCGAAAACTCTAAGCCCGTCTCCAGACTGCACTAAGCCTCTGTTAAGCTTGGCCACCTATACTGCCACCAGCCTGACGACAGCCCCTGTCCGGGACTTTCGCCGCCTAGAACCTGCGCCACCTGGAGGAGTCCCAACCATGGGCGAGCCGATCATGCTGCTGATGCTTCTGGCCGTGTTGCTGGCCCCAGTCGGGCTGTGGTTACTGACTCATCGACCAGAGGTAGCGCGGGCGGTGACGGGGAGCGATGGGGTGCAGGAGATGACCATCGTGGTGCGAGGTCACTATCGGCCGGCCACGATTGTGGCGAGGCGGGGTGTCCCCCTCCGTCTACTGTTCGACCGGCAGGAAGACGACCCTTGCTCGGAGCGGGTGATCTTCTCGGACTTCCAGCAGGAGCGCTGGTTGGCTCCCTTCGCCACCACCTCGGTTCAGTTCATCCCCACCCGTTCCGGCGAGTTCCTCTTTACCTGTGCCATGGGGATGTATCAGGGTCGGCTGGTAGTAGAGGAAACGAGACCCGCCGGTTGGGTTGCTCGGTTCCTGCCAGGGCAGCCGCAGTAGGTGGTAGCCGCTGGATCATCTTTCCTTAGTGTACTGTGCCACACCACCATTAACCCTCGCTTGGCAGGGGCTTAGCATCAGCTTAGAGTCTGGAGGTGCTTTCCGAGCATGAAAATACTGGTCGTCGAAGACGATGCCCAGATGAGCAGCCTGCTCCGGCGCAGCCTGGTCTACGAAGGCTATCAGGTGGAAGCTGTTCCGACCGGAGAAGAGGCGCTGGTGAAAGCCGGACCTTTGCCGCCCGATCTGGTGATCCTGGACTTGATGCTCCCAGGCATGGACGGCCTGGATGTGTGCCGCCGCCTTCGGGCCTCCAGCGACACGCCCGTGCTGATGCTGACTGCCCGCCGCACCCTCGCCGACAAGATCGCCGGCTTCGAGAGCGGCGCCGACGACTACCTGGCCAAGCCTTTTGCCTTGGCGGAACTGATGGCGCGAGTGAAGGCGCTGCTGCGCCGTAGTGGTGCTGGGTTCAGCGGTCGGGTGGAGTTCGCCGATCTGGTGATGGATCCGGCGACCAGGGAGGTGTGGCGGGGCAGCCGGCCTATCCATCTCACCGCCAGGGAGTTCGAGCTGCTTGAGCTCTTCCTTCGCCACCAGCGGCAGGTATTGAGTCGAGACGTGATATCCGACCGCCTCTGGGGGGACGACTTCGGCGGAGAGTCCAATATCATAGACGTCTATGTGCGCTACCTTCGCTCCAAGCTGAACTCCGGCGGCGAGCCGGAGCTGATCCACACCGTTCGGGGCGTCGGGTACGTGTTGAGGGAAAGATAGGACGCATGCTCCCAGTGCGATGGCGGCTCACCCTCTGGTTCAGCTTGCTGTTGGGGCTGACCATGGCAGCAGCGGGACTTCTGATCTACGTGGTGCTCGACCACAGGCTTGTCGGCGAGGTCGACGACAGGCTCCAGCTTCTGGCCAACCAGGTGCATCGGGACCTCAACATCCCGCAGCAGAAGGACTTGGACCTCCTCTCCATTGCCCCCAGCCGGCTGGCGCCCTCCTCTAGTGAGTTCGCCGCCCCTGGCCTGTACGTGCAGATCCTGGACAGCAAGGGCGCTGTGGTGGCCACCTCGCCGAACCTCAGAGGGGAGCAGATGCCCACGAGGCCATCCATAGTGTGGGAAGGGCTGCAAGGGCGCACCGTGGTCGCCACCCTCACTACGGCGGGTGAGGAAGAGGTGCGAGTCAGAATCATGCCGATGATCCACGGCGACTCCGTCCTGGGGCTCATCCAGGTGGGGCAGTCCCTCCACCACGTGAACCAGGCGCTGCAGTCGCTGCGTCTCCTGCTGGCGGCCCTTGTGGTCGTCGTTTGGACGCTGGCTACTCTGGTAGGCTGGGTGCTGACGGGCAGGGCCCTGAGGCCGGTGAGTGCCATGACCGAGACGGCGGCTTCCATTGCCGCCACAGGCGACTTCGGCGAGAGAATCGCGTATTCAGGCCCTGCGGATGAGATCGGGCGGCTGGCTACGACCTTCAACCGGATGATCGACCGGATCGAGACCACTCTGCAGTCCCAGAAGCAGTTCATCGCCGACTCTTCCCATGAACTCGGGACTCCCATCGCGGTCATCCGGGGCAACGCCGACCTGCTGAGTCGACCGCTCCGAGAGGCCGATCGCCAGGAGACGGTGCGGGCGATCCAGTTGGAGGCGGCCAGGATGGAGCGAATCGTCTCCGACCTGCTGGACATGGCGGAGATGGATCTGGTCGCGGATGATAGAAGCCAGTTGGTGCGCCTCGACGAGCTTGTCCTGGATGTGTTGTCCCACACCCGAGCAGTGGCTTCGGGAAAGATGCTCTCCGTAGACCGGCTGGAGCCCGTGGCCGTTACGGGAAACACCGACCGCCTGCGAGAGCTGCTGCTGAACCTGGTGGATAACGCCATCAAGTATACCCCGCCGGGAGGCAACATTACCCTGGCGGTCTGGCGGTCTGGCGAGTGGGGAGAAATGGCAGTCACCGACACGGGGATCGGAATACCGGTGGCGGAGCAGGAGAGGATCTTCGACCGGTTTTATCGAGTCGACAAGGCCCGGTCTCGGGCAGCGGGTGGCACTGGGCTGGGCCTCGCCATAGCCAGGGCGATTGTGACGGCCCACGGTGGTCGCATCTCCGTGGACAGCAGGCCAAATCAGGGCAGCACCTTCCTGGTGCAACTCCCGATCATGGCCTGAGCGACCTCACGGCCGCGCCGGGCGATGGCGACCCCCTACGTCGCGCTACTACTGATGGAATCAGGGGCCGGCGAGCGACCGACTTCGTGATGAACATTAGTGGAGGACAGGATATGAGTCAGCTTCCGACAGGAGCAGTAGTCTTTCGCGCTAGATTCGTTGCCGTGGTTGCCTCTCTAACCCTCTGCCTTCTGGTCGCGGCAACTTTCTCTTCTGCCGAGTTGCGTGCGGTCTTCCTGCCCCCAAGCCAACCGGTTAGAGGCGATGCAACCCCCTATCTGGGGCTGACCTATGTTCCCCTGTCTCACGAACTGGCAGCCCGCTACGGTGTGGAGGCGGGGAAGGGGGTTCTTGTGACCGACGTTGAGGCGGGGAGTCCCACCAGCGTCGCGGGTCTGCGCAGAGGGGATATCCTCCTGTCCGTTGATGCCACGCCTCTGACTCTCACCTCGTCCATGGTAGAGTTGCTCTCTGGAAAGCGCCCGGGGGACCGAGTAAGCTTCCAGGCGCTGCGGGACGGCAGGACCCTGACGGTGGAGTTGGTGCTGGGGGCCTCAGACTCGAGATGAGCGCGAGGGAAACCGAAGCGAAGGGAGGGGAGGAAGAAAGGGCGCCTGCCCTTCTCTTCCTCCCCTTAGACATCATGCGTGGCAGTCTAGACTTTTGCCGGCGTCCCCTTCCTCCCCGTTTGCTGCTGCATCAGCGCCATCAGCCGCTGCTTCTTGTCGGCCCGCATCCGCTCGTAGTCCTGGCGACTGATGCGACCGGCCTCGAACCAGTCGTCCAGATTGGCCATAGCGGTCAACAGCTCGCTCTTCTCCAGTTCCAGCAACGCGGGACTGCCGGCAGCAACTCCTCGAGGGATCCCTGCCGAACCTCGCTGCTTCCCACGCTTAGAAGAAGATCCGGGAGCAGCGTAGCTGTAGGCAGGTACCGGCGCCGGGTGCGAGCGCTTCCTCAGGACGTAGAAGGCCGCGGCCAGGGCCGCCAGGGCCGCCACTGCTACGCCCGCCATGACTATCGGATTCACCGGCACGCTCTGCGGCAGCCCCTCAAGCTGGACGTCGAAGTTGCTGTTGGCGGGCACGTTCTGCCCGCTGAAAACCTGGTAGGTGGTATTCTGGACGTTCTGAGTTCCATGGTTGGCCAGTCCGGAGACGCTGGCCCGCACCCCGTTGGGCACCAGCATCTGCACCGTGTCCGTCGGCTGCTGCAGGATGCTGGTGAAGGATAGGGTCGTTCCACTGTAGGGAAGTTCGTAGCTGAACACCTTCTCGATCTGCCCGGGGTTGATAGCCATGGTATCGACGAAGCCGGCTCCCTGCTTCACGACGCAGCAGCTCATCAGGGTGTCGCCATACTGCATATTCTTCGCACCGTCTGGCGGCAGATAGCGGCTGGTCTCCCGCTGATCCGGCCCTATCTCTTTCGATCCGATGTAGGTCTTGTCGGTGCCGTTATTCAGCACCAGGATCTCCTGGACCTCCACGGTGCCGTTCTTGGTGGGAGTCAGCACGAAGTGCTTGGCGGTGGCCTTCACCGCGCTGTCATCGCCGGTGGAGTCGTACACCTTCAGGGTAACCTGCTTCGTCTCTCCTGGATTGGAGAAGGAAACCCTGTCTGCTGTGTAATCACCCTTCTGGTAGGTGGTCGCGGCCTCGTAGGAGTAGTTGGAGCTGCTATCGAGGCCGGTGAACTGGAAGTTGCCGTCCTTGTCGGTCTTGGTGGTGCTCTTGTTGCGCTCCGTCTGCCCGAAATAGGCCGTAAGGGTGACCTCGACGCCCTCCACGCTGCCACCGTTGGCGGTGGCGTTGACCACCTTGCCCTGGATCGTGCCCCCGTCCGCAGCATAGGCGGGCATAGCAAACACCGTCACGGCAAGGAGCGCGAGGATGATCGGGAGAACCACCGAGAGATCACTTCGGGACGTGCTGAGTGCTGAGTGCTGATGGCTGATGGCTCGCCTAAACATTGGTGCCTCCAACTGGTGTCTGTCCTGCTCCCATGGTGTCTCGCTGGGCCAGAGAGGTGCCGCACCCGGAGCAGAAGGCGTCCCCCTCCTCGGCCGGCGTTCCGCAGAGCGGGCATCGGGTGGTCAGGGCCGCGCCGCAGCGGCTACAGAAGGCGGCCGAGCCGCTCTTCAACGGGGCACCGCAGCTCGGGCAGGATGCATGGGCCTGCAACGCTGAGGCTGCAGTGGGTGTGGGAGTTGGAGCAACGTTCCCGCCCCTGGTTGTCCGAAGCACCGCCACCTGCTGCTCGATCTCCGTCGACGGGTTGCCGTTCATCCCATGGGCCGGATGTCGGCTCGCGCGCATCTGCGCCACACCCCGCTCGATTTCGTCCTGAAGGCCGCCCGCCCGTCCTTTGCTGCCAGCCTTCCCTCGCACCTGCCTCAGGCCGGCAACCTGCCGCTCGATGTCGTCACCCTCGCAGGCCCCGCGAGCCGTCCCCAGAATGACCCCTGCCACGGCAGGCGCCTCGATGTCTTCCATCGGGCTACCCTGCGATACTTGGTCGATGGTCTTCAGCAGCGCCACCGCCTTGTCCTCGTAGCGGCTAGCCAGTTTCCGGTAGTCCTCCTTCGAGAGGTTCCCCATGGCGTGATCGAACTCCAATTCCTTGATGGCCGAGTAGGTGGCATCCTTCTGGACGAGCAGTTCGTCCAGAACCGACGCATAATCCCCTTCCTCGTCCTCAGGACTCGACTCGGGCCTGCCGACCAGAAGCGGCCAGGCGATGTACACAGCTACAGCGATGGACGTTACGACCATAACCGCCAGCGTTATTCCCCATGACATCCCCGTCACCTTCCTCTCACTCGTAGCTCTCCAGCTCCGCAGCCACCCGGGAGCGGTACGTCTCCAGGTCGCCGGTACCAGGTTCCGTCACCTTCGCCTTGACGTAGGCATCGTTGACCTTTCGTTGGCGGACCCAGGCAGCCAGCAGCGCGGCAACCAGGCCACCACCGGCCAGGATTGCTGCGAAGGGGGTTATCCATGCCGTCAGGTTGAAACCCTTCTTGGGCGGAGCGGCCAGGATGCGCTCACCGTACTGAGCCACCAGGTTGTCCACGATCTTGTCCTTGGACCAGCCCGCTGCCACCTTCTCCTTGACGAAGGTGCGCATCTGGGCCGCCTCAGGCATCTGGCAGATGGCCAGGGTCTCCACGCAGTCGGAGGGACACATCAACTCGTTGATCAGGTCAGCAGCGTCGTCCGCCAGGGCTGGAGCCGAGGTGGCTGTCACCAACAGCAGGGCGAGCATCCCGGCCAGCAGACGCGAGCGCAATACCGCCATTGTCATCGTCTTCACCTACCCTTCCATGCCCGCCAGAACTCCCGCGTGGGCCGCTCGCTGGGCCTCCAGAGCTGCCACTCGGCGCTTCTCCCTGGCGTCGGGCCAGTAGGCGATTCCGGCTCCCAGCAGCAACACCCATCCACCTATCCAGATCCACATCACCAGCGGATTGACGATGAACTTGAAGTTGGCCTTGTCCCCTTCCCAGGAGTTCAGGATCAGGTAGAGGTCCTCCAGGGGAGTACTGCGGATCGCCACGTCGGACTTAGGGGTATCCTGGTTCCGCTGGAACTCTTTTGACGGGGACATCCGACCGAGCAGCTGGCTACCCGAGTAGACAGCGATGGTCGCGTCCACCCGCTCCCTGGTTGCGGTCGGGTAGCTGTTCAGCCCCTCGTACACCAGCCTGAAGCTGCCGATAGAAGCCTCCTGCCCCTTGTCCAGGGTGACCTCCTGCTCCAGCTTGTAGGCCTGGGAGCCCGCGACCCCGATGGCCATCAGGATGATCCCGAGGTGGATGATGTAGCCGCCATAGCGGGGCTTGTTGCCCCAAATCAAGTTGGTCAGGCAGGCCAGGTAGTTGCGGCCGGTCAGCTTATGTTTCGCGCGGGTGCCCCGGAAGAACTCCAGCAGAAGAGTCGTCAGCACGAAGGCGCAGGCGGCGAAAGCGACCACGGCGAAGATGACGTGGATGCCCACGACGAAATAGAGGATCGGGGCGCTAACCACGGCCACAGCCAGTGGATAGGTGAAGTTGCGTAGCAGGTTCTCCGTCGAGGCACGCCGCCACCCGATCAGGGGGCATACGCCCATCAGGATCACCAGGCCCAGGAGGATGGGCCCCTCGACCTGGTTGAAGAAGGGCGCGTTCACCGTGACCTTCACTCCGCGAACCGCCTCGGATATTAGCGGGAAGACTGTGCCCCAGAAGACCGCGAAGGCAGCCCCCACCAGCAGCAGGTTGTTCAGCAGGAAGCTGGACTCACGGGAGACCATGGAATCCAGTTCGTGGTCGCTCTGCAGTTGGGGAAGCCGGTACCACAGCAGCGACACCGACCCAATCACCAGAAACACCAGGAGGCCGATAAACAGAGGCCCCACGGCTGACGCTCCGAAGGTGTGGACCGAGGCCAGCACACCGCTACGGGTGAGGAAGGTTCCGAAGATGGTCAGGGCGAATGTGGTGATGATCAGGGCGATGTTCCAGACCTTGAGCATGCCCCGACGCTGCTGGATCATGACCGAGTGCAGGTAGGCGGTGCCGGTGAGCCAGGGCATGAAGGAAGCGCTCTCGACCGGGTCCCAGCCCCAGTAGCCGCCCCAACCCAGCTCGACATAAGCCCACTGGGCGCCGAAGAGGTTCCCCAGGCTGAGAAAGAACCAGGCGAATAGGGTCCAGCGTCGGGTGCTCCGGATCCACTCATCGGTGAGGCGCCCGGTAATCAGCGCGGCCATGGCGAAGGCGAAGGGCACCGAGAACCCAACGTAGCCCAGATAGAGGGTGGTGGGGTGGAAGAGCATCCCCATGTTCTGGAGCATGGGATTCAACCCCTGCCCATCCGCGGCCACGTAGGGCAGCCGCTGGAAAGGATCGGAGAGGAAGGTGAGGAGCCCCAGGAAGAAGACCTGGCTGCCGGCCATGATCACGTTGACCCAGGGCATCAGGGCTTGGTTGCTGCGCCGGTTCTGGAGTTGGACGATCAGGTGAAAGGCGGCCAGGGACCATGCCCACATCAAGAGCGAGCCCTCCTGCCCGGCGTAGGAGCCGGAGAGCCGGTATAGAAGGTCCGTGTCCCGGCTGGAGTACTGGGCGACGTAGGATAGAGAGAAGTCGTTGGTGACGAAGGCATACAGCAGGGCCGCCCAGGCGAGGGTGGTTAGCACGGCACCGGCCACGATACCGTTGCCGGCGCTATCCAGGAACTCTCTCTGCTTCCTGAGTGCCCCTATCAGTCCTGTCCCCGTAGTGTACGCAGCCACCACGAAAGCGAGCACGAGAAAGATCTTTCCGGCATCCGCCATGAGTTAGACCTCCTTGTCCGTTTACCGATTTCTCTGTCGAGGGGTGAGGGCTGGGGTTGAGCTGTTTAGTCCTCCGAGCACACGTTTTTCCGACAAGCCGGCACTCTATCGCGGCCTACCGATGCCCAGAGCAAAGGGTAGACGGGTTGGATTAGAGCAGCATGAAGGGACCTTGAGAGGTCGCTGAGTTTGCGGCGTAAGTTGCCGCTTCCTCAGGGCACTCGAGGGGTAGGCAACAAGACTAGAGAGGACTTCTCCCGACGGCCGTCGGGAGCGAGAACTTGATCGAATCGCCTCCGGGCAATTTCGCGGGTGGGTTCGCGACGGTCTGTCTTAGAACTGCGGCCGCCAGCGCTACGCCTAGGTAAGCTACTCCTCCAGCTACCAGACTGGCTGTGAAGCCGAGAAGAGTGGCCAGAACGATGGCAAGAGTGGATCCAAGCACTGAGGTGAAACCGTTGGCAGCCCAGGCCAGGGTTACCAGCGGGACAGACGAGCCTCTAGCCAGCGCACGGAGCCCGGTGGGAAAAGGCATCCCCATGAAGAAACCGAGCGGAGCGACAAGGACGCCAGCGAAAAGGGTGCGCTGAGGGAGTTGCCAGGCAAAGAACTGGGCGGCCGACCAGGGCACGATCTGGGAATAGGCCAGGGCGAGCGCCGCAGCGAGGGCAGGGGCCGCCACCATGATACGAGCAGCACCACCGGCCCTGCCGCTAACCCAACTGCCCCCCGCGCCCGAGACCAAGAGTGCGAACAGCACCGTGGTCACGGCGACCGTAGGATGTCCAAGGAAGAGAGTTAGCTTCTGTATCAGGGCCACCTCCACCAACATGAAAGCGAGACCCAGACACCCAAAGTAGGCCATGGAGGGCGGCAGTTCGACACTTCCACTGGGCAGGGTGCCTCGCAGCTGCTTCCACGTCAGGATAGCCACGATAATGGTGATGGCAAGCACCACCAGAAGCAGGGGCGGAGGGCCAGCCTGGTACAAGTAGAAGAACGGACGGTCGTCGGTGGTGGGCGACAGATCGACCCCCGGCAGTTGATCGCCGGCCAAAGACGACACGTCAAGTGTCTTGAGGGGGCCTGTTCCGCCCACTCCAGGCTCGTAGATGGGAACGAAACCCAAAGTCTGCCCGGCGGAGAGGTGGCGCTGCACGTCCGCCGCCGTGTAGGGATCTCGGCGAATGACGAGCACGGGAAACATCAGGTCGTCTCCATGCCCGTGGTTATCCGCCTCAACCACCGCCTCCATATACCAGGACACGCGGTCCGGAGGGACTCCGGATTCCACCAACGCCCGCGTCGCCGTGCGGATGACGCGCTCCAAGTCCAGCCGGCCGTGGAGCTTGAACACCAACTCGCCGTTGGGCTTCAGGTGATCCAGGTAGTCCCGAATGGCTTCCACGGTGTACAGGTAGTTCTCCGTCAGGGCATAGCCTGAGCGCTCGGCGACTTGAGCCATGGTCAGGGAGAGGTAAATGGTGTCGTACAGGCGAGAGGATCTCCTGAGGTAGCTCCGTCCCTCGTCCACCACCACCTCCACCTCGGGCCGGTCATAGAGGCCTCCGTTGAAATCGGCAAACCGCCGTACCGCCTCCACGGTGCCCGGGTTCACCTCGACCGCGGTCACCCGGGTTGCACCACCCATCAGCGCCATCAGGACGTCTCTACCACCGCCCGGGCCGATGTCCAGCACCTCTCCGGCTGGCCGCTCGTGGAAGGGGAAGAACCCAACATCCTGGCGAAGCGGGGATGGTGCCGAGAGGTCTCCGTTGAAACGATACATGACGGCACCGGCTCCACCATCAATGAAGAGGTACATCTGGCCCTTGTCCTCGGGTGACGCGACCACATCGGTGCGCGCAAAGGCGTCCCAGCGGGTGAACACGATGCGGCCATTCTCGCCCAACTGTTGGATCATCGGTTTGTCAGTGTCGATAGAGCCGATGTTCACGTCGAGCAGGGCCACGAACAGGTTCAGCACTGTGACAACGCTGAGGAAGCAGGCGGCCGCTAGATACGTTCGTCGCGCCGACTCCTCCCGCCTGCCGAGGAGCCAACCGCCCCACCCCATCAGTGCGGCCGCAGCGAGTAGGGCGCTGACACCACCGGCAACTTGCAGCAAGGGGATGGAGAGAGATACGCCGAGCGCGGCGCCCCCTAGATCGGCCGCGTACAGGCGACCCGAGGAAGCAGGAAAGCGTGCCAGAACCGCCGCGGTGGTGGCACCGACCAGGGCGAAAGGCAGGGCAGCGAGCGCGGTGTAAGCGGGCAGGCCGGCGAGCGCACCTACCAGGACCAGGAGCGCGGTGGCTCCGGCGCTGGCTAGGCCCGCCAGCATGGCCCAACGGGCGGGAAGGACCGACATCGGCCCCCCTCGACACTGCTGACGCCACACCAGGAGGCCCCCAGCCCCCAATCCGAGCATGGCGAGACCGATCACCAGGAAGGCGAAATGGTAGTAGAGCGCCAGGGAGAAAACCCGAGTGAGCGCGATCTCGACCACCATGGCTCCCGTCGAGACCAGTAGCATTCCCAATAGAGCAGCCTTACCGGGTGATTCCCGATCGGCTGGGGTCAGCGCGACTGTTGTGTCCATGCCGGCGACGATACCCGACTAAGCTTAGACCCATCTGAAGCAGATCTGAGAAGGCCATGAGAATCGGGTGGGTGACTCTCAGCTGGCTTTCAGCCGCAACTCAGGATCGGCCAAGGCCGGTTCGGCATAATTAGTCCCTAGCGCAGATAGCCAACTTATGTTCAAGAGCCACAACCGACAAGGGGGTTCTCGTGGATCCGATCGTCATCGATCTTGATCCGGCAATAGTTCGGTTGGAGACTGCGAACCCGACTCAAGGCGTAAGGGGCTGTTTTCCTGGTGTAGCTGGCCCTCTACTCCAGCCTGAAGTTCGGGGTTACCTTCGTCCATCGGGAGGTGTTGTCTCTTGGAGGGTTCCAGGAGGCCCAGGCAGAAGCTGAGTGTTAAGGAGAGGCCGATGATGCTCATCCTTCAGGAGACCCAGTTAGTCGGCAGGAGGGTTCGTTCGTGATCGGCAGATTTCGCTCGAAGGCGCACTGGATCACGATGGCACTGTCTTTCGTGGTCATGTGGTGGGCAATGCATGGGCAGGGCTGAGTGGACCCTAAACCTGCTCTAAGGGGTTGCTAACCTGCGGTTAATGAGGCTGGCGTAAGCTGGCTACCGCGCAGGGCGCAGGAAAGGAGGTGAGAAGACTTGCGAAGACGGAAACTGGCCTTGGTCATCACGGTCGTGGCGGCGGCGGGGCTGCTGCTGGCTGGAACGGCGTACGCCCGATCGCTGTCGGTCCAGAACCAGGACGAAGCCGCCAATCAGGGTTGCGGCGGCGGGGACATGGGGGATATGCATTCCACGATGTGGCCAAGCCTGGCGAAGAGCCTTGGGCTCACCACGGACCAGTTGGACAACGAACTGGCAGGGGGGAAGAGCCTGGAGAAGATCGCTGCCGAGAAGGGAATCAGCAGCGACAAGCTCGCCGAGCAGATGCTGGCCGCGATGAAGGTCGCGCTCGACCAGCAGGTAGCCCAGGGAAAGCTGACGAGCGAGCGTGAAGAGGCCATACTGGACGGCGCTAAGAAGCACATGACCCCGGAGCACATAGCGTCGATGGGCAGTATGACCGGCTCGATGCATGGCGGGACGGGTGCTGGGTCCAGCATGGACTCGATGCACAGCAGCATGCACGGTGCAGGCTCCGAACCCGGCGCTGGCATTGCCTCAGACGGCTCCTGTGGTGGGGACGGCACCGGTACCGGAACCACGAGCGGCGGGATGATGAGTCCCGGCGGATCCATGATGGGGCAGCCCTTGTAGTCCCATCCATTTCATTGGCTTCGCGGACGCGAGACTCGCGCGTGGCGTCCGCGAAGCCTTCACTTTGCCTTCTTTCGGCTCCACAGGCGGTGTGCAGCCAACTTTGAGGTTCGTGCTCATGGTTGTGCCCTTTTTCTGCATGTGCCAAGACGTTGGGCTTAAAATGCCCGTGACTTGAGAACTTGATAGGATGAGGCCGGTTTGACCCGGCCATGGAAAGGGGTTGCGGTGACACAGAAACGTGCTGTTCGGCGTAAGCGCGTCTCGGGCCTCTCTAGAGGGAAGATCTGGGTGGGTGCCGCCATTGCCGTTCTGGTCATCCTGGGTGCAGCCTTCGGACTCCGGCAGCAAGGCGTCTTGGGCCCGTCGGGCAGTACACTGACTGCTGAGCAGACCAGCTTTGACTTGGGTCGAGTCAGCATGACTGGGGGGCTCATCAGAACAAGGTTCGCCCTGGCAGTGCAGGGCAACCCTCTGGTCACGACCCTGGTGACCAATTGAATGTGCACCCTCGCCCGCCTCGTGCAGGGGGCAACGGCCTCTGAGTGGTATTCGATGCCCATGAAGGACTCCTCACTGACCAACACCAGCACGCGGTTGCGGTCAGGTGAACCTGCCTATGTTGAAGTGACTATCGATCCCGCTGCCCATGGCGATGCCGGTCTTGGCCCCATGCAACGAAGCGTCTTGCTTCAGACTGAAAGCGGCCAGAGAATTCAGCTAGATCTTACTGCCGAGGTCGTGCGTTAACTCGATTTCGGCGGTCGGCCACCCCTCATCTTGCGGCACCTGTCCAGCCAACTCGACTGCAGCGGCTTCACCTGGTACGTGTACAAGGAGGCCGGCATCAACATCCCTATGCACGACCTGGCGGGCCAACTGAACGCAGGGCCGAGGATCACTCGGGACAAGGTGCTGACTGGGGACCTGGTCTTCTTCCAGAACACCTACAAGCCCGGGCTCTCGCACAGTGGGATATACCTGGGAGGTGGAAGGTTCATCAACGCCGAGACGGAGGCAGTGGGGGTGCAGATCCGCTCCCTCTCCGACCCCTACTGGTCGGCGCGATTTATTGGTGGCTCAAGGCCATGGTGAAGGAGCCGCCACACGAAACGCCGAGAGGGCAAGCAGCGGCATAGGGGAATCGCCTGAGGGGCACACGCACTTCACAGTGCCCACCAACTGGTGCGAAGGAGAGCAAGATGGAACAACAGCAGGACCTGGAGAAGCGGATATCCCGTGATCTGGACGGGATCTCCCCGATGCGCCAGGCGTTCGACCGCTGCTTCCTGTCCGTCCTCTCGACCACCATGGTGGCCTTACCTGGTCGATGGCTCTTGGTAGCCAATGTGCTCAACGGGGCGATCCTGGCCGGAGCCGTGCTGGTTCCCCTGATGATGGCAGCCGGATTGCAGCCGGTGGCAGGTGCTCTCTTCGCCGCGTACCACGTGATCTGTCAGCAGAACCCCGACCACTCCTATTTTCTGATGGGTTACCAGTTGGCCATGGATCAGCGGATGGTGGCCATTTACGCGGCCACTTTGGCAGCAGGCCTGATCTTTGCTCCCGTCAGGGACCGGGTACGGCCCCTGAGATGGCGCACGTACTTCCTGCTGATCCTGCCTATAGCCATCGACGGCCTCACGCAGCTCTTTGGGTGGCGGCACAGCAACTGGGAGCTGCGTACGACCACCGGCGCACTCTTTGGCATGGCCACGGTCTGGCTGGCGTATCCCCATATAGAGAGAGCGCTTCGCTCCCCGCTCGTCGGCTGGAGAGGTTGACGAAGGGAAGCGGTCAGCGAGCCTCGCAGCGCGAGAGGCCGCCAGAGGGCACATCGAAGACCAGTCGGGCCCTGGTGTTTCGTCTCTCTAGAGTCCAAAAACCCCCATCGTTCCTGGCCCCATCCGGGATAGCTTCGCAGCGTATTTCCACCGTCGGAAAGAACCAGCGTTCCCTTTGGCACCTGTGACGGAGCTTGTCAGCTTGAGCAAGGTGCTCGGGCATCGGCCGCATCTTTTCAGCAAGAGGCTTGTGCACTCCCACTCGACATGAGCATCAGCTCAGCGAGTCCACATCGTCCCGCCCAGGTTGAGGAAGCAGAAGGGCGATCAGGAGGATACACTTCGCCACTAGCCGCGGGAGGGTTGGCCTCTCTATCGCCAGAAGCTGGCCAATCAGCAGTCCCATGGTCGGGCTCAGCTCGGACGGCAACTCCGGGTCTGCCATCCCGTGCCGGCGAGACTTCTCGGTATATCTCTGCTCCAACGCTTTCCATCTGATGGACAAGAGCCAAAGACGGCCTTTACACCATCGCGCTCCCCTTTCCTCGGGTGGTGTCTGCGCTAGATTGTCCAGCAGTGTTCTGTCCCTGTCGACTGCCCGGACTGCTTGGCCGTTCGCTCTAGAGGGACCCGAACTCGCACCACCCAAGGGTCCCCTCGCGAGTCCGGTCCAAGGGAGCATCAATGTTGTCCAGCGTGATCTCAGGGAGACCGGGCCGCCTCAAGTCGTGTCTTCTGGTACCCGTTCAGTCTCATGCATGGAAAGCCGGCTGTGCTCCGCTTGCAAAATGCCCGTCGAAATCTTCGGTGTAGATGAAGCGGGAGCAGTCACCCCTTTGTCGGTCCGCGAGCTTCTCCATAGACTGAGATCGCTTCGCCTCTTACGGTTTCGTTCTCAGCCGCTCCACCAAGCGGATGGGGACCGGATACTCCCACTGTGGTAGGCCGACGGAGCAATTTTCATCCGCCGGTTCTCCTAGGTCTGCGTGAAGGTGCGGAACTTCATGGCCGAGTTCAGTCCCTCCATCTGCATCATCTCGCTCCGCAGGGAGTCTTCATCACCGTCGTCACCTGCTGCCGCGCCGGAAATGTCGTATGGGGGTGCCGGGTTTGCCGCTTCCCGTCGTGAAGTAGCGCGGAAGTAACCTCCTTTAGGCCTGGCTTCCGGCGTCCCGGAGGGCAAGATCGGATTCCCATGAGGTAATCGGGAAGTGGCTTGCGCGTAATTGTGCAGTAGCTACCAAGCAACTGGTGACGTCCAGGCTGAGCCCACGATCAATGCTCCGCTTTCGGAGGTCGGCAGTGCAGCTTCCCTTCACCGTTGGCATCGAACACTCGGACCTGGCGAAGCTTCGATCCGCCGGCTGCAGCAAAAGGGCGTGGACTATCGCAGTCGGGATTACCGCCTTCAGCGGCACTGGGATCGCCATTTCCCGGGAGGCGCCGCGCAATACGAAGGCTGAGAGCGCGTCCCGTAAGGTCAAGAGCGTGTCGGTAGTAGTGATCGTCGAGGTGGAT
Organism: Chloroflexota bacterium; assembly: GCA_021806765.1. The sequence continues at coordinate 35,001 of JAJZQR010000001.1, read as the reverse complement.
GGTCAGGTACGCGGGCACACACCGCCCAGCACAACCTTTACCCCTGCCAAACATCGTATCGCCGCTCGAAGTGATGTCTACGCTGAAGCTACCTACGTAATCACCGCTCGAGCGGGCGAGAGCGTGAAGGTCGACGCCGACCTGCGGCTTGGCTGTCCGCCGACGGCGTGGTTGCGGCCCTCCTACCCCGGGGCAAACATCACAGACACTGTCTTCCCCCGCGATGGCCGCGTCGCGCTCACGACACCGCTGCCGCCCGGCGACGAGCACCAGTTGTGGTTGGTGGAGGGTCCAGGCAGGGTGCGCCGCTTCGGGCCACCGGACGTGCACGAGAGACTTGCCGTCGCTCCCGACGGTGAGCGTGCCGCTTATCTCACGAGTGCACGGGGTCCGGCGGGCATCGACGGGCGGTCGAGCGAGGTGTGGATCTCGCACCGCGACGGGGAGCGCAGCCAGCGGCTCTATGCGCTCCCTGCCAACGGCCGCGACGAGCGGCTCCTCGACCTGAACTGGTCATCGGATGGGGGGCACCTTCTGCTCGCTAGCCGCCAGCAGCTTCCAGGCGGAGGACAGAGCGCGAGACTGCGTATCCTCGATCCCGCCTCGGGCGACGCCCGGGGGTTGGCCTGCCTGCCCAGCGACATCGTTGCGGGCAGCTACGTCTGGAGCCTGGGAACAAGCCAGCCCGAATACTGGCTGGTGCGGCTCCGGCCGGGGGCTGAGCGATGAGCGGCCGCCTTCTCACCCTCACCTTCGCGGCCCTGGCCTTCGCCCTGGCATGCCGTGGTGCCGCAGCCCTGCCTGCTCGTGCCCAGGAACTACCCCTCGAACCCGCACAAATCGCTACGCCGGCACCTTCACAGACCGGCGACAGCCAGGGTCAAGGTGACTCGAGTGGCCCTCTGGACTTCCTGCCCGACCCCAGGCAGTGGGCATCGGAGGTCTTCAACCAGGTCCTCGTCAACCTCCTGCAGGGTATCTCCAGCGCCCTGCGCTCCCTGGTTGGCGGCGTGATGGCCAGCTCCGTCAATTTCATCAGCCAGACGCCGCCGGCGGGTTCCTACGCCAGCTCAACCGTGCTGGCCCTCTGGAACCTGGTAAGGATCATCGCTAACGCCGCGCTGGCGCTCGTAGTCCTGTGGGGCGGCTTCAACCTGATCCTTCGTCCTCACCTGGGATCTCCCTACCACGAGGCGATGGAGCTTTTCCCGAGGATCGCTCTCAGCGCGCTTCTGGCCAACACCAGCCTCTGGTGGGCCCGGTTCGCCATCGACGCAAACAACGCCCTCTCTGGCGCCCTCGGCCAGGCGAGTCTGCCGGCCTGGGATCGGGCCGACTCGGCCACACAACTGCTGGCGGAGGTGATTGCCACCCTCATCTACATGGTGACCAGTCTCTTGCTGCTGCTCCAGATGCTGATGCGCCTCGCGCTGATCGACGTTCTCCTGGTGGTCTCACCGCTGGCGCTGCTCTGCTGGGTCCTGCCGGAGACCCAGGGCTGGGCTCGACTGTGGTCCAGCACATTCTTCAGCGCCGTCTTCACCCAGTTCGTCCAGGTGCTGGCTCTCAAGCTGGGCAGCGCTCTTCTGACCGACCTCACCCCCGTGGCTGCCGACGCCTCGCTTCTCGCCGTCTTCCTGGGGATCGCCGTGCTGGCCGTAACCATGAAAATCCCCGGCCTCATGCGGAACCACCTGGGCGACGGGCTCGGCTTCGCCCGCTACTTCGCCTATCGGCAGGCGGCGGGTGCCCTGGAGAGCCGGGCCGCATCGGGCCGCACGGGAGGGGATGCGTGATGCAGGGAGCGCTGCTGTCCGTGGTCCTCTCGGGTCTTGGCCGCGACGCCCTGAGGGTCGCCGCCGGGCTGGCCCTGGCCGTCGTCCTGGCCCTGGCCTTCGCGATCGCCAGCCTGGCGGCGCTCATCGTGGCGCCTGCGGGAGCATCATCCGAGTTGCCGACGCTCCAGGCGGGTCAGTCCCCCTTGATGGACGCGGGCCCTATGGCGGTGGAGATCGCCCGTCGCCAGATCGGGAAGCCCTACGTCTGGGGCGGAGCCGGCCCCACTACGAGCTTCGACTGCTCGGGATTGGTCCAATGGGTCTACGGCCAGATCGGCATTGTCCTGCCTCGGACGGCGCAGCAGCAGTTCACTGCGACCGTTCGCCTCGTCCCGAATCAGTTGCAGCCGGGCGACCTCGTTTTCTTCGCTCGCACCAACCCGTCCTCCGCCGAGTTCATCACCCACGTCGGCATCTATTCGGGTACCGGCCAGATGGTGAACGCCCCGAGCGAGGGAGATGTCGTCCGCGAGGTGCCGGTCTTCACCGGCTTCTGGGGCGCCCACTATGCCGGCGCGGGCCGAGTGGGGAGGTAGCTGTGCAGACGCTCTACCCGCGGGGGCCGCCCTGCCTCCAGCCATGAGTCGATCCCGGGGAACAGTTGCAGACCAGATGACTTTGACAGAACAGGACACCCATCGGGAGATTACTGAAGTGGAAGCCATCAACAGCTTGTTCACCAACCTGCTCAACATCGGCCTCGGCGTGGCTGTCACGGTGGCGGCGTTCTTCATCATGTGGGGGGCCTTCCTGTACATGAGCGCTGCCGGTAGCCCCCATCAGATGGAGAAGGGCAAGTCGGCCATGGTCAACGCCATCGCCGGACTGGCCATCGTCCTCTCGGCGCGGGTTGTCGCCGGCATGATCCAGTCTGCCCTCGGTGGCGGCGTGTAGGAGGAGTAGATGGCCCATCGACGGCACGAGATCCCAACCCACCTGAACGTCGAGGACAAGGCCTTCTATGGCCTCTCGGCTCGCCAGGTCATGTACCTGATGATCGGCATCTCCGGGAGCTACGGACTCTGGAATCAATGGTCCCATGTCCCGATCGGTCTCCGCCTCGCGCTCGCTCTTAGCTGTGTGGCCGTATCCACGGCCGTGGCTCTGTTGCGCCTCCACGGCCGGGCGCTCGAGGAATGGCTCTTCGTTATCCTGCGCTACGCCGCCCGGCCGAAGGCCGCCGTCTGGCGCCCAAGCGAGCCCGACTCCGACCCGAGTTGGCCCTCTGCTGTGAGCTGGGAGGAGTTGGCGCCGCGCGTCACCTGGGAGGAGGAGCTGTGATGGGTCGGTTTGTCTCGGTTCAAACTGCGCACCTCGGTCTCGAATCGATCGACGATGGCGTCCTGTGCCTATCAGGAGCTCAACATAGGGCCGTGCTCGAAGTCGGCAGCGTCAACTTCGCCTCGCAGGGCGAGGTCGAGCAGGAGGCCACCGTGGCCGGTTTCGCCGCCTTCCTGAACGGCCTGTCCTTCCCGGTGCAGATCCTCATGCGGGCCGTTCCCATCGACCTCCAGGCCTACCTGGTCGAGCTGGAGCATCGGGCGCTCCAGTACCCTGAGAACCTGGCCGAACTGGCCCGCGATCACGCGGCCTTTCTTCGGCGGCTGGCCAGGAGTCGCACGCTCCTCGAGCGCCGGTTCTACCTGGTGGTCCCCGCCCAGCAAGGGTCGCGACGTGCGGCATACCCCCTGGGCTGGCCATTTGGCCGGAAGCTACCCGGCCCCGACGCCACGGCCGCCGGCAAGCATCTCACCTTCAGGTGCGAGGAGATCGCACGGCAACTCGGCCGTTGCGGCCTCACCGCCCGACGTCTTTCCAGCGTGGAGCTCGCACAGCTTCTCTACGACTGCTGGTGTCCCGAGCTTGCCCGCGTTCAACGGGTCCGGCGCGATCTCGTTGGGTACACCAGCCTGATCATCGAAGGACCGAGGACTGAGGTTCCAGGACTGGGAGATCCCAGGGGTGTGTCCACTCGGCCCCCCAGCCCCGGGTCCTCAGCCCGTGACAAGAAGGAGGCCGTGATGCCGTTCATCTCTTTCCGCCGTCGGTCAAACCGGCAACGCCGGGGACTCTCGGCCGAGGAGCGGCGTTTGGCCCTGGGAAGTCGCTCCCTAGCGGACCTGGTTGCGCCTGCCGCCACCGAGCTGGCCCGCGACCATCTCCGACTTGACTACCAGTACACCCGGATCCTGGTCGTGACCGGTTACCCCCGTAGCGTCAGCCCGGGCTGGCTTTCGCCGCTGATCGACTTCGAGGAGCCGCTGGAGATCAGCCTGCACCTCTACCCGCTGGACAGCGGCCAGATGGTCCAGACCCTCACCCAGAAGATGGTGCAACTCCACTCCTCGCGCCTGATGGCAGCCCGGGGCGGACACCTGGCCGACCCCGAGCGGGAGGTCGCCTACGAGGACGCCGAGCGCCTCCGCGACGCCCTGCAGCGAGGGGAGGAGAAGATCTTCTCGGTGAGCCTGTACCTCTTGCTGCGCGCCAACTCGCTCGCCGCCCTGGGAGACCTGACCCGCCGGGTGGAGGCAACGCTCGGGGGAATGCTGGCCCAGTCAAGGGTTGCTCTCCTGGAGCAGGATGCAGGTTTTCGTTCCTGCCTGCCCCAGGGCCAGGACCGGCTGCTCGTCTACCGCAACCTGGATACGAGTTCGCTGGCGACGATGTTCCCCTTCTCGTCGAGCACGCTTTCGATGGAGCGGGGGATCCTCTACGGCATCGCCAAACACAACCACTCGCCCGTCCTCTTCGATCCCTTCGACGAGAGCCTCGAGAACGCCAACATGGTCGTCTTCGCCAAGTCCGGCGCCGGCAAGAGCTACTTCACCAAGCTGATGGCCCTTCGCAACCTGCTGGCCGGCGTGGACTTTCTGGTGATCGACCCGGAGGACGAGTATCGCACCCTGTGCACCGCGGTCGGTGGCCAGCACCTCCGCCTCGCCAGCTCCTCCGGCCAGCGTCTCAACCCTTTCGATTTGCCACCGATGGTCGGCGATCAGGGGGGCCGCGACGCGCTGGCCGAGCAGGTGGCCTCTCTGCTCGGTCTGCTCGAGCTGATGCTCGCCGAGCCGGGAGAGTCCCTCAATGCCCACGAGAGGGCGGTGCTGGATCGTGCCCTCTACCAGACCTACGCCGCCGACGGCATCACCGAGGACTCAGCCACCCATGGCCGCCCCGTCCCGATCCTGCGCGACCTCCATGCGACGCTACTCTCGAGCCCTGGCGAGGTTGCCGAGAGCCTCGCAACGCGGCTTCGGCGCTACGTGGAGGGCTCCCTGGCCGGGCTCTTCTCGGGTTCCACCAACGTCGCCCTGGACCGCCGCTTCGTCGTGTTCGACGTCCAGTCCCTGGAGCCGGAGCTGCGGCCCCTCGGCATCCACCTCATCGCGAGCTTCGTCTGGAACCAGGTCCACCGCTCTCGGAAGCCAAGGTTGCTGATAATCGATGAGGCCTGGAGCCTCATGCAGTACCCCCAGGGGGGCGCCTTCCTGTCCAGCATGGCGCGCCGCGCCCGCAAGTACTACCTGGGACTGGTCACCATCACCCAGGACGTGGCCGACTTCCTGGGATGCGACCACGGTCGTACCCTGCTGGCCAACGTCGCCGTCAAGCTGCTGATGAAACAGGACAGCGCCACCGTCGACCCGGTCGTGGCGGCCTTCCAGCTCTCGACCGAAGAGCGTCAATTCCTCCTGAGCGCGAGCAAGGGGGAGGGGCTGTTCTTCGCCCGGGGCAATCACGTGGCGCTCCAGGTTGAGGCGAGCCCGGCGGAGCATCGGTTGGCGACGACGGCCCCTCGCGAGTTGGCGGAGTTGGCGCTGGAGGGGACAAACAGGGCAAACACCGAAACCAGGATCGGCGCTCGCTCGGGAACGCCGCGCCGGTGTCTGGGGTGCCTGCCTGGGGAAGGAGAGACGTGATGCCTGTTACCGCATGCAACCGTTACGACGTCGAGGCGATTCGGCGTGGGAACCCCATCGTCGAGGTTGTCGGCCGCTACGGTATCGAGTTACGGCCGAGCGGACGAACGTTTGTCGGCCGCTGCCCCTTCCATGCCGATGCCGGCAGACCGAACCTCCACGTCTACCCGGCGACTCAGAGCTGGTACTGCTTTCGTTGCGGCGTCGGAGGCGACGTCATCGATTTCGTCCGGCGGCGGGAGAATCTCGGGTTCATCGAGGCTTGCCAGCGACTGGCTGCTCTTCCGCCTGTACCGGAGAGCCACCCCCTTTCGCCGCAACAGATGCAGCGGGAGCGGCGCTGGGACCGGCTCACCCTGGAGGAGCAGGTGGTGATGAACACGGCCTGCGCCCTTTACCAGCACTCCCTGTGGCGCGAGCCCAGCGCGCTGGCGTACCTCCGGGAGCGGGGCATCCCCGATTGGGTAATTCGCCGGCACGCCCTCGGCTTTGTCAATGGCCACTCGCTGGAGGCGTATCTGCGCCGCCGCTCCGGCCTTCGAGTCGCGCAGGCGCTGGGCCTCCTGGGAAAGTCCGAGCGTGACGATGGAGCAAGGCCGCTACGCGAGACCCTGGCCGGACGGATCGTCGTGCCGGAGCTGCGCGGAGGCCACTCGATCTGGTTCATTGGCCGCATCCTCGACGACGAATCGAACGCCCCCAAGTACCTGGCCCTTTCGGGCGAGCGCCCCGTGCTTGGCCTGCATCAGGTGGTTGGGCGGCGGGAGGCGTATCTGTGCGAAGGGGTCTTCGACTAGTGCGCCGTGTCACGGTGTGGGGTATCCCCGGCGCAGCCGGGACCAACTCGGAAGGAGGTTGGTGGGTCAGCGGCTTACCTGGCGGCGAAAGCCAAAGGGGACAGAAGCATGCCGACAAAGCGGTAGGTGGGAAGAAGGCGTTTACGACCACGCACCGCAAGACCCGCGCAATATGGTGAAGGCTGGATTGCCAGAATCCCAATCCCCAGAGGGTCAATAGAACGGACCCGCCGATACAACGCCTGAGATCGGCGCCCGGCCGTGCGAACGTAAGGTAGTCGTACGCTCGCACCTTCCGCGGCTGGGACGATGACCAGCGAGGTCATCCAAGGGGATGAGTGGGACACCTACAGTTGCGCTCGATACGTACCCCACACGCGGAACGCGGGATCGCCTACGGGGCGCGAGCCCTAAGGCGACGGAGCCCCCATAGTAGTCCGAGGATGGGAAAGCCATCCACATGGCGAAGGGGGGCAGGTGATTCAGACGACCCAAGAAAGATAGGTACTCGCGATGAGAAACGCCGAACAAGTATTGGGAGTCATCCGACAGCGTGGCATCGAAGGCAAACCGTTGGAAGACATCTACCGACAACTGTACAACCCAGACCTGTACCTGGTGGCGTACGCCCGCCTTTCCAAGAACCAGGGGGCGCTCACACCTGGGACAACGGCGGAAACCGTGGATGGCATGACCCTGGCAAAGATCGAGCAACTCATCGCAGATCTTCGCTGCGAGCGGTATCGATGGACGCCGGTGCGGCGGACGTACATTCCCAAGGCAAACGGGAAGTTGCGTCCCCTGGGCATTCCGACTTGGTCGGATAAGCTGCTGCAGGAAGTTATCCGCCTCGTTCTTGAGGCGTACTACGAACCGCAGTTCAGCGAGCACTCGCACGGATTCCGACCGGGCCGAGGTTGTCACACAGCCTTACGGTCCATTCAGGGAACATGGACTGGAACCAAATGGTTCATCGAGGGGGACATCAAAGGAGCCTTCGACAACATCGACCACAAGGTCCTGCTGTCGATCCTCCAAGACAAACTCCACGATAACCGGTTCCTACGACTGATCCAGAACCTGCTAGAGGCCGGATACCTTGAGGAGTGGCACTACCATCGCACCCTCAGCGGTACGCCACAAGGGGGCGTGGTCTCGCCAATCCTTTCGAATGTCTACCTCGACCGGCTGGACCAATTCATCGAGCAGAAACTGCTGCCTGCTTACAACACAAAAGCGGGCAGGGCACGTAGCAGGGAGTATGCCCGCCTGCGTGCCCAGATGGTGTATCGGTGGAGGAGCGGGGCTCGTGAGAAGGCCAGGATGCTCCGAAAGAAGCTCCAGGCCATGCCCTCGCTGGACCCGCACGACCCCGACTACCGTCGGCTGCGATACATTCGCTATGCCGATGACTGGCTGCTCGGCTACGTAGGAACCAAGAAGGAAGCGGAAGCCATTAGGGACCAACTGAAGGTGTTCCTGCACGACACGCTCAAGCTGGAGCTCTCCGAGGAGAAGACCCTGATCACCCATGCCACCACCCAGGCGGCACGCTTCCTTGGCTACGAAATCGTGACGCGACTCGCCGACGATCGGCACGACCAGACTGGTCGGCGCAGCCTCAACGGTCGCATCGCGTTGCGACTTCCGGTAGATGTCCTGAGAGCGCACGTGAAGCGCTATCAGAAGAACGGCAAGGCGGCAGCCCGCCCGGAGATGCTTCACGATGATGATTACACCATCATGACGAAGTACCAGGCGGAATACCGTGGCGTCGTCCAGTACTACCTGCTGGCGGACAACGTCGGCCGGCTTCAACGATTGCACTGGGAGATGCAAACGTCACTGCTGCGGACGCTCGCATGGAAGCACAACGCCAACAAGGCGCACAAGCGAGTGAGTGTCCAGGCATTGGCACGCAAGTATCGGGCAATCGTCGCCACGCCTCACGGGCCACGAAAGTGTCTCCAGGTTGTGGTGGAGCGCAAAGACGGGAAGCCCCTGCTGGTAGCACAGTTCGGAGGTATCCCGCTGCACCGCAAGGAAGACGCGGTGCTCGCGGAAAGGGCTATCCAGCCGTACATGATCCAGCAAAACGAGCTCGTCAAACGGCTCGTGGCGGGGGCATGCGAGCTGTGTGGGTCGCAGGAAGCCATCGAGGTTCACCACGTCCGCAAGCTCGCAGACCTCAAGAAACCCGGCCGAGAAGAGAAACCGGTCTGGATGCAGGTCATGATAGCTCGGCAACGGAAAACCCTAATCCTCTGCCACAAGTGCCACGTGGCAATCCAACATGGGAGACCAAATGGAAAGCCAAAGAAGTAGAACGAGTCGGAACGAATCACTGGAGAGCCGGATGCTCGGAAACGTGGCATGTCCGGTTCGGAGGGGGGCCAACGGAAAAGGGCTGCTACCCAGCAGCACCTCGCCGATGGCCTACCCTACCCTGACTGCCGTCACCTGGAAGCTGCCCGCCTTCAGCCCCTGTGGGACCCACCTTCCGGCGGAACGGCTCGGCTTCCTGGCGAGGGCAGAGGTGGTCTACGGTGTCCTCGACGGGGACGAGGCCGGCCGGGCGGCAGCCGAGCGCTTCGGTGAGCAGTTGGGCGAGCGTTGGAGGCCGATTCGATTGCCGGAGGGCTGCGATCTGAACGATCTCGGCCGGCGACCGAGCGGACGGGCAGAGTTCTTCGGGATGTTAGCAGCCGTACGGCGTGCCGTACGAGAGGAGGTTTCCCGTGGCCGTTGAGTACGCCGAGACTTTCCACGCTGCCCGCGTTTCCCACCATCCCGCGGATGAGCGGATTCGGCTGCGAGCCGCGGTCCTTCGCCTGGGAGGCCTCCTCGGCTGGCAGCCCCGGGATGTGATCGCCTTCGCCGAGGCCGTGACCAACCGGCCATGGCGACACTGTGGCTGCGCCGACTTCGAGGCCGTGCTTGAGGAGTACCGCGCTCTTCTCCGGGCTATCCATGACAAGGCCGAGCGGCGGGCAGCCCGCGAGGAGCAAGCTCGCCTGGAGCGAACGGAGGTGCGTAGCCGTGCGGATTGCCATTGAGAGGCGGAGAGCGCCGGCCGGCCGGACGGAGCTGGTGGAGATAGTGACGCCGCGCACCAACGCCGCGACCATCACCCCGGCGGAGAACCTGCTGGCGGCCATCTCGCTCGCCGAGCCCTTCGGCCTGGAGATCGCCGCGACCGGGACGGCCCGCTGGTTTCTGGCCAGGGCAGGGAGTCGCGACATGCGGTGCCACCTCGAGTCCCAGCTCGCCGTCGCATACCCCCAGGCGGAGATCCGGCGACTCGATCTGGAGAAGTACCCGGGCTTGGATCCCGCCGGGCTCGGATCCGACGAGCAGGTGGCCGCCTGCACCATGACACTGCGTGCTCCCCAGTACCTGCCGCTGCGCACCTTTCGAGACGCCGAGGTCGAAGCGGTTCGGAGCGCCCAGGCAGATCCGGTGCTGGGCATTCTGGGGGCCATGGACGATCTCCCCGAAGGGTGGCGAGGACTGGCACAGCTCGTTTTGAGGCCGGCTCCCGACAACTGGTGCCGCGGCTTCCTTCGCCTGGCCGTGGAGCACCCGCTGGCATCGGAGCGTGCCACCGCTCAAGCGGGCACTTCGCTGACCAGCGTATTCCTGATGGCGGGACTCCTCGGCGCGGGCACCCTGATCTTCCAGGGCTACCACTGGTACGCTGCCAGGGATTGGCTCCACCTCGGCCTGCTGGTCGGCGCCATCCTGGCGGGCGCTCCCGGCGCAATTTGGCTATTGCGCTGGCTGTCCGACCGACCCATCTACGACGTACGGCTGGTTCAGGAGAAGGTGAGCCGTATTGCCTATGTGAGCCAGATTCGGCTGGCAATCTTTGCACCGGCCGAAGCGCCCAGGGCAGGGGTCGAGTCCCGCCTGGATCGGCTCGCCGCGGCCTATCGCCAGTTCAGCCTGGCCGCCGGCAACGGCCTCGTGCCCCACCACCTCGATCTCCGAGGCCGCGACCAGCGTGAGCTGGCTCCCATCCCGCGTGCCGGGGCGTCTCCGGTCCTCAACACCCGGGAGCTGGCGGGCCTCTGGCACCTGCCCCAGGCCCAGGCCGACGTACCGCTCCTGGAGCGGACGACCGCCCGCCAGCGGCTGCCTTTGCCGGTCACGGTTGCTAGAGGCTGCCGCATCGGCGTCTCGACCCACCAGGGTAGGAGCGTTGCCGTGGCGCTGCCCGACGAGTTGCTCGGACGCCACCTGCTGCTGGTGGCGAAGACCAGGCGCGGCAAGTCCTCCCTTATGCTTCGGATCGCACGCTATCTGATGGAGCAGCAAACCGCCAGCGGAAGGCCGTGGGGGCTCGTGCTGGTCGATCCCCACCAGGACCTGGCCCGGGCTGCCGTCGGGATAGTGCCCCCGGCCCGCCGAGGCGACGTCGTCTATCTGGACGTGGCCCAGGGCGAGCGCCCCTTCGGGCTGAACCTGATCGACACCGGGCTGGGCTGGGATCGGGACAAGGCGGTGTCCAACGCCCTGGCCATTTTCCGGAGGGAGTTCGATCGCTTCTGGGGTCCCCGCATGGAGGACGCCTTCCGCTTTGCCCTGCTCACCCTCTACGAGGTCAACCAGGCGATCTGCGTCGCCGACCCCTCTGGCCGAGGGCGGCAGCACACAGTCCTGGATGTGCCCGCCGTGCTGGTCGACACCGCCTTTCGGCGCAGTGTGCTCCCTCTCGTCGCCGACCCCGTGATCACGGCCTGGTGGTCGGGCTACTTCGACCTGCTCGACCGCCGGCTGCAAGTCGAGATCTCCAACCCGGTGCAGACCAAGGTGCAGCGCTTCGCGGGCAGTCGGGCCGCCCGCGTCATCGTCGGCCAGCCGCGCTCCACCATCGATCCCGTCGCCTGGCTCCGCTCGGGAGCGATCGTCATTGTCAATACGGCCAAGGGCGCCGTCGGGGAGGACACGTCTTCTCTAGTCGGCGCCACCCTGCTCAATCTCGTCGCCCTGACCATCGGCGAGCAGGCCAGGCTGGAGGCCAAACAGCGCAACTCCGTGACGCTATTGGTCGATGAGTTCCACACCATGCCTGGCGCCGACTATGAAGCGATCCTGGCCGAGTTGGCCAAGTACGGGGCCAACCTCGTCCTGGCGACCCAGAGCCTGGCGCGCCTGGAGGCGCTGGATCGCGACCAGAACCGGGGCCTTCGGGCGACGGTGTTTGCCAACCTGGATGGCCTCTTCGCTTTCCACATGAGCGCCGAGGACGCTCGGTACGTGGTACACGAGCTGAGCGGCGAGGCGGACGAGCAGGATCTCGTCGGACTGGGCGAGCACCAGTGCTATGCCAAGCTCTCCAGTGGGGGAGAGCGGCTGCCCACCTTCTCGGTCCACCTCGATCCGCCTCCCGAGAGCGACGCTGCTGTCGCGGATCAGCTTGCCACCGCCTCGGCGGCTTTCTACGGTCGGGACCACACGGCTGTGGAGAACGACCTGCGGTCCGCCCTCGCCCGGATCGAAGCGAGCCGTCTGGGTCCACTTCAGCAGCAAGGTCAGGCCGGGCGAGACGGAAGCGGTGTTGCCAGGGATGCGGCAGCAACGGCTGCTGACAGCCCGATCCAACAGCCGGGAGCCAGGAACCCCCGGAACGAATATCGAAATAGGAAGGCCGCTCGCTCCGGGATTCACCAGACCACACTCTTCGACCCGGTGGTCGCGGAGACTGACGTGGTTGAGATCTCCAGGCCTGCTGATGCCGTAGAGGAAGCGAGGCAAGCGGAAGAAGGAGACATGGTTCCATGAACAGCCGACCGCACTGGCGGGACGCAGGGGAAGCGACAGCGTGGCTCGTCGGCAAGAACAGCCTGCGCGGCGTCTTGCTGCTCCTGGCGCGCCTGCCGCTCCTGCACGCGAAGGTGATCGAGCGGCTCGGCGGGCTGCGCGGGGGTGCCAGTGTTTACCGCTGTCTGGAGCAACTCCGCGGGAGCGGGCTCGTCGGGGTCCTTCAGCCAGCCTTGCGGCCCGGCCACTCACCTCGTCTGTACTACCTCAGCGACCTCGGGTTGGCGACAATCGCCCTCGATCAGGGGGTCGAGCCGGGGCACCTGGCCCGCAAGAATCACCTGCGGGGATCCGACTTGGTCGACCGCCTTCCCGGGCTTCCACAGCTCGTGGCGTGCTATGAGCTGCTGGCGGCCGTCGCCGCCTCCCGCCCGGGCGGCCCGAACCTCCTGGCCTGGGAGCGTCCCTGGCGGCGCCACTTCCGGCGTCCAGCCTTCAAAGCACCGACCAGGGTCGAACTGCCAGCCTACGCGGCGCTCTCCTGGGAGGGGAAGGCTGCAGCTTTCCTGCTGATACCGGACCTGGCGACCTTCCCCTTGCGTGCCTACCACACCACCCTGGGTCGTCTTCTCCTCCTTCGGAGCGCCCAGGGCAGCCGCTTCCCCACCTTGGTCGTGGCGACTACGGACCGCCGACGGGCGGCAGCCTGGGGGCAGATGCTGGAGGACTCCCGCCGGGCCCGCTTTGAAGCGCCACTACCTGTGTGCGTGGCGACGTGGGAGGACCTGCCCGGCGGCATCGAGGGGTTGGCTCGTTTCATGGGGAGTTTCCAGCCTCCGGCTGAAGGGCTCTCACACCGCATCCAGCTGGAGCGGTTGAGATCCCGTCGCCCCTGTAGCCGCGTTCCATGCCTCGTGGGGGATGCGCTGTCGATGACCTCCGCGGCCTTAAGGGCAGGCAACACCCTCGGCCGTGCAGCGATCGGTCTGTCGCCGACCGACCGGGCGCTGCTAGACTTCGTCGGCCGGCACCCCTTTCAGCCACCAGAGCGGCTGGCGTCCGTGCTCGGCTGGCAGGTGAAGTGGGCCCGCCAGCTACGGAACCGCCTGATGGCTCGGGGACTGATGCGGCTGCTGGGGCCGGAGGAAGTCGGTGCTGACTTCGGCGCTCTGGAGCTGGTCGAACTTACTGAGGCGGGCCTGGCGCTGGTCGCCGCGCAGCAGGGGCTCCCCCTCGCCGCGGCAGTCCGCTACAACGGCCTAGCAGGAGGGACCCCCGACAATCCGATAGGTTCGCGCCGCCAGCTCGTGGCGCACCTGTCCCATGCCCTGGGGGTCGATGGGATCTTGGTGGACCTCATGGAGACGGCGCGGAGAGCGGTCGCTTCCGCAAACGACGAGGCGCTGGTGGAGTGGCGAAATGCTGCCGCCTGCAGCCGTCGCCACCTTCGACCCGACGGGTATGGCATCTACCGGCGTGGGGGCCGACTCTATGGCTTCTTCCTGGAGTACGACCGGGGCACCATGAGCGCCCGCGACTATCTACAGAAGTTCGCCGCTTACTTTGAGTACCTGACCATCGGGAGCTTCAGCCGAGACTACGAGGGGTTCCCCACGATCCTGGTTGTGACGAAGGACCGGATGGCGGAGGATCGGATCGCTCGAGCCGCTTGCGCCGCGGCAGTTGGCCGTGGAGTTGCGATCCCGCTACTCCTCACTTGCGAGTGGCGCATATTTCTCGATCCGGGCAACCCCCGTGGCCTGCTCGGCCCCATTTGGCGAGAGCCGGGCAGCACCCGTCGTCGCCATTGGCTGCCGCATGGCGAAACCGGCTACTGCGTGCGGGAAGGTTCTCTCCAAGTTGCTCAGGAGCAGCTGCCAGGTGGCGCGAGCGTAGCGGCCAGGTAATTGGTGCGGCGTAGGATGCATACGATGCTGGTGAAGCGACATGGCGGCAGCGCATCGGACCACGATCTGGGCGGGCCGAAACGGCCGGCCAATTGCGGCGAAATGGTGCCACCCGGGTGCACATGCGAGGCGTCCGCGTTGGTCGACAGCGTCAGATCAGAAGTCGGGGGATACCGGTGGTGAGGTCTCTGGGGAGCGTGGCGCGGCAGCAGCGGAACGGTGCCGGGTGGCAAGATGATGGTGAAGCTGCGGCAAACGAAGAGTCGTTCACCGGTTGCCTGAACCGGCACCTGCGTGGCTCGGGGCTGTCGCTGTCGGCTCTGGCTCGCCGCTCGTGGCTGGACGTCAGCTACGTGTCGCGCCTGGTCAACCTTCCCTGTGATCCGTTGAATGCCCGCGTCGGCGATCGCACCGACAAGCGCCATCCCAGCCGCGACACGGTGATCCGGCTGGGGCTGGCGATGCAGCTCTCCATGGAAGAGATGGACCAACTGCTAGTGACCGCGGGGTATGCTCCGCTGGTCAGGTGACCTCGTCAAGGAAGGGGCGTGGGCATTGACTCTGCCCACCCCCCACCCCCTGCCCAGCTACACTACCCTCAACCTCTGCCTTGCCTCCTTCTGCTCCCGCTCGACCGGCAGCCGTCGCGAGGACTCCGGCGGTTCGGCATCCTGTTGCCCTTTCGTTCGTCGGCTGGGGTCCGGTGCGATATTTCTCGCCATCCGCTCCATGTAGGAGAACTGGCGGTGGCGACGCATCCGGTTCTGATCGGCCAGGCTGGCGTAGTAGTTGGTCATGGTCAAGCTGGAGTGCCCCAGATCCCACATGATGTCCAGGGGACTCGCACCTAGCTCCAGATTCTGGGTCGCGAAGGTACGCCGGAAGGTATGGCAGCTCAGCCCGCGGATGCCGGCTCGCTGCCCCAGGCGAACGATGATGAGCTGAATGGCGTTGGGCAGAAGCTGCTGGCCACAGGAGCGGTCAATCCCGCGGACCTCGACGGTCAAGAAGAGAGGCGTTTCGACGAGCTTGATACCGCGGGCCTCCAACTCGCGAGAGCGCTTCGGCGCGTAGCGGAGGCACTCCGGCCGGAAGAACTCCACGTAGTGCCGGACGGCGTTGCAGGCTCCTGCGGAGAGTCCGATACGGCGCTCCTTTCTGTCTTTGCCGATCACTTGGACCCAGGGTCCGTCGTTCTCATCGGTGAGGTTGATGCTGTCGAGGGTGAGGGTCGCCAGCTCGGACAGCCGGATGCCAGTGTCGAGGAAGAGCCACAGGATGGCCTTGTCGCGGGCGCCGATGTCGGTCTTGTCGTTGAACATCGAGAAGAGTCGGTTGATCTCGTCCTCGGAGAGCACCTTCTTCCGCAGCTTCGGCGCGCCGGCCAGCTCCAACCCCTCGAAGGGGCTGTCGGCGATCCACTTCTCGCGCACCAGCCAGCGGCCGAAGGAGCGCAAGCATCGGATCTTGGTGTTCAATGAGTGTTCGGACAGGCGGCCAGGTAGCTCCACTCGATAGCGCTCGTACTCGCCGGTCTCGATGGTCTTGCGCCTGCGGTAGGCCACCTTGAACCGTCTGGAGGCCTCCTCGGCCAGGAAGCCCCGCACCATATCCGCCGTGATGTTGGACAGGGTCGTCGGGTAGCCGGCCTCGACCAGCCAGCCGCGGAAGGTGGTGATGTTGCTCTGGTACCACTGCTGGGTGCGGGCTGACTTCAAGGCTTTGGCTTGTTGGATGGCTGCGAGGGCGACTTGGATGTCGGACTTGCTCTTGTCCATGTCCTCCCATCGGATGCGGTTGTTTCTCCCCATTGTCGCGACCTCCTGCTGCCCGTGGCTATTGCCCCACAGGCAAGAATTTGTCAGGTCGTCGCGCCGCGCCCGGAGGAGCGAAAATTAGATTGTCGTGGAGCCCTTTTCAGGTGGCCGGAGAAAGAGAAATCCGGCCTGGCTCTAGGCCAAACCGGACTTGGGAGCGGGAGACGGGACTCGAACCCGCGACAATCTGCTTGGAAGGCAGACACTCTACCAGACTGAGTTACTCCCGCATAAGCAACTCTTGTCAAATTATACGTTTTGCCGGGTCCATAGTCAATTGCGGCCCGGTCCTTTGGTCCGTTCTTCGGCGGGCGCTATTCGGGGAGATCGCCCTTCGCCACGGAGGCTTCGACAGTGGATAAGCCGCCGCCGGTTGGGTTGGGGGCGGGGATGTCCTCGGATTTGGAGACAGGAGCCTCCCGCTCAGGCCTGGTTCGTGGAATCGGGTGGCGGCTGAGACCCCAGCTGACCCACCCGAAGGCCAGGGCGAAGAGGACCCCGGTGGCCAGGAAGACCGACCTCATCCCCCAGTAGGAAGCGATGAAGGCACCGGAAAGGGGGCCCGCAGCATTGGCCATGGAGGTCGCCGTGGCGGCCAGTCCGAAGGCTGCACCCCTCCGCTCCCGGGGCACCAATCCGGCCAACAGAGCGTTGGCGCTGGGCATCAGACCACCCAGGAAGAGCCCCAGCAGCATCCGCAGCAGCAGCAGTTGCCAGACCTGGTCTACCAGAGTCTGGGGAAAGTAGGAGATCGAAGCCCCCAGCAGACATACTATCAGGATCCTTCGGTGACCTAGCCGGTCGCTCACTCGCCCGAGGAGCAGGGCCGAGACGGCGCTCACCACGCCCGTTGCCGCCAGGACCAGGCCGGCTGACGTCGCGGCGTCGGCTGCCCCGCCCAACTCCTCGATGAAGAGGCTCAGCACGGGGCTGATGATGGTGCCGCCGAATTGGATCAGGAAGGTAACCCCGAGCAGGATGGGGAATATGGTCATGGCCAGCATCGAACGGCTCTCGGCCAGCACGCCCCTGCGGGGGGTCCCGGTCGGAGGGGGAGTGAAGTCCTCCTGCACGAAGAGGAGCACGATGCCAGCACCAACCAGCATGAGTGCGCCCGCGACGCAGAACGGCGTGCGGTAGCCGAAGGCGTCAGCGAGTACCCCGCCCAAGAGGGGGCCCACGGAGCTTCCCAGGAAGACGGCTACCTGCATCACCCCCAGGGCGAATCCCAGCCGATGCTTGGGCGTCGAAGTGGCGACCAGCGCGTTGGATGCGGCCACCGTTCCAGTAAGGGTGCCTTGAACAAAGCGGGTTATCAGCAGCTGCTGGGGAGAGGTAGCCAGTCCCATCACGGAGACGATGAAAGCTCCACCCACCATGGACCGGATCACCATGGGTCTCCGCCCCCACCGGTCGGCCACATTCCCCCAAATCGGCTGGGTCACGGACATGGAGATGGCGGCTGCCGCCGCAATAGCCCCCGCCCATTCGGCGGCCTCAACCGGATCCGGCACTCCCAGGCTCTGGACGAAGAGGGGGATGAAGGGGAAAACGAAGCTGAAGGCTACCATGGTCAGCGTCTGGGCGATCCAGAGGGCTGCCAGGTTCCGTTGCCAGCTTTCAGTGCCCATTCTCGCTCCTGCCGCCCGCTTGCGGCGCTCGCTCGCCGAGCAGCCCCAGCAACGCCTCCAGACCATCCTGGAAGGCCGCTAGATGGGCGTGGTCCATGCCGGCCAGCAGATGTTTCAGGGCCTCCAACGCTCTGGCCATGGCTGCTTCCCACCGGGCCAGACCTGCAGAGGTAACCACGAGAGGGGTACGCCGCCGGTCGCCCGGCTGGCTGTGCCGCTCGACGAGTCCCCGCCGCACCAGCAGGTCGACTATCTCGCTGGCAGTAGCCGGTGTGATCTCCAGCGCCCGGGCAAGCTCGCTGGGCAGTTGGAGCCCCTGGACTAGCCGCCCGAGGACCCGGAGTTGGGTCAGGGTGAGGGTGCCGGTACTGTCGTCGGCCTGGGCCGCTGCCGATATGAGCCGCCGAAGGCGCGGTACTGCCTCCAGCAGTTGCGCGGCTGCCCTATCTCTCTGTCTGTTCTCTTCTGGGCCAGCTAAGTTTGCGTCCATATTATCAGGGGGGCTAAGTATATCCCTTGAGCGAAGCTACGGGCAAGTGGCAGATGGCCACTATTCTACCAGGGGTAGCGGCCATTGCCCCTTTCCCCTGAACGGGGCTATCATAGAGGGACTCAGGGGGCGGGTCACGTCCGCGGCCCGTGGCCTCCCTCGAACCTCGACTCATCAGACTATCGCAGGAGGAGTATCTGTGGAGCTGGAAGAGGCTATCAAGACCAGGAGATCCATTCGCCAGTACCAGGATAGAGAGGTCCCCACCGACCTCATCCTGGAAGCCATAAGCCTGGCCGCCTGGGCCCCCAATGGCGGCAACTATCAGCCCTGGAAGTTCTTCGTCGTGAAGAATCCACGGATTATCGATTGGATAGCCGACTCTGTTCAGGCCAAGGTGGATTTGATGGCGAGTTGGCCGGAGGCGGCGGAGTTCGGCCAGACCTTCGCTCGTTACAGGGCGAGCGCGGCTTTCTTCCGGAAGGCGCCGGCCGTCATAGCGGTGGCCATGGGCGGGTACCAGAGTGCGGCGGACAAGGTGTTGCGCCGCAGGGGTCAGACGGACGCGTCGGCTCGGGAGATGATAGCCAACCGTGAGGAGATCAGCTCCAGGATTCAAACCATCGCCGGGGCCACCGGCTACCTGTTGCTGGCGCTCCACAGCCTGGGTCTGGGTGCTTGTTGGATGGCGGGCCCCATGCTGGCGAGGCGGGAGATCGAGCGGATGTTGGAGGTCCCCAGCGATGTAGAGCTGTTCGCCCTGGTGCCGGTGGGTTACCCTGCCGAAGCCCCGGCGCCCGGTGCACGGAAACCGCTGGAAGAGGTGGTGCGCGTAATCGAGTAAACCCGCTAGCGACATTCATTACCCGATGATATAATTCGAGTGGAGCCGCTCCGTGTGGGGTGTGTCGAAGGGGACGTGGCCGGAGAGCTGCTCGAGTCCATGATGCAGCAGAGGCCGGGCGGAGGGATCGCGCCAGGACCTCGCCGCTTCACCGTCGAGATCCGCATACGGAGGGAGTTAGCCCTGTGCGGTTCATACTGTCTGTCTGGCTGCTGATTCTTTCTGCCCTGCTGCTGTTCACTTTCGTTGTGCTCAGCCATCAGTCCTTCGGGCCAGCCCTCTCTTCCGAAGCCGTGGCGGGTTCCCTCATTCTTGCTACCTGGGTGGTCGGTCTGGTCAGTGCCGGTGCCATCACCATCCTCTATCGGCGTGCCGAACGGATCATCCAGCAGGCGGCTCGGGATGAGACCATCGTCCAGTTGGCTGGAGCCGTGGCTCACGAGTTGAACCAGCCTCTCACCGTGGTGATCAGTACCGCGGAGTTGATGTCTGGCCGCGACCGGAGCCAGGAGGAGCTGCGAGTCCTGGCAGAGAGGATGTCGGAGGCTTCCCAGCGGATGGCCGATATCGTGGCCAAGCTGCAAACCGCAACCTACTATCGGAGCAAGAGCTACGTGGGGAAGGTTCAGATCGTGGATCTGGACAAGGCGAGCTAGGCGAGAGGCACAAGCCAATAGGCGCAACGAGACGGGGAATAGCTGTGACCAACGCGTCCGGGCGCGCTGTGGAGTGGCGCTCCCTCTTCGAGGGAAGGAGAGTAGCGGAAGCCACCTACCGTGGAGATGTGGTCGGCCCGCTGGAGCGGTTCGACGAGCGCGATTGCCTCTTTGCCCGCATGGACCTGGAGCCGGATACCGATCGCTATCGGGCCTACTACCAGGCCCACGAGGAGTTCCAGCCTGCCGACGACTTCCTCCGATCCCTTCCGCCCCTGGGGAGCGCTGCCGCGCCTTCGGACAGGGCCGCCCTGGATAGCCTCTTCGGTTCGGCGTTCATCGCCGGGTTGCCGAAGGAGGGCGTGTCCGTCGGGGGCCGGACCGTGGGCGCCGAGGCCGGCTTAGCACGGGTCTCGATGGATCCCCAGGACGCATCCCTCAAGGTGAAGGCGGTGGCCAGCTATTTGGGGGCGGATCTGGTCGGGATCGGTCGCCTGAACCCCGCTTTCGTTTACTCTCACGTCGGCCGCACCTTCTACGGCCAGAGCTGGGGCAAGGAGATCGCCCTCCCTCACCCCTACGCCATCTCCCTGGGGATCGCCATGGATTACGACCTGCTGCGACGGTATGCCCCTGGCTTTCCCGTGCTGATGGAGAGCGCCCTGGCCTATGCCAGGTCGGCAGTCATCGCCGTGGAACTGGCCAACTACCTCCGCGGTCTAGGGTACTCCGCCCGGGCCCACCACCTGCGCGACTACCAGCTACTCTCAGTTCCGGTCGCGGTGGACGCCGGCCTTGGCGAGTTGGGCCGTTCCGGCGTGTTGATTACCCGAGAGTTCGGCAGCAGCCTGCGGCTGGCTACGGTCAGCACCGACCTGCCCATGGCTTTGGATCAGCCGGTGGACCTGGGCATCCAGCAGTTCTGCCACGACTGCAAGCTGTGCGCGAAGGCTTGCCCCAGCGGAGCAATCCCCTCGGGAGACAAGATGCCGGTGCGAGGGGTTAGGCGGTGGAAGCTGGCTGCGGGGCGCTGCTACCACCACTGGCGTCAGGCGGGGAGCGATTGCGCCCTCTGCCTGGTGGCTTGCCCATGGAGCCGGCCCGATAACCTGACCCGTGCCCTGCGGCCGAGCCACCCGGACCCAGTTCTGGATCCCGCCACCCTGGCTACGGTGCGCCAGATCCGTGCGACCCTGCCGGCGTGGCTGAGGAAGTACCTCGGGGATAGCTAGGGCTGCCGCTGGATCACGAACACCGCCATGCTGGCCCGGAGGTTGGGGAGCCAGTGCACCTGCCGGTTGCCTGAGAGGTATAGGGCCTTCGCCACCGAGATCCCCTCAGCTTTGCACAGATCCTGGAAGTCCTGGATCGTGGTCAGGTGGATATTGGGGGTGTCGTACCACTCGTAGGGCAGGTCCCGGGACTTGGGCATCCGGCCCCGCACCGCCAGTTGGAGGCGATGCTGCCAGAAGGCGAAATTCGGGAAGGAGACGATCCCCAGCCGGCCGACCCTGAGCATCTCCTGAAGGACCAATCGAGGCTTGTGGACCGCCTGGAGGGTCTGGCTCAGGATGACGCAGTCGAAAGAGCCGTCCGGGTAATCCTCCAACCCCTCGTCCAGGTCACCATGATGGACCGATAACCCCCGTGCGATGCAGTGGTAGACTCCCTCCTCGGCGATCTCCACCCCCCTGACGATGGCCTGCCTCTCGAGCATCAGCAGATCCATCAGGTCCCCATCGCCGCACCCCAGGTCCAACACGGTCGAGCGCTCTTCCACCAGTTGGGCGATGAGGTGGAGATCGATCCTCTCCGTCGCCACCGGTACCGCGATCTCGTTGTTCAGCTTGGTGACCATCGGTTACCGCCCCCTTCCCCGCATGGTGTAGTCCAGGAAGCCCTTGATCAGGGGCGTCTGGGCCGCCTCCTCCAGCAGGAAGGCGTCGTGGCCGTAGGAGGAGGGGATCTCGCAGTAGCTAACGTCGATGCCGTTGACCTTCAGCGCCTTGACAATCTCCTTGGACTGATAGGGCGGGTATAGCCAGTCGGAACTGAAAGAGATTACCAGGAAACGGGCCTGCACCTTCTGGAAGGCTATCCCGAGCCCTCCGTGGCCGTTGGCCAGGTCGAAGTAGTCGATGGCCTTGGTGATGTACAGGTAGCTGTTGGCGTCGAAGCGGCGGATGAAGCTGTCACCCTGGTGGCGCAGGTAGCTCTCCACCTCGAAATCGGTGGAGAAATCGAAGCCGTACTTTTCCCGGTTGCGCAGCCGGCGGCCGAACTTCTGGTGCATCGCCTCGTCGCTCAGATAGGTGATATGCCCCAGCATCCGGGCTACCGCGAGTCCAGGCAGCGGCGTGTTCCGGCCGTAGTAGTCGCCCCCGTGCCAGTTCTGGTCGGCCATGATGGCCTGGCGACCTACCTCGTCGAAGGCGATCCCCTGGGCCGAGAGCCGGGCGGTGGTAGCTATGGGGATGCAGGCTCGGACAGCCTCGGGGTAGGCGACGGCCCACTGGAGGGCCTGCATCCCTCCCAGAGACCCGCCGGCCACGGCCAGCAATCGCTCTATGCCCAGATGCTCCAGCAGCTTCTTCTGAGCCCGCACCATGTCGCCCACCGTTACCACCGGGAAGCTGAGCCCGTAGGGCCGGCCGGTGGCGGGGTTGACAGAACTCGGCCCCGTGGAGCCCCGGCACCCTCCGAGGATGTTGGAGCAGATCACGAAGTAGCGGTTGGTGTCGAAAGCCTTGCCCGGGCCGATCATGTTATCCCACCAGCCCAGCTTCTTCGTGTCCACCGCTTTGCCGGACTTGGCTCCAAAGCCGGTGTCTGCCGCGCTCACGCCCCCCTCCTCGGCGCTGACGCCTGCTGCGTGAGCGTCCCCCGAGAGGGCGTGGCAGGCCAGGATGGCGTTGCTCCTCTCGGCGTTCAGCTCGCCATAAGTCTCGTAGGCCAGGGTGATGGGGCCGAACCTCTCCCCGCTGTCGAGGACCATCTGGTCAGGCGGCTCGGCAAAGGTGAAGTACTGGGTTTTGACGATTCCGACGGATCCCGGTTCCACGACTGCGCGCCTGCTTTCCACCATCCATACAAATAGAAAGGGCCCCGTCCCCTGCTAGGGACGAGGGCCTTCTCTCGTGTTACCACCCTGCTTCGCGACCGCCTCACGGCGACCGCCTCGACGAGTACGGGATCGAGACTCCTCGATCCGATACCCCAGCCCTTATAACGGGGGCTGTACGTCTCCGCGGAGACACCGGCTCGGCCTACTGAGGACCCCGATGGCCCCGTTCAGCCTGCGGCTCAGAGGTCATATTCACCGGCCCTCCTGCACCGCCTCTCAGCAACGCGGCTCTCTGGA
This sequence comes from Chloroflexota bacterium, assembly GCA_021806765.1. The sequence continues at coordinate 11,974 of JAJZQR010000001.1, read as the reverse complement.
GCGTTCGGCACCGGTTACTCGTCCTCTTCAAAGCCTTTAGGTATGCGCTTGTCGGAAGCTGGTTCAACAGGTTAAGGGATTATAGAACGTGCCGTCGTGTGTGTAAAGCTGCTGGTTCGGTCTTATTGCTGACCGGTCAGCTTCTTCGCCAGTTCGGCGTTGCTCGGTTCCACCAAGATGGAGCCATCCTCTAAAACGATGGTGGGTATGCTCCGTTTGCCCCCGTTGACCCGCTGGACGTAGTCGCGAGCGTTCTGGTCCTTCTCGGTATCGTGCCAGTCGTACGGTATCTGCCGCTCGTCCAGAAAGTGCTTGGCCCGGCGGCAGTCGGGGCACCACAGGGCGCCATAGATCTGGATCTTCACTGTGTCCATCGGTTGTTCGCTCCTTTCGGCGTTGAAGGCCACACAAATATAGCCCTCCCGCAGCCCAACAGCAAACCATCGGTCGCGTGGACCGGTTCGGCGCCAGGGGACTATAATGCATGACGGCGCTGACCGATGGTGTAGCGTGGCAGCGCCGGCGTAGACAGGATCCTCGCAGCACGGCCGGCGTCTCCTGGTCGCAACTCTACGAGGGTCGCGACCGTCATCACTGAAGGGGCAGGCGGTGCGGGGATAGTGTCGACAGTCACTTCGTCGGAGTCTCGAAGGGATATTGGCGTAGCGCCAGCAGCCCTGGGGGGCTGGAGGGTCCGGCTCCCTGTCTTCTACGGTTGGTTCGTGGTTGGCGCCGCTTTCGTTGCCCTGGCGCTCACCTACACGGTGTGGTACTCCTTCTCGGTCTTCTTCGTTGCCCTGCTGGAGCAGTTCGGTTGGAGCAGGGCTTCCTCTGCCGGAGTATTCTCCCTCTTCGTCGTCGTGTATGGCATTGCGGGAGCGGGAGCCGGGGCCTTGACCGACCGGTTTGGGCCTCAATGGGTCATCGCTGTGGGCGCCCTGATCCTGGCGATCGGCATGGTAGCCTGCAGCCGGATTACCGAACTGTGGCAGTTTTACCTTTTCTTCGGCGTGATATGCGCCGTCGGGTCCAGTGCCGCCGGGTGGATCCCCTGCGTGGTGACGGTCAGCGGTTGGTTTTCCCGACGGCTCGGGGCAGCCCTGGGGATCGCGTCGGGGGGGCTCGGAGTGGGGATCCTGCTGATGGTTCCCTTCACTCAACTGCTGATCAACTGGTTCGAGTGGCGGACAGCCTACCTGGTGCTGGCGGGCATCGTTCTGGGGGGAGTGGCCCCCATCGCTCTCCTCTTCCTGCGGGGGAAACCCGAGGAGTTGGGACTGGTGAAGGACGGCGGAAAGCCGGCATCACCGCCGTCTCGGGAAGGCATGGCCGCCGCCGCGGCGGCGCGTTCCTCCCGCATCGTGGACCGGCAATGGGTGGAGCGGGATTGGACGGTGAACTCGGCTATGCACACCCGCCGCTACTGGCTGCTGTTCCTGACGCTGATCCTGAACAACATAGCCACTCAGATGATCTTCGTGCATCAAGTGGCCTTTCTGGTGGATGGGGGATACGAGAAGTTGCTGGCGGCCTCGGTGGTGGGGCTGGTGGGGTTCTTCAGCATCGGAGCGAAGATCGGCTGGGGCTGGGTGTCCGATCGGCTCGGCCGGGAAATCACCTACACCATGGGCCTCACAACAATGTCGGTGGCCGTCGCCGCGCTCATCGGGACACGCTTCACCACTTTTCCGCTGCTCCTGTACCTGTTCCCTCTGACCTTCGCCATGGCTTACGGGGTGGCAACACCCCTGGGGCCGGCAGTGGGCGCGGACCTCTTCAGCAGTCGCCGTTTCGGCGCCATCTACGGTACCATAGGCGTGGCCAATGGCCTCGGTAGCGCCATCGGGGCGTGGTTTGCCGGCTACGTCTTCGATGTCACCGGCAGCTACTTCATCGCTTTTGCCTGCGCCGCCGGGAGCAGTCTGTTGAGCATCGTGGCCATGTGGTTGGTTGCGCCCAGGAAGGTGAGACTGGTACCGGGGAAAGCCCAGCAGGCGAGGGGCTGAGCCGGATGGTGCCGGGTTCTGGGTTCTGAGTGCTGGGTTCTGAGTGCTGGGTTCTGAGTGTTGAGTGCTGATAGCCGAGGGCCGACCGATGGAAATGCTCTTTCCCGAGTTTCGATCGATGGCGCCGGAGGAGATCTATCACGATCTCTCTTTCCCTCTCATGCCCTGGGACCGCCCCTACGCTACGATCAACATGGTGACCAGCGTCGATGGAAAGGCTACTCTGGGGGGCAAAGCCTACTCCCTGGGGAGCAAAGTGGATCACCTGGTGATGCGCCGCATCCGCAAGGCGGCGGACGGGGTGCTGGTGGGCGCGGAGACGCTGCGGAGGGAGAACGTCAACCCCAGCGTCCCTCCCGAGATGCAGGACGAGCGGGTGGCCCAGGGCATGCAGCCCCAGCCCGCGGCCGTCGTGATCACGGCTAGTGCCGATCTGCCTCTGGATCGGACCTTCTTTCGCTCCACGACCTTCCCCCGGGTGGTGGTGACGACTCGAAGGGTGCCTCAAGAGAGGGTGGATCTGCTGCAAGAGCATGCCAGGGTGATTCGGGCCGGTGAGGAGACGGTCGATCTCCCCCTGATGATGCGGTTGCTGGCGGAGGAGTTGGGTCTGCGAAGACTCGTCGTGGAGGGTGGCCCGACTCTCAACTCGGCGCTGCTCGCCGAGGGCATGGTGGACGAGCTGTTCTGGACGGTGGCCCCCAAGATCATCGGGGGTGCGGCCATGAGGACCATGGTGGAGGGCAAGACGCTGCCGCTAGACCGGGTGCCCCGGCTACAGCTGGTGAGCCTCCACCACCACGAGAACGAACTCTTCCTGCGCTACCGGCTCGCCCGGTAGAGCGGGCAAACCCCGGAAACACCGAGAGCACGGAGACACCAACTGGAGGTCACCGTGCTCTTCGTGTTTCCGTGGCTATGTGTTCGCTCACTGGCACCGCTTCTCGTACCAGGTCAGTAGACGGGCGGAGGCGAGGGAGGGATCCACGGCCGCAGCGGCGTCCAGGGCGCGGCGAAGGGCCTCGGGGGTCGAACAGTCCTCTACCTGAACCGGCAGCACTCCCCACCAGGTGGACAGCCAGTTGGCCGCCTGGGGCTGCTCCACCAGGGCGACGATCAGAGATGCGGCTCGGAAGGCCGACAGGGTCCGAGCGGCACTCCCGTCGACCGATGCCACCGCCACGACACCCAGCGCTTCCGGTCGGGGGTCGGTGGGGCGCCCGGGACCCTCTGCACTCAGGGCTCTCTCCGCGCGGGCGATCACCTGCGCGGCGGCTCGAACCGTCTCCACGGGATAGGAACCCACCGCCGTCTCGTCGGACAGCACCAGGGCGTCGAATCCGTCCCGTACGGCCGTGGCAATATCCGACACCTCTGCCCGGAGGGGGATTGGGCTGGCCGCCATGGTAGACAGCAGCTGCCCGCCCAGCATCACGAACTTCCCTGCCTTGCGGCACAGCCTCACCGCTTCTCGCTGGATCTCGGGGACCGTTCCGAGGGGCGTCTCTATGCCCAGGTCGCCCCGGGCGATGCAGATGCCCTCGGCCTCTTCGACTATCTCTCGCAGGGCGTCCACCCCCTCCTGCCGCTCGATCTTGGCTACCAACGGCAGGTCGGATCCCAGCCTTTTCAGCGCAGCACGCACCTCTCGCAGGTGAGTTCGCGAGCGGGCGTAGGACACGAAGAGAAAATCGACTCTGGCCTCTACCGCGAAGACCAGATCTTCCTGATCCTTCTCCGTCAACGAAGGCACTCTCAAGGGGATGCCGGGGAAGTTGATCCCCTTTCTGGAGGACAACGGGCCGCCCTTCTCCACACGGCAAACCACTCTGTCTCTCCGCACCTCTTCTACCTGAAGGGCGATGGCACCGTCGTTCAGCAGGATCGGGTCGCCGTTGTGGAGGTCTTCGGCCAGGTAGGGGTAGTCCACCGAGATCGTCTGGCGGTCGGTAACACGATCCTCTGAGGTGAGCTGGAGGATGGCTCCCTGCTCCAGCAGCACGCTGCCTCCGGTCACATCGCCGATCCGCAGCTTGGGGCCCCGTAGGTCCGCGCCGATGGCGATAGGTTGGTCCCGCTCGGCCGATAGCCGTCGCACGGTGGCAACCAGCTTTCGGCCCAGGTCGTGGGAGCAGTGGGACATGTTCAGCCGGCAGCCATCCATGCCGGCGTCCGCCATTTGCCGAAGGACGGAGAGGTCGGAGGTAGCAGGACCCAGGGTGGCCTGGATTTTGGCGAGTCTCGTCGACGTGCCTCTACTTCTTCTTCAGTTTCTGGATCTCGGTGTCCAGGTCTCGGACCCTCTCGTAGTCCTCGTCGGCCAGCTTGAAGGCCCGCTCCAGGTAGAGTTGGGTTAGCTGGTCCCCTTCGGGGCCGGGGCGCTGAGCGGATTGGAGGACTTCATCGACCTTGAACTTCTCGGGGAGGTACTTGGACAGCCGCTGGATCTCGGCCAGCGAGTCCTGGGTGAGACGGGCATCGTTTCCCCCCACCGCGTAGCGCAGCTGGCCGGTCAGTTTTGCCAGCTCGGCAAGCCGGTCCCGCTCGCTCATGAGCCCGTACAGCAGCTCGTTGACGTCTACACTCCCGGTCTCCTCGGGCATTGCCTCCGGCTGTAGTTCCGGCTCCGCAGGTAGAGCCCCAATGTGGGAAGAGTAGCTCTCGAAGTACTGTTGGGCGGCTTCCGCTGCAGCGTGGAGCAACCGTTCTGGGGCCGAAGCGTCGACAGATCCACCGAAGATCAGATCGTCGTCCCGGGCCTGGGCCAGCTGCTGTAGGAGGGCCTGACTTTCGACTCTCTCCGGTATAGGCGGGTACGGGAAGACGGTGATCCCTCCGGCCCCCATTTGCTGGAACTGGCCAGCGAACATGGGTGGGATGTACTTGGATATCTCGACTGCGATGGGAGGCACGATCAGGTAGGTGGCGAAGATGGCCGAAGGATCGGACCAGCCGCGGAAGTAGAGAAGAGCATGGCCCTTGGGCCGCCGGTCGTCGCCTCTTTCGAAATTCAAGAGCATCTTGGTGACCTCGCCTTCTCTCGTGCGGTTCGGTTCCTCCCATTATACGCTATGTCGCCCCGTCTCGCCGTCTTCTACTATGCGACCCGTCGCTCCTCCCGTGCGGCCTCCGGTAGCTCCAGAGGGTGTACCAGCAGCGCCTCGGTCGGCTTGACGTAAATGTAGGGCAGTTCGTCCTTGCTGATGGCACCGTGTCTGAACAGCTCCTCTATCACCTCGGTCGCCTTCTGCTGGTCGAGGACCTCCACCTGGCACTCCTCTAGCCGCCCGTGGCTCTTCAGGATCTGCGCGGCCCGGTCCTCGTTGAGTTGCGGCGGGTGGTGGCGCAACTGGCGCTCCGCCTCGTATCCGTCCACCTGGAGCCGGTCGATCTTCCTGGAGGCGAGGGACTGGAGTATCCTGTCTCTCAGGAGGCGGACCTGCTGCTCCATTCCTTTGGCCTGCTGCAGCAGATCGTAGTACAGCTCCAGAGCATCAGCCATGGTCAGCACCGGCGCTTTGCCATCTGTGGCGCGCATCCTATTTCCTCCTGGGCCTGCACTCCTTTGCGGGCGCAACTCAACATGCCACCCGGCGGGCGGCCCGCCCTCCGAGGTGCAGAGGTCATGCCAGTAATTACCTGTCACACAAGGGAGCGCTGTGCTATGCTGTAGTTGCCCTTGTGATTGCTTGCTGATTGCCCCCAATTCCGCATAAGGTACCGGTGTGATGGACGTTTGCCCTGGGATAGGGACGCCGGTGTAGTTGGGGGTGAGTTGGGCGCGAGCGGCCTTCACCGAACAGTAGTGCGGAGGGGTGCGTGGCATCCAGAAAGCTGCGGCGGTCTGAAGAGGGGCTGCTTCTGTTGGCGTTGATCCTCGGCGGGGTCTTCGCTCTAGTCTATGCCCTAGAGCCTCGACTGTACTTCGTCGCGATGGCGGACCGGTACCTGGTCCTCCACACTCTGCTGGAGTTGGCCAGCGTCCTCGTCAGCTTCGCGGTCTTCATCGTCAACTGGGAAGCCTCCAAGCAGAACCGCAATGCCCAGAGCCTCTTCGTGGCCTCAGGCTTTCTGGCCGTGGCCGCTCTCGGCACCATGCACATCTTCTCCTATCAGGGAATGCCGGCGTTCCTGACGGCCAACACGGCGGACAAGGCGATCTACTACTGGCTGGCCTCCAACTACTGGTCGGCGCTGGTGCTCTGGGCGGCGGCCCACGTCCGGCCTCATTCGCGCCGGAAGTTTCTGCGTCGCTACTTGCTGGCGGGGGCCAACCTGCTGGTCAGCCTGGTAGTCCTGCTGGTGGTCACCCTCTTCGATTCACGTCTGCCCTCCATGTTTGTCGAGGGGCAGGGCCTCACGCCCCTCAAGATCGCCCTGGAGTACGGTGCCGTCGCCGTCAGTCTGATGGCGCTGGTAGCCCATTTCAGGCTCTATCGATCTACCAGGGACGAGGCTATCGTTCTGATCATGGCGGCCCTGGTGGCCAACGTGTATAGCGGCCTGGCCTTCACCGTCTATTACAACCCCTACGACGTCTACAACCTTCTTGGTCACTTCTACAAGGTGATCGTCTACTACCTGATCTTTCGAGCATTGCTGATCACCTCGGTCCATCGCCCCTACGTCCAACTCTCGGAGGCCAAGGAGAGTCTGGAGCGAACCGTCTCCGAGTTGGATGGGCGCAATCGGGAGTTGGACGCCCTGGACGACATCGCGGTGGCTCTGAGCAGCACTCTCAAGCCGGACGAGATCCTGGAGTCGGCCATCGAGAAGGTAATGGCTGTGATGGCGGCAGAAGCCGGCGCTATCTTCCTTCTGGACGATGGGACGGAGCGAATGCGTTTGTCGGTCTGGAAAGGGCTAACCCCCGACGCGGTGGAATCGTGCCGCCTGCACCCCTTACGGCTGTCCGAGGATCTGAACTTGGAGGGGAGAGCTATCGAAGGGGTGGTTGCCGCCCTGGGGCCGGTGCGTACCCTGGGTGCGACGCCGAATCGACTATCCCCTCTGGGTGCATGCACCTGCGCACCTATCATGAGCAAGGGGAGGCGCCTGGGAGCCATTGCCGTTGTCAGCAACGAGGGCAAGAGCTTCGCCGTAAGAGACGCCGATCTGCTGACGGCCATCGGCTACCAGTTGGGATTGGCCATCGAGAACGCTCGGCTTTACGAGCAGACCGACGAACGGCTCCGGGAGAAGGTTCACGAACTGGAGCGGGCGGAGCGGCGGTCCCGCCTTCTGTCCGAGGTGGGCGCCCTGTTGGGCAGCACCATGGAGCTGGAGCGGGTGGCCAGGATGATCGCGGAGGTGGTGGGAGACTGGTGCAGCATCTACCTGCTGGATGATCGGGAGAAGCTGCTTCGGCTGGAGGCCTGCTATCATCAGGACGATGAGAGGCTCAGGACCATCCGTGAACTGCTGCGCCGGCATCCCATCGGCTTCGGCGAGGGGTTGATTGGGCAGGTGGCTCGGACGGGCGAGCCGGTGCTGGTCACCGAGGTGTCGAAGGAGGAGATCGCCGCCGAGGTTCGGGAGACGGCCCAGTCCGTGGAGGAGATCGTCGACTTGCGAAGGATCACGCCGCTATCTCGTCTTGCTGTCCCCTTGAGGGCTCCAGGCCGGACTCTAGGAGTACTACTCATCGCCGCCACGCACACCCGGCAACCCCTGGACGGGGCCGACCTTTCCCTGGCCATGAACCTGGCCGACAGGATAGGGGTAGCCATCGAGAACAGGCGGCTCCTCCAGGAGAGCCAGGCGCAGCGCCGGCATCTGGAAACCATCATCTCCCAAATGGTGGACGGTGTCGTGGTGACCGACGAAGCCGGTGCTGTCTCCATCGTCAACGAGGCGGCCAAACGGATGCTAGGGGAGGAGATGGGCCGGCTCCTTGGTTCCCATGGGAAATCGCCCCACGATCCCGAGGCCGGAACCGCATCCGGCAACGGTCGTGCGGGCCGCGAGTTGCTGGTGCCGCGGGCCCTGGACGGCGTGCTCATCCTGGGCGAGAGCATAACGGTCGGCTCGGCCACCGGGGAGAAGGTCTACAGCGCTAGCGCGAGCCCGCTGCGAAACGAATCCGGCGAGATCACCGGGGCTGTGGTGGTGCTCAGGGATGTGACGGCCGAGAGAGAGGTCGAGCGGATGAAAGACGAGTTCGTGGCGGTCGTCTCCCACGAACTGCGCACCCCCATCACGGCAGTACTGGGATACACGGACATCCTCCTACGCGGTCTACGGGGTCCCATGGCCCCAAAGCAGACTGAGGCCCTCAGCGCCATCCGGGCAGCTACCCAGCGGCTGCTGGTGCTGATAAACGACCTTCTCGACGCTTCCAGGCTGGAGGCCGGCAAGCAGGAGCTGTTCCTCGGTGCGGTGGATCTGTTCTCAGCGGCGGACCGTGCCCTCGCAGCGGTGGGAGTGCTGGCGGCCTCCAAGGGCATCAGCCTGGTCCAAACGGTCTGCAGTGGCCTGCCTCTCGTCCTGGCGGACGAAGAACAGCTGCAGCGAATCCTGGGGAATCTCCTCTCCAACGCCATCAAGTTCACTCCGGAGGGTGGAACGGTCACTCTTCTGGCGAAGCCCTACGAGGGAGAGTCCGGCTCCTCAGAGCGATGGTCCCCCAAGGGTAGGGAACCTGGTCTAATCGCGGTGATGGTGTCCGACACCGGTGTGGGTGTCCCGGCGGAGCACCAGGAACGGATATGGGACAAGTTCCACCAGGTGGACTCCTCCTCGCGTCGTCTCTTCGGTGGCACCGGTCTGGGGCTGGCGATCACCAAGGGACTCGTGGAGCTTCATGGTGGGAAGGTCTGGGTGGAGAGCGACGGGATACCGGGAAGGGGCAGCACCTTCGCCTTCACAATCCCCGTGGCGCCCGGCCAGGACTGAGGACTGGGGACTGGGGACTGGGGACTGAGAATTCAGGTATCGAGCACTCAGCACTCAGCACCTAGAACCCAGAACTCAGAACCCAGCACTCGGGTCTCGCTTCAGCCAGGAGATAACCTTCCCCGGATAGTTGGTGGCAATGGCGTCGATGCTCTGGGCCAGAACCCACTCCAACTCCGTCCTCTGATCGATCACCCAGGGGCTTACTGCCAGGTTGTTGGAGTGCGCCTCCTCCACCATTTCCTGCGTGAGGTTGCTCCAGTGGGGCAGGAGACAGTTGGCCTCGGCCTGGAGCGCAAGGGCGGAGGCGGCAACGGGGGTGCAGGCGAAGAGAACGCCGGCCAGCAGTTCGGGGCAGCGCTGCTTGATCCGGAGGATAGCCCCATGGTCGAAGGAGATCACGATGGCCGACTGGGTCATGTCGTGGCGGCGGAGGGTATCCACTACCCGGTCCTCGATCTCGGGATAGTAGATCGGCCCGTTCTTGATCTCGATGGACACCGGGGTCTTGCCAGCGGCCCACTCCAGCAGTTCGTCCAAGGTCAGGATCCGCTCCGCAGTGTGCTGGGGAGAGAACCAGGATCCTGCGTCCAGTTCCTTGATCTGGGCAAGGGTCAACTGTCGAACCAGACCGTGGCCATTGGTCGTTCGATCAACGGTGTGGTCGTGAATCGCCACCGGGAACCCGTCGGCCGTCAGGTGCACGTCCGTCTCTATCAGGTCGGCTCCCTGCTCCAGGGCCAGTCGAAAAGCCGCAAGGGTGTTCTCCGGGGCCTCTCCCGAGGCTCCTCGATGGCCGATAACCCACGGCCGTCCCAGATTCCGCGAGCGCAGATCAAACATTCTCCACCCCCGCCAGCCGTCGCAACGTCTCGATATTGGGCCTATCGGGCCCTTCCCCGGTGAGCCCGGGCACCTCCAGGAGGAAGGGAAGATGGCGCAGCGCCGGGTGATGGAGGATCCGGCCGAAAGCCTCCTCTCCGATCAGCCCGTAGCCGATGTTCTCGTGGCGATCCACGTTGGATCCCAGAGGCGTCTTGGAGTCGTTGACGTGAAGAACGCGCAGATGAGATAGCCCTACGGTTCGGTCGAACTCCTCCATCGTTTGCTCCAGCCCCTCAGCAGTCGTGATTTCGTAACCCGCCTCGAAGACGTGGGCCGTGTCCAGGCAGACCTGCACCCGGGGGCCGTTTCCCAGATTCCGCAGGATGGAGCCCAGTTGCTCGAAGCGTCGCCCGATGGTGTTTCCCTGTCCGGCGCAGCTTTCCAGCAGCAGCATCGGTTCCGGTGGTGCCTCCCGAAGCACCTTGGAGAGGGACTGGCATACCAGCGCCTCTGCCTCCTGCAGGTCTCCGTCCTTGCTGCTACCCAAATGGGTAATGGCACCGGCTGCCCCCAGGGTCTGGGCCCAGGAGAGAGCCGAAAGGAGGGATCGCACCGATTTCTCTCGAAGCTCAGGATCCGAAGAGGCGAAGTTCAGCAGGTAGGCGCTGTGGATGAAGGCCGGCCGGACATCCTTCTCCAGGGACAGACGGCGAAAGTCGGCCACGTCCTCCTCGGAGAACCGTGCCTCTGCCCACCGCTGGGGCGCGCCCGCAAAGATCTGGATGCAGTTGGCGCCGATGTCCTGGGCACGCCCAATGGCAGTGTGGACGCCCCCGGCCGTCGAAACGTGGGCACCTATCCTCACGCTGTTCCCTCCATCCCGGCAGGTCTCGGTGTAGCCCCTGGCAACTCCCGCTCCGGCTCGGTGGGCGGCGGCACTTCATCCGGCTCATCGCTCGGGGCCACACCGGGGAAGGGACGCCCCTCGACGCTCTGCTGCCATGCCAGGATGACCGGCGTGCCCGGCCGTACTACCTGGAGCTTGCTCTCGATGCCGGCCAGTCCTGGGACGGTGAGGGCGACGGCTCTCGCCCTGTCGGCGATCTCGAGGGTCGGTACCACCCCATAGAGTCTGGCGGTGCCCATAGCGGCCCGCACCGCGATCCGGAGATGGCGGACAACCTCGTCCGAGGCGAGGGCAACGGCGATGTGGCGCTCCAACTCCTCATCCGTCACCAGTTCGTTGACCACCTGGCCGATGCCGGAAACGGCTTCTGCCAGTCGACTGGCCGCATACTTGTGAGCATCGCTGGCGACGATGCCGCGGAGAACCGCAGTGCTGCCCTGCACGATGACCTGCACAGTCCCCAGATCGCGCGCCCTTATTGGCTCCCAGCGCCAGAGAGCGTCCATGACAGATCGGGCCAGCTTATCCTCTGCCGGATCCTTGCTTGGACTACCCATAGTCTTCAACTCCTTCGAGGGCTTGCGAGACGATTTTAGCAGACCGTGGAAGTGGCGGCGAGGAGGGGGGTGAGATATCATGAGTGCTATCCCGGCAAGTGTAGACGTCTTCCATGCTGGTCCCGACCATCTGGAACCGCGTGGCGAGTAGTGGGGGAGGAGCTTGGCCGAACTGGGTTTTCGACGAGAGGCAGACGGAGGGCGGTGGACCTTTCAAGCCGAGATGCTTCTCGAGGTAGCTGGTCTGCTGAACTCTACTCTCGAGCGCGATCAGGTGCTGGGTACCCTGGCCTATCAGTTCCTGCGCATCGTTGCCGCCGACTGGGTGGTGGTGGCCGAATTGGCGGAGGATGCCGAAGCGGAGTTCTCCCTGGTGGCTGGGGCCGGCGGTGGCGATGACCCCCTTTTCCTGGGAGAGGGCTCCCGGCTGCCTCTTGCGGAGAACGGCTTCCTGGCCAGGGCTCTCCGCACTCGAGAACCCGTTTGGGTTCAAAGCGTGGGCGACGAGCGGCCGGAGGCGGGGCTTGCCAGGCGGCTTGGAGCCTCATCGGCGCTCGCGGTGCCTCTGGTGTTTCGTGGCAACGCCCTGGGAGTGCTGGCTGCGGGATGGACGACCCCTGGTAGCGTTCCCTCTCCTAAGGAGATGAGGCTGATCCAGGGTCTGGCCAATCAGGCGGCCACGGCTATGGAGAACGCCCGGCTCTACGCCGCCTCGGCACGCAGGGCGGCGCAGATCACGGCCCTGTTCGAGATCAGCCGGGACATTTCTGCGAACCTGGGGCTCT
>JAJZQR010000430.1 GCA_021806765.1 Chloroflexota bacterium | reverse complement strand
CGACCAGACGATGGCGTCAACAGTGTAGGGAGGGGCCCTGTGCCCCTCCGCCCAGCAGGCGATGGTAGGCCGGCGGCAGGGCAGAGCGCCCTGCCCTACGCCATCTTGAGATCAGGGCGCTCAAGGCTGGCCTGCTTCTTGCATTTGGTGAGGGTGAAGGGATCGAGATCGTGATCGAGTACCTTCGACTTTCTCCTCCTCCCACAAGTCGGCGGGGTGGGGCAAAACCCCACCCCGCCACAGCCTAAGCAGCTGGCCCGAGATAGTCTGCCCTTCGTCACCCCCGCGAAAGCGGGGGTCCAGGGCGTCTATAGTGAGCCTCCTCTATTCTCAGCAGCATAACGCCCTCCTCATACCAGCGGTTCAATCCGGTCGAATCGGCCGGTGGAGCGCAAAGTATGCCAATTCTCCAGCAGTTCCGCCTCTCAGGCATGTTATCTCCCTCACGCCGTCTTGAAGCCGGTGGCGCCCCTGGTCTTGAAGAACTGCGCGGCGTTGGCCTTGAGCAAGCAGAAATAGGTCATAGAAGAGGCAGTCTCTCCATCTGGCCTGTCGGTCCGGGGAAGTCGGACGAGAAGAGGGCCATCAGGTCAAGCTCCCCTTCGGGCAGCCAGCGCGCGCCCTTGCGAACCAGTTCGGCATTGCCGGACTCGCCGTCCGGGCGTGGCTTGACCCAGAGGGGGACCCAGCGATGCTTGAGGTCTTCGACGGCTCCGTTCCAGGTACCCCCTTTGCCCCAGCTGGATGAGACGACCACCGCCGCGTCAGACAGGCAGTACAGGTACCTGTTGCGCGCCATGGCATTGCCAACGTCGAAGCCCGCTTCTGGATTGAAGGGGGAGAGCAGGACGAGGTTGTTCGCCATGAGGAACTTGCGGTACCTGGCCGAGGTCGCCAGCCGCAACAGACTGTCTGAGAGGACGCCGACTGCCGTCCCGTCGCACTCTAGCGCCGCCAGCATGGCCGTCTCATCGACGCCCCGCGCACCACCTGAGATCACGGAAAGCCCCTGCTGTGCTGCTGTCCGGCCGAACTTGTCGGTGAAGGCCAGATCGTCCGGGTTGGCGTGCCTCGACCCGACCACCGCAATGCCGCCCTGGTCTAGAAGGTTGCGGTTGCCGCAGCCGAAGATGACTGAAGGGGAATCGGTCTTGAGCTGCTTCTTCAGTCGGGCGGGATAGTCGGCATCGGATCGAGTCAGGAGCCACAGCCCCGCGCGCTGCCACTTCTCGAGGGCGAGTCCCAGTCCGGCGGCGCGACCCAGCAGGTAGCGGATGCGCTCCACCGTGACCTTGCTATCCACCCAGCCGGTCAAGAGGGTACCGGGGTCTTCGGTCAGCAGGGCACCCGGGGAGATATCCCTTTCCTTGAGCCAGAGTGCGAAACGTTCCCATTCCGCAGGCGACAAGGGGCGCGGGTCCTCTTTCGCGGACTTGCCGAAATGGACCGTCATCAATAGAACTGCCTGGGTCTGCACGCTGATAGTCATTTCAGTCTCCGGGACTCGTGCTGGCCAGCGCCAAAGGCCACACAGGGCCGCTGCCGGAGCGCAGCAGCAGGGCTGCAACCACCGTCATCGTCCAGCCCGAGTCTACCATATCGTCGACCAACAGGACCGGCTCATGCGGGACGTCGTCGGCAACGGCGAAGACGCCGTCGAGGTTGTGGCACTGGTGATAGCGATTCTGCTGAAGCTTCTGAGGCTGGTTGTCGCGCACCTTGGTAACGGCAGACACAAAGCGCAGCCCCATCCGGTCGGCCAGGCGACGGGCAAAATCGGGGACCAGTTCCGGATGTCTGCGAGATGGAACGCACGTCACCCAGGCGGGGGCCGGTTCCGGCCGCCAGCGGTCCCTGACCATCTCCGACACCGCGTCGACCAACTCGTCCCGAAAACGGCCGGCACGCTTGTCCTCGGCCACCATCTGTCCCCAACCGGCGTCGCCCCAGCGGGAGAGGACGCGCCCCACCTGGGCGCGGAGCGGCTGAGGGAGATTACCACGAAAACCGTATCCCTCGAACGCTCCTCCCGCCACCTGCTTGTTACATTCCAGCCGCAGCTCGGCCTGCCTCAGGTAGAGCGCCGCTTCCGCCGCCAGACGATGGTCGAAGTCCGCCGGGACCACCGGACGCCCCAGGCAACCGGCGCACTTGCCGCAAGCCCGGGTAGTTGCGCCGTCCAGGGCCGCCTCCAGGAACGTCATGAGGCAGCCCCCGTGGTCGACATACTGCTGGACCTCTCTCCACTCCAGCTGTCGCTGCTGAGTAAGGCGCTGGATGCGCTCGTGATCCATACGATATTCTACCGGGGTTCTCACCCATCGCGAGCCGGTCTTCATGACCGGAGCCGGGTTATCGACCGACAGAAACCTCAACACCTTCTGGATCTGGCCCAGGCGCAGATTGACGACTCCCTCCAACTCGCGCTCGCTCAGCCCGTCGCTCTCGGCCAGTGCAGCCAGTATGGTTTCGACGTGACGCTCGTCAGGAAAGGCGCTGGTCCGGAAGTACTCCTGGATCTCCGCGTCCTCCCGACCCGCCAGCAGCACCCCCACCGCCCGATCGATGGCGCGTCCGGCACGCCCCACCTGCTGGTAGTACCCGATGATGGAACCGGGGGCCTGGTAGTGGACGACGAACCCCAGGTCCGGCTTGTCATAGCCCATCCCCAGGGCGGTGGTGGCAACCAGCGCCTTGATGCGATTGCCGAGAAGCTGCGATTCGAGATGCTGGCGGTAGGAATCGGAGTTCTCGAAGCCTTCCGCTGTCACGCCGGAGTAGTAGGCGCGCGCGCTGATGCCCCTCCGGTTCAACCAGTCTGCTACCTGGTCGGCATCGCGCTTGGTGAGGGTGTAGACGATGCCGGTTCCCGGCAGGCTCGGCAGGTGCTCGGCCAGCCAGGCCAGGCGGGCTGCCTGGTCGGAGAGGCGCAGGCTCTGCAGCACCAGACTCTCGCGAATCAGTGATCCCCGTTGCACGTCGATGTCACCGAGCTGGATGCAAACGTCTTTCACTACCCGGTCGTTGGCCGTGGCCGTGGTCCCGAGCACCGGCATGTTCACCGGCATGAATCGGAGCACGTTTACCAGCCGTCGGTAGTCTGGACGGAAGTCGTGCCCCCAGTCCGAGATGCAGTGGGCCTCGTCGACCACCAGCAGGCCGAGGGTATTGGCGATGGGGAGAAGAACCTCCTCCACGAACTGATCATTCGCAAACCGCTCGGGCGAGATCAGCACGGCATCGGCTTCGTTGTGGAGCACCCTCTGGATGAGAGGCGGCCAGTCGTCTCGATTAGCAGAGTTGATGGTCAACGCTTCGAGCCCGAGGCGTTCGGCAGCCTCGATCTGGTTGCGCATCAGCGCCAGAAGCGGGGAGACGATCAAGGTGGGCCCCCTACCCCGGTCGCGTAGCAGGCGGGTGGCGATAAAGTAGACCGAACTCTTCCCCCAGCCGGTGCGCTGAACCACCAACAGTTTCTTGTGATGGTTTACGAGCGCGTCAATGGCTTCCCACTGGCCCGCCCGGAACTCCGCCTGGGCATTGGCGAGCGCCCGTCGTAGCAGTTGCAGGGCCTGAGTTCTCTCAGTGGCCTCGAATCTCATGGGCCTCTCCTTCCGCCTGTACGTGATTCCCCAGTGAAGAGCGAAGAGCGATTCTTGTGAGGGCGGCTGGTTGGACGCGTATCTTCTTCATACAGCGGGTGAGTGTA
>JAJZQR010000075.1 GCA_021806765.1 Chloroflexota bacterium | reverse complement strand
AGAAGGGTGTGATCCCTGACACCCTGATTACCCTGGAACATCCCCCCGTTCTCACTCTGGGGCGCAGGGCCAACCGGGCCAACATTGTTGTCTCGGAGGAGTTGTTGCGGAGTGAGGGGATCGCGGTGTATCAGAGCACCCGAGGGGGTGACGTGACCTACCACGGGCCCGGGCAACTGGTGGGTTATCCCATCCTGGGACTGCGCCAACTGGGCATGGGTGCGTCCCTCTACGTTCACACTCTCGAGCTGGTGATCATAGATCTGCTCCATGGGTTCGGGATCGAGGCCAGACAGGATCCCAGGCATGTCGGGGTCTGGGTCCGGGATGAGAAGGTTGCTGCTATCGGAGTCGCCATCTCCGGGGGTATTACCACCCACGGCTTTGCGTTGAACGTGAACCCCAACCTCTCTCACTTTGGCTTGATCAATCCCTGCGGGATAACGGATAGGGGCGTGACTTCCCTCGCCAGGTTGCTGGGCCGCACAGTGCAGGTCTCGGAAGTCCGGCCCCTGCTGACACAGAGTTTCTCTCGCCTATTCGGTCTGGAGATGGTGTCGTGTCGTCCGGCCGATCTGGCCGCGGCAGCTGTCTTTGGGCCGACCGATTCCACTGCGTTTCTGCCCTGATGCAAAGAGACGACGCTGTTCCTTGCCGGCGGTGACTCTCGACGGCAAGAGAGAAGTCAAGATGTTGCGAGGTGGATAACGGATGCAGCCTACTCCAGTCGACCTGGCCCTCTTTGCCATTGTCCTCGTCGTGCTTGTCGCCCCGTTCAAAGTGAAGTTGGTCGAGGAGAACCTGGAGGCCTTTCTCTTTGTCATGGGCGCCCTTGCCGTGACGGTGGCCGGCAAGTGGGGAATTGAACTGGTCAAGAAGGCGGCCGAGGAGCCGGTCATGAAGGGCATCGTGCCAGCAGTGCTGGTGGCGGGTCTGATGTTCTATTACGGCAAGAGCGCTCTCGGTAACGCTATGCGCAGTGTTCTGAAGAGAGTCCCCCTGAGGATCGTCATCTTCACCATCGTGGTTGCCCTGGGGTTGCTGTCCAGCGTCATAACGGCCATCATCTCTTCCCTGCTGCTGGTCGAGTTCACCAATCTGATGCCGCTGGAGCGGAAGGACAAGATAAACCTGGTGATCATCGCCTGCTTCTCCATAGGTCTCGGTGCGGTGCTCACCCCTCTGGGAGAGCCCCTCTCCACCATCGCCATCTCCAATCTGGGCGGACCTCCTTACCACGCCGGCTTCTGGTATCTGATGGATCAACTGGGGCTGCTGATCGTGCCTGGCGTGGTGGCGTGCGGTCTCTTTGGCGTCTTCTTGGTGGGAAAGAAGGCGGCCAATCAACCGGTGAAAGTGGAGATCGAGGCTGAGGAAGGCGGCCTCAAAGAAGTTATCGTGAGGGCGGCCAAGGTGTACGCCTTCGTGGCTGCTCTCTTCCTGCTGGGTGCCGGCATGGAGGTGATCATCAACAAGTACTTCATCCAGGTGCCCTCGCAGGTCCTGTTCTGGGTGAACATGATTTCGGCGATCCTGGATAACGCCACCCTGACCGCCGCCGAGATCGCCCCCGCCCTGTCCCAGATTCAGATCAACGCGGCGTTGATGGGGCTGCTCATTTCGGGCGGGATGCTGATCCCGGGTAACATCCCCAACATCATCTCGGCCGGCAAACTGGGCATCACCAGTAGCGAATGGGCCAAGCTGGGCGTGCCGATGGGCCTCATGTTGAATGCTGTCTACTTCGTGGTGGTCTTCCTGCTGGGCTTTAGCCCCCGGCTCGGCCTTTAGCCCGCTGCTTCCATGGGGTGGTCTGCGGAGACTGCCCCTTTTTTGTTGTTGATTGACTCTCCCGATGACTAGCAGTAAGCTGTTATTGTTGGTGCTGCCTGAGGGGCACCGGGTGTTGGGCCGCCTGAGGGCTTCCAGGTTCATCCAGCCCCACGGGATCCTCTGCATCGAGCCCTCTCTCGGCCACGCGGAACGCTCAGAGCGGGATCGAGCGACGAGGGTTTGTCTCCAGAAAGGGGGACCCAATGCGGATACTGCTGGTCCAGCCTGATAGCAGCAAGACTGCCATCGGCTTCAAGAGGTTGGCGCGGCCGGAACCGCTGGCTTTGGAGACGGTAGCCGGAACAGTGCCGGATCACGAGGTGCGGATATTCGATATGCGCGCCGATGCCGACCTGGCGGCTGTGCTGGAGGAGTTCCAACCGGACATGGTGGGCACGACCGGTTACACCGCCGAGGTGCCCCACGCGCAGGAGATTTGCCGGACAACCCGACGGGTGCTGCCCGAGACAAAGGTAGTGGTTGGCGGGCATCACGTCTCCATGAGCCCCTCGGAGTTCGACAGCTCGAACGTGGATTTCATAGTGTTCGGTGAGGGAGAGCTTACCTTCCCGCATCTGGTGCGCACCCTGGAGTCCGGCGGGGACCTATCCCAGGTGGCGGGCATCGCTTATCGGGAGGACGGGAACCTACGGGTGACCGCACCTCGTCCAACCCTGAAGGATCTGGATCAGGTTCCATGGCCGCGGCGCGATCTGGTAACCCAGTACCGTCAGGGCTACTTCTTCCGTTTTTGGGATGATGTCTACACCATCGAGACCACCAGGGGTTGCCCATTTCGATGCAACTTCTGCTCCGTATGGCGTTTCTTTGGCGGCAAGGTCCGTTTCAAGTCGCCGGAACGGGTGATCGCAGAGATAGAGGCCTTGCCAGGGGACTGCGAGTACTTCTGCATTGTGGACGACAACTTCCTCGCTTCCATGCCCCGCACTCGACGGATAGTAGGGATGATGGAGGAGAGGGGCATCCACAAGAAGTTCTGGATCCAGGGTCGGGCCGACGCCATGGTGAGGGACCCCAATGGGATCGCCATGGCCGCGCGAACCGGACTCTCCACGGTGCTGATGGGGCTGGAGGCCTACCGAGAGGAAGATCTCAGCAGCTTCAACAAGTCATCCTCCCTGGCGATCAACGATCGAGCCATCGACATCATGCACGATAACGGGATCGACATCTGGGGTGCCTTCCTGATCGACCCCAACTGGGAGGAGCGGGATTTCGAAGGGCTGATAGAGTACGTCAGACGAAAGAAGATCGAGTTTCTTCAGTTCACTATTCTCACTCCGCTTCCCGGCACGCAGCTGTACGAGGAAACGAAACATCTGATAAAGGGCGGCTGGGAGAAGTTCGACTTCTTCCACAGTGTGCTGCCGACCAAGCTCCCGCCGGAGCGTTTCTACGAGCAAATGGCCAACCTCTACCGCGAGACAGTCATGAGTTTCTCCCAGATGAAGGAGATGATCCGCCAGGGACGAATCCCCAGGCGAGGGCTTCAGCGGGCGAAGGCGATGCTGGCGCAGGTGACCGACCCGGCCAGCTACCTGGACAACCTGCAGGTCGATCTGCGGGAGAGGATCCAGGCGCGGCTGGCAGAGGCCCAGTTGACCCTGGAGCGGCTGCAACTGGACGTGGAGGTGGTGCAGGTCGAGCTGGGTGCACGCCTGCAACTCCACCTCGAGGAGGTCCAGGGTCAGTTCGAGGCTCTGCAGGGCGACGTCCGGGGTTTGCAGGCCGAACTTAGCAGCCGGTGGCAGAGTGAGTTGAAGGGGTTGCAGCTCCAGGTGGAGAGCCTTCAGCAGGAGTTGGGGCAGCGGTTGCGGTCTCCCCTGGAAGGGTTGCAGGCCGAGGTGCGTGAGGGGCTCGGGGTTCGGGTAGAGTCCCTGCGAGTCGACCTGCAGGGGCTGCGGCTGGAAGTGGCGGGGCGCTTGCAGGGGCAGCTGGACCTTCTGCAGGGCCTGCAGAGCAAGAAGCCCATCATCCCGTGAGCTGAACTCCTCGTCAAAAGGTTGTTTGCGCTGACGGAATCCAGGGGAACCCGGGGAGAGTTGCCAACGTCTCCCCAGGTTCCCCCCAGTACTCCCAAGTTGACCGGGGATCCCAGAGTCGCCGGCCCTGAGTCCCCCTGAACTGTTCTCAGTTCCACGGAGTGTCTTCCTCTTCTTCGGCACCCCAGAATCCTCTGGAGTCCCTGCCGATCCTTCAGTCCCCTGGGTTCCTTCGGCTACCGCTTGGCGAGGGAACGCTCTGTGCGTCAGAGGATCGATAGTGCTGCGGGACTCGATGGGCCCGGATCGGCTGGCCAGGGGGGCTGAGGGGCTGTGGTTTGCGATGGGGCAGGTGGTTTCGGTGGGCCGCCTGCCCTTAGTTGACGTTACGGAGGCGCTGCGTGCAGTACAAGAACTGTGTTGGCGGTAAGTGGGTGGATGCTGAGGGCGGCCGGACCTTCGAAAGCCTGGATCCGGCCAACGGCGAAGTGGTGGGAGTCCTTCCCCGCTCCTCGGTGGCGGATGTGGAGCGGGCCGTGGAGGCCGCCGCGGCGGCCTTCCAGGGATGGCGCCTGACACCGGCTCCCAGGCGGGGCGAGATCCTCTTTCGGGTGGGACAGCTTCTCCAGGAGCGGAAGGAGCAGCTGTCTCAGCTGGTGAGTCGGGAGATGGGGAAGGTGATCGCTGAGGGGCGCGGCGATGTGCAGGAAGCTATCGACATGACTTTCTACATGGCGGGGGAGGGGCGCAGACTGTTGGGACACACAGTGCCCTCGGAGTTGCCAGACAAGTTTGGAACCTCTATGAGGGATCCGGTGGGTGTGGTGGCCGCCATCACGCCCTGGAACTTTCCCATCGCCATACCAAGCTGGAAGCTGTCGGCGGCGCTGATCTGCGGCAATACCGTGGTGTTCAAGCCCGCTAGCGACACTCCGGTGCTGGCGGCGGAGCTGGTGAAGCTGTACGAAGAGGCTGGTCTGCCCGGCGGGGTCTTGAACCTGGTGATGGGGAGCGGGAGCGAGATCGGGGATGCCCTGGTGAATCACCCCAAGGTGGATGTTATCTCCTTCACCGGCTCCACGGAGACAGGACGGGGGGTGCTGACCCAGACTGCCACCCGGATCAAGCGGGTTTCCCTGGAGATGGGTGGCAAGAACGCCATCATGGTGATGGAGGACGCCGATCTGGAGTTGGCGGTGGAGGGAATCTTGTGGAGTGCCTTCGGCACCACCGGCCAGCGCTGCACGGCTGCCAGTCGAGTGATAGTGCATCGGGCGGCGGAGAAGGAGCTTACGGATCGGTTGGTGGATCGGGCCCGAAAGATGAGGCTGGGCCCCGGCATCGATCCGCAGACAGACGTGGGGCCTGTCATCAACGCCCGGCAGCTTCAGAAGATCCACGAGTACACTGAGGTTGGCTTGCGGGAAGGCGCAAAGTTGCTGGTCGGCGGCCAGATAGCCCGTGAAGGGGAGTTGGCCAGGGGCAGTTTCTATCCGCCGACGATCTTTGCGGAGGTCGAGCCGGGGATGCGGATTGCTCAGGAAGAGATCTTTGGTCCAACCCTATCTATCCTGGCCGTGGATAGCCTTGAGGAGGCGATCCGGGTGAACAACGACACCCGCTATGGGCTCTCCAGTTCCATCTACACTCGGGACGTGAACAGGGCCTTTGAGGCAATACGGGACGTGACTACCGGGGTGCTGTACATCAACGCCGGTACCATAGGCGCCGAGATTCAGTTGCCTTTCGGAGGGACCCGGGGGACGGGCAACGGCCACCGAGAGGCGGCCTGGGCGTCGCTGGATATCTACACCGAGTGGAAGACTGTCTACGTGGACTACTCCGGTAAGCTTCAGCGGGCGCAGATCGACCTGGTGGAGGGTATCGGATAGAACTGTCGTATCTGGAGAAGCGGATGGCCGGCCCGCAGACGGTGAGGGTTCGCACCCACGGGGTTGTCAGGTCAGATTGCGGTGGACGGATGTTCGCAGAAAGAGTACGTTTTCTGGTAAACTATGGTAGATTGAGGTGGCGTTTGACCCCGAGGGGTGGCCATCCGATTCCCTCTCGGAGCCACAACCACGGAGTCATTGGCCCTCCATCCGGGTCGGCCCCGTTGGCCGCACAGTTCAGCTCTGTTCGAGCGTAGTCTTCCCTAAGGAGTTTTAGATGCCCTATTCCGAGAGGACCCTGGTGTGCCGTGACTGCGGGCGGTCGTTCGCCTTCACGGTAGAGGAGCAAGAGTTCTTTGCTCAGAAGGGTTTCACCAACGACCCAGCGCGGTGCCCAGAGTGCCGAGCAGCTCGCCGGGCTGAGAGGAACGGTGGTGGACGAGGCGGTTACAGCTCGGGGTACAGCCGAGAGCCTCGCCAGATGTATCCGGCTGTGTGCGCCAGCTGTGGCAAGGAGACGGAGGTTCCTTTCCAGCCACGTGGTGACAAGCCAGTCTACTGCTCCGACTGCTTTGCCAGAGAGCGCAGCAGCGGCTATGGACGGGGCCGATAATGCAGGTAGTTGCGCGCGACGGCGAGTCGATAGAGGAGCTGCTGTCTCGTTTCAAGCGAGGGATGGTGCGGTCCGGAATCATGAGGGAGCTGAAGAAGCATCGCTTCTACGTCGGCCCTTCGGAGCAGCGCCGCATGAAGGAGAAAGAGGCAGCGAGGAAACTGAAGCGGCGGAGGCAGAAGGCCGCGGAGCGCAGGCACAGGAGCGGCGCCCGGGGTCGGTAGTCATGCCGGCTCGTGAAAGAGGACTGTGCAGTCAGGGGTCAGTGTTCAACCGAGGGCAGGAGGTTGAACACTGACCCCTGAACACCTCAGGCGACCGACCAGTCTGGGAACTGGTCGACACCCTCAATGGTGCCACGATTAAGGGCTACACCGCGATGCGGACTGCCTGATACCCGTCCAACGACCATCGGCCGAAGGATGCACGCCTGGGTTTGGGAGCCTTGGTGATCCAGGCATAGAGGAAAGTCGCCAGTTCCTCCAGGGAACTGGTATCGGCGGAACTCAACGCATCTAGTTCCTCTGCCGACAGGTTAAAGCCTGAAGCGGCGGCAGCCGGCGACTCAAGGAGGCTCGCTCGGAACTCGCTGTCGACGATAGCGGCCCCAATTAGCCTCTCCAACTCCTTGTGTGACGGCATCGTTCCTCCAGTAGAGTGAACGTTCGGGATTGCTGGGATCGTTCAGCCAGTGCGAGCCTCCCGCTCGATAGAACGCGTCTCCCTGCCGGGCACCATGGCAGCCTGGAGGAGCAGAAACGCGCCCACAGCGACGATCAGGTCACCCAAGCTGTACACCCTCGCCAGCGGCATCTTTGACGCTACAATCACGTCGGAGAGGATCCACAACCTTGTCTGGTCGGCTGGAAGCAACACATCTTTGGATCTGTCGAGTCTCGATCCATCTACCAGCAGTTCATTTGCTGGATGCGTACCCGCAGCGAGGATTGCCTCCCGCGAAATGGGCATGAAACCCCCATTGCTGGCCATGACTGCGAGGTTCAACAATAGACCGAGACCGATGATGGGCATCCCTACGATGCGCCGGTTGACCCACACAACGACACCCAAGGCGAGGTACGACCCCATCATTATGGCGGCGTGAATGGGTCGATCCAGTTCCAGCCTGCTTGCAGGGCTGTAGATCACGTACACCTGGGCGGCTATGCTCAGTAGAGCCAGCCAGCCGAGGCGGAAGGGCAGATCAGCCAGTCGCTGCAACCTGCCCTTCCTTAGCAGGGCGATACCGATGCCTACGATGAGCGCTACTACCAGGATCAATTGTGAACCTTCCTCTAAGTTGGAGTCTGAGGACATGACAGAAGCTCATGGCGCCTGCCGTCCTGCCGGACCCACAACCAGAAGACCTTTGGGGCGAGGGCCCCAACTGATCCCTACGGGGCAGGCCAGCCATCAGGGGCGCCAGCGGCCATAGCCAGAGCGGCAATTGCGAGAGCAACGTAGATGACCTTGACGTACAGATAACGCGCAGTCTTCATTTCCCCAACTCTCCTTCATCTCTGTGCTGGCCCCCGATGGATCTAGGGGCCCCGTCTGTTGGGGAACTCTACTACCCGATTCTCGCAAAACGCTCGCAAAACCAGGGGTAAACGGGGCAATCCGGCAAGATTCGCCAGATTACCTGGTGGACCCGTGAATCGATGGGAGTGGTTGGCCGTGAGCTATACGATCGGCCAAGTCGAGGATCGACGAGCTTGGCTTGGCGCTCAGTTCGTCGCGGAGTAACTCAACATAACTTCTGTAGTGGCGTAGAGCTGCTGCCCTATCCCCCATCAAAGCCGCATAGTGAATGAGCCCGTAGTGAGCCTCCTCCTGGAAGGGGTCCTTTGCGACTGCCGTACGCAGCAGCTCTACCGCCTGTTCCAGGGCGCCGCTCTGTGCCCTGAGCCCTCCTAGCCGAGTAAGACCTTGCAGGTAGCGCATCTCGAGATCCTCGCGCGGTGCTAGCACCCAGTCCGAGTAGAACTCATCGAGATAGGGTCCCTTGTGCAGTGCCAGAGCCTGTTCGTATGCCTCGATTCTGCGGGAGAGGGGTAGGTCTACTGTCTCTGCCTCGGTCAGTAGTCGCACGAACGCCTCAGCATCGTAGCGGTAGCTCTTCCCGAGAGTGAGTTGATATCTACCGTCCCTGTAAGTCACACACTGCGGGAAGAGCGCTCTTCGCAGCCGGTACATGGTAGAGTGGAATTGGCTGTTGCTCTTGCTCAACTCCACTTCCGGCCAGACGTCATCTACGATTTGCTCCTTCCGGAGGGCATGAGGTTGGCGCAGCAAATAGAAGAACAGCTCCTTGGTCTTCTCCACTGCCCAATCGCTGCTGGTGACGAGTCTGGAGTCCACGAGAACCTTGGCTACGCCGAAAGACTCAATTTCTATGCTCTGCGGAGCCGATGGCTCGAGCCGAATGTTCTGGCGTTGGAGTACCTGGAGCGGCTGCCGGCTCACCTGCAGCCGCTCGGCCACAAGCTCCAGGCGCCTGCCGCCCATACCTGCCGAGAGTGCCCAGGTGATCAACTGGTTGGCTTTCTGTCCCTCGGCCACCATGAAGGCGTCGTAGCCCAGCTCGCGGCACAATTCCAGACAAGCATCGAGTTCTCTTGCGGTCTCATCCCGCTTGCCCGCTGTGAAAAGAGTTCTGGCCAGGTGATAACGGGCGCGTGCTTCATCCCGCCTTGCCCCGGATGGTGCCAGCTGCTGAAGAGCAGACCTTAGCAGCGCCTCGGCTCGACCGAGATCACCCTGCTCTTCAGCCAGCAGCCCTGCCGATACCGAGTATGTCGCCACTTCATAGGAGGACTGGACATCCTCGGCTTGTTGGAGCGCTTGGCGCAGTAAGCGCTCTGCCGTTGCGTAGTCTCCCAATAGTCGATGCGTATTGGCTAGAGCATCCAGGAGGTAGTTGATGAGAGGGACCTCGTCGACTCGGTGTGCCAGTTCCAGCGCCGTTTCGTGGGTGTCCAGGGCCGCTCGAAGATCGCCCGAATCCCGCTGCACGTCACCGGTGGTTGCGAGCACGAAGGCTTCGCTTCGCAGGTGCCCGGCGAGCCGTGCCTTCTCCGTCGCCTCCCTAAGAATGGTCAATGCGAGTGGATACTCCCCGGAGTAATGGTGCACTACCCCAATGGAGTTGAGGACGCCTGACTCCAGAGCCGAGTTGCCCGACCGGCGCCAGAGCGTGAGAGCCCGCTGGTAGTAAACCATGCCTCGAGCCAGGTCTCCGGTTCGTACGGAGAGTATCCCCATGGATTGGGACAGAGTGGCAACACCGTCATCGTCTCCCAGGGCCTCATACATGGCCAAAGCCTGCTGGAGTTCGGCTGCGCCTTCAGCGAGTTTGCCCTGAGACGCCAGACAGATCCCTCTGTCGCGGTGGGCCTCGGCTGCCACCTGTGACGTATGATCACCCTGCAGTGCCAGGGCCTCAGAGCAAGCTTCGAGGGCCTCGGTCAGGCGTCCCTTCAGCCTCAGGGCCATGCTCTTGACGGTGAGCGCTCCCCCTGCACCCTCATGGTCATCGTCCAGGCGATACCGTTGTGATGCCCTGTCCAGATAGGTGATCGCTCGATCCAATTCGCCTGACCAGATGGAGGTGCGCCCTCTCAAAAGAGACAGCCTCGGTCGTGTGTCGACAATCCCCTGCGGAAGGCTTTCCAACCAGCGCTGAAGGGTGCGCCAGCGGCCGGATCGCATCATCTCTTCGCCCACCAACTCTGCCAGGGCGACTGCTCCCTCGTGATCGCCGGCGGCCATGTAGTGGCCGAAGGCTGTATCCCATTCCCGCTGTGCCTCAGCCATCTGGCCTGCTCGGCTGTGAAGTTCGGAGAACATCGCCGGGTTCTCGGCCTTTAGCTTCGCCTGGAGGAACTCCTGGAACAGGTTGTGGTAACGGTACCACTCGCCTGGGCCGTCCAGTCCCATCACGAAGAGGTTGGCCCTCAACAGGTAGTGAAGCATGTCCGCAGCCGTTCCCCTGGCGAAGAGCCGGTCGCACAGCTCCGGTGTCATCTGGTTCAGCACGGAGGAGCACAACAGGAACTGCTGAACCTCTGGTTGCTGCAGGAGGTAGGCTTCGTTGGCCAGGTAGTCGAAGAGAGGACTACCAGCCCCCTTGGCCTTGAGGAGATTCTCCACCAACCCCATCCAAAGGGTGTGAGTGGTGAGAAGGATGCCGGTGATCCAACCCTCCGAGGCCTCGATCAACTCTTCAGCCTGATTGGCCGGCATCGCCAGCTTGAAGTTCTCACGCAGCAACCGGCTCAACTCGTCAGGCGTGAATCGAAGGTCGGTGGTCCCCAGTCCGACTACCTGACGTTGGGCCGCCAATCGCGAGAAGGTTAGCTGAGGCAGGGTGCGGGTCGAGAGCAGCAGGTGGCAATTGTCGGGCAGGTAGTAGATCAGCAGATCCAGGGCGGCGTTGACCACCTCACTGCCGTCTGCCCAGTGAAAGTCGTCCAGTATCAGCAGGAAGTAGTCGGGGATGTCCGACTGGATCTCGTTGACCAGGGACGCGACCAGGGAGTTGACTTCCCTGCCGACGTCTTCCACTGACTGGAGCAGGGATTCGGTTTGCCGGCCGAAGCTGGGAAACCGCTGGCGCAGGGACAGAAGGAGGTACTCGAAGAAGGTCCTCGGATCGGCATCCGAGGCGTCCAGGGAATACCAGCAGACGGGGAGGTCCACCTCGTGGGCAAAGTCCACCAGGAGGGTGGTCTTGCCGTATCCCGCCGAAGCCGACAGGATGATCAGCCGTTTGTCCACCTGTTGGTGGAGAAAGTCCACCAACCTGGGACGGCGCAGGACATCCGGGCGCCGCTGAGGGAGCCTGGCCTTGGTGAGGAAGGCGGGGTAATCCATGAGATCGCACAACCCCCGGCGCTCAGTTGAATCGCGATAGCCGGGCTACCAAAGGCTTATCCTGCAAACCTCCCTGAGATCTCAGGGAAGGCGGGCGCACTAGCACCAGGGCCTCGGATGATTTGCTGAAAAGTCCAGGGGTCTACCCGCGGTAGAGACGGGGACAGTATAACACCGCCGCAGCGCCTTGCAAACGGAGTTCTCCTTTGCTACTATCCGCACGACACTTATTCGGCCTGGTTCCTGGGTTTTCCCAGCTAGTAAAAGGAGACAGAGATTCCGCTTGTAAGATTCCTTCCTCAAGAGAAGGCTGTAGAGGTTCCATCCGGTGCCAGTCTCCTCGATGCCGCGAAGGCTGCGGGCATCGAGATTGGGGTCCCCTGCGGTGGCCAGGGGAGGTGCGGACGCTGCAAGGTGCAGGTTGCCCTCGGCCAGGTAGACTCTCCTCCCACGGCGCTGGTCAAACCTGCTATGGCTCAGGAGGGATGGGTCCTCGCCTGCCAGAGCGTGGTGCGTGGAGACGTCTCGGTCCTGGTGCCACCCCAGCAGGGACGCGAGGTTCCCGTGGGGGAGTCGCGGGCGGACCGTGTAGCTCTCCCGGCGGCATGGCAGGGGCGCATTGATCCCGCGGTGGGAGCCGTCGCGCTCACTATCGAGCCACCCAGTTTGGAAGACAATACCGACGATTACAGCCGCCTTCGCCGGCAGATGGCGCGGATGGGTCTGAACAGCCTTTCCGTAGACCTCTCCGCCCTTCGGTCTCTCCCCGATCTACTTCGGGCCGCCGACTGGCAGGTCACCGTTTTCTACGATAACGTTTCCTCGGTGGATGAGCGGCGGTTGATCTCCATCGTTCCCGGGGACAAGACCGATCGTATGTTTGCGGTGGCCGTGGACATCGGCACCACCACGGTGGTCGTATACCTGGTGGACCTGCGCACGGCGAAGCTGCTGCAGGTGGCGTCTGCCTACAACGGACAGATCGCCCGGGGCGAGGATGTGATCTCGAGGATCGTCTACTCCCTCAAGGGCGACAACCTGAAGGAACTCCAGCAGATGGTTGTGGACACCATCAATGGACTGTTGGCCGAGGTGCTGAAGAAGGCAGACGTGCGGCCGGAGGAGGTGCTCCAGGTCGTGGCTGCTGGAAATCCCACCATGAGCCATCTCTTCCTGGGGATCAGCCCTCGATATCTCCGGGAGCAACCCTACATTCCGGCGGTCAATCAGTACCCTCCGATACCGGCGCGGGATCTGGGCATCGGCGTAAACCCGAACGCTTTGGTGCTGGCCATCCCCGGCGTCGCCAGCTATGTGGGCGGAGATATCACGGCTGGAGTGCTCAGTTCCGGTCTGTGGAAGACCGACAAGCTCACGATGTTCATCGACGTGGGCACCAACGGCGAGATAGTGCTGGGGAACTCCGAGTGGCTAATGACCTGCGCCTGTTCCGCTGGGCCGGCCTTCGAGGGCGCGGGGGTGCAGCACGGCATGAGAGCTACCGTTGGGGCCATCGAGAAGGTAGAGATCGGTCGCACCGACCTGGAGCCCCGGTTCCATGTGATTGGGGACGTGCCCCCCAAAGGGATTTGCGGTTCTGCCATGATCGACCTGCTGGCTGAGATGTTCCTGGCCGGGGTGATCGACCGCGGTGGCCGGATGAACTGGAACCTCGGGACCCCGAGGATACGGCGGGGCGACCATGGCGGCGAGTATGTGGTTGCGTGGGCTGGCGAGACGGGGCAGGGCGAGGACATAGTCATCACCGAAGTAGACGTCAACAACCTGCTCAGGACCAAGGCTGCCATCTACGCCGGTTTCTCCGTACTGGTGAACAGCGTTGGGTTGAGCTTCGGTGATATCGAGCAGGTGCTGATCGGTGGAGGTTTCGGCCGCTACATCAACGTGGAGAAGGCGATCCAAATCGGTCTGCTGCCCGACCTTCCGTGGGAGACCTTCCACTACCTGGGCAACACCTCGGCCCTGGGGGCCTATGCCTCCCTGGTTTCTCGGGAGGCGCGGGAGGTAGCGGAAGAGGGGGCCCGCAAGATGACCTACCTGGAGTTATCCGCCGACAACCGCTTCATGGAGGAGTACATCTCGGGGCTCTTCCTTCCCCACACCAATCTCGCTGCCTTCCCGTCGGTGGAGAGGCTACTGAGCCAATCCGCAGCTAGAAGTGATGAGTGAGAAGTGACGAGTGAGAAGTGATGAGTGATGAGTGATGAGTCGAGGACTGCCACTCATTACTCATTACTCATTACTCATTACTGATTGCTCTTCACTGGCCTGGTCGAGGTCCACGATCTCTACGCCGGCCACGTAGGGTTTTGTACGATAGCTGGTGGCCTTCTCCAGTTTCTGTACGGTGTCCGACACCCGCTCAGAGGCCTGGATCAGTTGGTGTAGGTAGGGGCGCAAGTCGTCTTTCGCCGGGTCGCGCCTGGCCAGGAGTTCTGCGGTGCTGATGATGATGGTCAGGGGTTGGTTCAGTTCGTGAGCGATGCCGCCGGCCAGTTGGATGACGGTGTCGTCCCTGGCCGCCTGCTCGGCCAACCGCTCGGCGCGCCGATGGAATCGGTTGATCAGGAAAGTTCCCAGCAAGCCGAAGGCCCAGGCCGAGGCTGATACGATAGCATGGTAGGCGTCGGCGCTCAGGCCGGGCATTATGTGGTCGTGGACGAAGACCCAGGCCGTGAAGACGGAGAAGCTGGCGATGGTCATTGTCCAGAGGCGAACTGAAAAGGACATTCGATCCTCCGGTACGACAGCAGTGACCGCTGAACCCCTCGCTGCCTTGCCGAGGAAGCGGTTGCGATCTTGGATGTTCTGCGGGGTGAAGCGAAGCTGTCCTGCTCGTTCGGACCCCGACCTATCGAGGATGATAACACCTGCAAGGTCGTCAAACAATGCGACCTTGACAAGGAAAGCGTCAAGCTTATACTGAACCTATCTAACCCCAGCTTACCGGTTACCGCACTAGCCTTATGTGCCAGCAGCAGCTTGACCGTTGTCTGATGTCGGGGCGATGGCTATGCCCTGGCGGGCGACCACGCTGGGTCTGTTACCAAGGGAGGTGAGGAGCAAAGCAGCTTCCTCGGCTATCCAATGGGGGGTAGCAGGCGAGGGGCAGTAGGACAAGAGAAGCTGAGCTGGACAGGCTATCCAGATTACCCCATGCCGTCAATGGAGACGATTATTGGGGACCTCTCGGGTCTCATGGCCATCGTTTTCCGACGTTTTCCTCCAGGACCCGCAAACGTGCCGAATCGTGCCTTTGGCCGGCGGGCGGGCAGTTAGTTGAAGGAGACGATTATGGGTGATCTAGGCAGAAGCATTCCCCCGCCCCAATGGCTGGGCAAAGGGAACGGCAAGACTATCGACCCCGCCGCAGCTGAGATGCTGGAGATAGCCGATGTGGAGGAGATCTCCACCGCCTTCAGTCGTGCGGGGGAGATGAAGCCGTGCCCCATCGGACAAGACGGCGCCTGTTGCCGGGTCTGTTATATGGGGCCGTGCCGTCTGGTAGGCAAGAATCCCGACGTCATGACAGGGGTCTGCGGTGCGACCCTCCCGACCATCGTGGCCAGGAACCTTTCCCGAGCCGTGGCAGCTGGGAGCGCAGCGCACTCCGACCATGGCCGCGACCTGGCCATGGCCCTCATGGCGGCGGCTAAGGGCGAAGCCCCCGACTACCAGATGAAGGACGTGCCCAAACTGAAGGCCGTCGCGGAACTGATGGGGATACCGGTCGACGGTCGCAGCACCTCGGAGATAGCTCTCGACGTGGCGAATCGCGCCCTGTCCAACTTCGGTCAGCAGACGGGCGAGATCATATATGCCTCTCGGGCCCCCAAGAAGCGCCAGGAGTTGTGGCGCCGGTTGGGGGTGGTGCCTCGGGGCATAGATCGAGAGATCGTCCAGAGCATGCACGCCACTCACATGGGGGCAGATCAGGACGCCGATCACATCCTGATGCAGACCGTGCGGACAGCCCTGGGGGACGGATGGGGCGGCAGCATGCTGGCCACCGATATCTCCGACATCCTCTTCGGGACCCCCGAACCTATCCGGAGTCAAGCCAACCTCGGCGTCTTGAAAGAAGACCAGGTCAACGTCGTCGTCCACGGCCACGAGCCCACCCTATCCGAGATGATAGTGGTGGCAGCCATGGATCCCGAGTTGATTGCCTACGCCAAGTCCAAGGGGGCGACGGGGATCAACCTGTCGGGCATCTGCTGCACCGCCAACGAAGTGTTGATGCGGCACGGCATTCCACCCGCGGGCAACTTCCTGGATCAGGAGCTGGCCATACTGACCGGCGTGGTCGACGCTATGGTGGTGGATATCCAGTGTGTCATGCAGGCCCTGGTGCCTCTGTCCGAGCGTTTCCACACCAAGTTGATCACCACCTCGCCCAAGGCGAGGATCCAAGGTGCCACCCACATCCAGTTCAACGAGCACGATGCGCTGGCCATCGCCAAGCTGATAATACGGACCGCGATAGACAACTACCCGAACCGCGCGAAGCGTGTTCACATCCCCAACTACGCCTCCGACCTGGTGGCCGGCTTCTCCCACGAGTACGTGGAGTACATGCTGGGAGGCCGCTACAGGGCCTCCTTCCGGCCGCTCAACGATGCCATCATCGACGGTCGGATCCAGGGCGCGGTCGGCATAGTGGGCTGCAACAACCCTCGGGTCGTTCACGACGAGGCTCACTTCAACCTGGTCAGGGAGTTCATCGCCAACGACTATCTGGTGGTGCAAACGGGTTGCGGGTCGCTGGCCAGCGCCAAGTACGGACTGCTGACGGGCGAGGCGATGGAGTACGCGGGACCCGGTCTCCGGTCCATCTGCGAGGCTACCGGCATGCCGCCGGTGCTGCACCTGGGATCCTGCGTGGATAACAGCCGCATCCTCACCATCCTATCGGCTGTGGTGGCGGAGGGCGGCCTGGGTGACGACATCAGCGAACTGCCGGCCGTCGGTATCGCCCCCGAGTGGATGAGCGAGAAGGCTCTGGCTATCGGTACCTACTTTGCCGCCAGCGGTGCTTACGTTCTCTTCGGCGTAACCTCGCCGATCAAGGCGAGCAAGGCCGTCGTAGACCTGATGTCAACCGGTTGGGAAGAGAAGTTCGGCGGCAAGATGGAGTTCGAGATCGATCCGGCAAAGATCTACGAGAAGGCCGTGGACCACATCCAGAAGAAGAGGAAGGCGCTAGGTATCGACACCAAGCAAGAGCGCGTCCTCTTCGACATGGATGCAAGGAGGGAGCTCCGTGTCTAAGATCATTGCTACCGCTGCCATAGAGGGAGCCCACGCCTTCGTCGCCAGGGCTGAAGCCAAGCTGCACGAGGCCATCGACGCCAAGGGGCCTAACGAGCCGGTAGTTCTGCCCAATACCGGCTACTTTCTGCCGGTCATCTACGGGTTCACCGGCCGCAAGGTGGCCAAGCTGTCAGATCTGGAGCCGGTGATCGAGCAGGCGAAGGAATTGTTGCCTGCCGTGCCCACGGAACGGCTGTGGCTCCCCTATCTGGGGGAGACCCTGGATGCCGGTGTAGCTACCCTCTTCGCCGAGGAGACCATCGAGGCCCTCAAGTACGTCATCGGCCCGAATCCGGTGGACGGGATCTACCTGGGCGCGGCTGACGACGTGATCCTGCGGCAGAGGGGTGTG
This sequence comes from Chloroflexota bacterium, assembly GCA_021806765.1. The sequence goes on along the minus strand of JAJZQR010000075.1, from coordinate 3,887 downwards.
GAGTTCGTGGACGGCACAGCCCCCGGCTTCGCCGCCGTGGTCGGCCCGGCTCCCTCCAACGAGATGGCCGTCAGGCTTGCCCGAGAGATGCAGGAGAAGAACCTGTACGTCTTCATCGCCGGCAGCGACCAAAACGGCCGAACCTTCGCGGACCAGCTGGACGAAGAGCGGGTGCAGCTGGGATGGGAGACGCGTCTCGTCCCCTTCGGACGGGAGGTATCGGCCCACATCTACTCCCTGGGCTTCGCGACCCGGGCGGCTCTCTCCTTCGGCGGCGTTGCCCCCGGCGACTATAAGAAGATGCTGCGCTACAACAAGTACCGCATCTTCGCCTTCGTCCTGGCTCTGGACCAGGTGGATCGAGAGAAGTACGCGACGGCCGCGGGAGCCATCAGTTACGGGTTCCCCACTATCGCCCACACCAACATCCCGCAGATCCTGCCGAGGGGTGTCACCACTTACGAGCACGTGGTGAGCGACGTCGCGTGTGAGGAGATCGTCGCCAAGGCGATCGAGGTCCGTGGCCTGAAGATCCTCATCACGAAGATCCCGATACCAGTAGCCTATGGTCCCGCCTTCGAGGGGGAGCGGGTGCGGAAGGATAACCTCCGGATCGAGTTCGGCGGTCGCCGTGGCCCCTGCTTCGAGTACCTCCGCATGCGGGACATGAGCGAGGTGGAAGACGGCAAGATCACCGTGCATGGGCCGGAGATCGACGAGGTGCCAGAAGGCGGGTCGTTGCCCCTGGGGATCATGGTGAACGTGGCCGGTCGGAAGATGCAGAAGGACTTCGAGCCGGTGCTGGAGCGGAAGATCCACGACTTCGTTAACGGCGCCGAAGGAGTCCAGCACATCGGACAGCGGGACATCGCCTGGATCCGCATAAGCGCTGCTGCCGCTGGGAAGGGCTTCAAGATCCGGCACCTTGGCGACATCCTGTATGCCAAGCTGAAGAGTGATTTCCCGGCTATCGTGGACAAAATCTCCGTGGATCTCTACACGACGGCGGATAAGGTCGAGGAATTGCTGGTGGTGGCCCGCCAGACTTACCACGAGCGGAACATCCGCGTGGCGAACCTGACCGACGAGTCGGTAGACCTTTTCTACAGCTGCACCCTGTGCCAGAGCTTCGCTCCGAACCACGTCTGCATCGTCTCCCCGGAGCGGCTCGGCCTTTGCGGCGCGGTGAACTGGCTGGACTCCAAGGCTGGCTTCGAGATCAACCCGGCCGGTCCCAACCAGCCTGTACAAAAGGGGAACTGCCTGGACCCCGTCAAGGGGGAGTGGGACGCCATCAACGACTTCGTTTACCAGAAATCCAACCAGACGGTTCCACGAGTGACCATGTACTCCTTTATGGATGCCTCCATGACCTCGTGCGGCTGCTTCGAGAGCATCATGATGGTGATACCCGAGGCGAACGGAGTGATGGTGGTGTCCCGAGAGGATCCCAGCATGACGCCCGCAGGGATGACCTTCAGTACCCTGGCCGGCACTGCCGGCGGCGGGATCCAGACCCCGGGTCTCATGGGGATCGGCAAGTACTTCCTGACCAGCAATAAGTTCATCCAGGCCGAGGGCGGCTTCAAGCGGATAGTCTGGATGTCCTCGAACATCAAGGAGTCGATGCAAGAGGAACTTCAGGAGGTGTGCAATCGGATCGGCGAGCCGGACATGCTGGAGAAGATCGCCGACGAGCGGGTAGCGACGACGGTAGAGGAGTTGTTGCCCTTCCTGGAGGAGAAGGGCCACCCGGCCCTGACCATGGATCCCATCTTCTAAACGGGTAGGGGCGCGGTTACCGCGCCCCTACTTCTCGCAGGCCATGGTTGGCCATCGAGAAGCACTTACTGGAGGAAAAAACACTATGGGAGTGACGGTCCAGATTCCTATCGAGAAGGCGGCCGGTAAGGTGCGTGAGGTAACGCTGGGTGCCACTGCCGCCGAGGGGGGCACGCGGACCAGCACCATCACGGTAGGCGGCGAGGGCAGCCTGCCTTTCCTGCACTTCGAGTCGCCCATGCCTCACCGGCCCGCGGTAGGTGTCGAGATCCACGACTGGAACCCTGACGACTGGCCCGCACACCTCAAGGAGGCGTGGGGGGACGTGATGAACGACCCCGGCGAGTGGGCCAAGGCTGCGGTGAAGGCCGGGGCCGAGCTGGTGGTTCTGAGGTTGACCGGCACCAACCCTGATGGGTTGAATCGGTCTGCCGAGGAGGGGGCGGAGACGGTGAAAGCGGTTCTGAAGGCCGTGGGTGTCCCCCTTATCGTCTACGGCCCGGGCCAGGCTCAGAAGGACAACGAGGTGTTGCTCAAGGTGGCCGAGGCCGCGGCGGGCGAAAGGATCGTCCTGGGCGACATCGAAAACACCAACTACCGGACCGTCGTGGCCGCGGCGTTGGGCAGCGGCCACTCGGTGATAGCCCAGTCGCCCATCGACGTCAACATGGCCAAGCAGTGCAACATCCTGGCAACCGACATGGGTCTCCCCTCTGATCGGTTGCTGATAGACCCCACCACCGGTGCGTTGGGCTACGGGCTGGAGTACACCTACTCCGTCATGGAGCGCCTCAGGCTGAGTGCCTTCCTGAACGACCCTATGACCCAGTTCCCCATGATCTGCACTGTGGGGGAGGAGTCCTGGCGGCAGAAGGAGTCCAAGACGCTGGACGGAGTCCCGGAGACCTGGGGCGACATCAAGGAGCGGTCGGTCACGTGGGAGATCCTAACTGCCACTACGCTGCTCGCGGCCGGCGCGGACATTCTGGTGCTGCGGCACCCCAAGTCGGTGGAACAGGTAAAGCTGGCCATCGACAAGCTGATGAAGGCGTAGGGGAGGTTACGGAGAGATGGCTCTAACTGGACTGGATATCTACAAGCTGCTCCCCAAGACCAACTGCAAGGAATGCGGCTTTCCCACCTGTCTGGCCTTTGCCCTGAAGTTGGCGGCCAAGGGAGCGGAGTTGAGCGCCTGCCCCCACGTCTCGGCGGAGGCCAAGGCTGCTCTGGAGTCCGCCTCCGCTCCGCCCATCAGGTTGGTGACCGTTGGGGCCGGGGACAACAAGTTCGAGGTCGGCAACGAGGTAGTGCTGTTCCGCCACGATAAGACCTTCTACCATCAGCCGGGTCTGGTCTTCCGAGTGAAGGACACTCAGCCGTTGGAGGAGGTGTCGGCCGCGGTGGCCGAGGCGGCAGGCTATTTAGTCGAGCGGGTGGGCATGAGCCTGGCCCTGGACGCCATAGCCGTGGAGAACGCCTCGGGAGAGCCGGGGCCCTTCGTGGAGTGCGTGAAGGCGGCCAAGGCGAAGACCAAGCAGCCGCTGATCCTGATGTCCCACAATGCCGCCGCCATCGAGGCTGCGCTGGCGGCTGGGGCAGGTGATAAGCCGTTGATCTACGCCGCCGATGCCGAGAACTGGGAGGCGATGGCGGCTCTGGCGAAGAAGTTCGACTGCCCGCTGGTGGTAAAGGCGAACGGGGATCTGGAGGCCCTGGCTACCCTGACGGATCAACTGACGAAGGCCGGGGTCGCCGACCTGGTGCTGGATCCGGGCTCTCGAGATCTGGCCGGGACCCTGGCCCACGCCACTCAGCTGCGCCGGCTGGCCATCAAGAAGAACTTCCGGGCCCTGGGCTATCCCACCATCACCTTCCCGGGGGAGGGGGCCGAGTCCATCGAGCAGGAGGCTATCGCCGCGGGCCAGCATATCGCCAAGTACGCCGGCATCGTGGTGCTGGACCACTTCAATCCCTGCGTCGTCTATCCTCTGCTGACGCTGCGGCAGAACATCTACACCGACCCGCAGAAGCCGATCCAGGTTCAACCTGGGATCTACAAGTTCAACGAGCCCGGTGCCAACTCGCCGGTGCTGGTCACCACCAAC
>JAJZQR010000074.1 GCA_021806765.1 Chloroflexota bacterium | reverse complement strand
TTCCGATCTCTCTAAGCGGCCCGCGTCCCACCGCAGATTCAGGTATAATCGGCGGCCAACCTTCGTGGCGAGCGGGGCAGCCCGCCACCGGAAAGAAGTCTTTCATGGCAAAGGTATTGTTAGCCATTATCGGCATCTTCGTGGTCCTCGGCGGCTATTCGGCCATCGAGTTCAGGGGCAAGATGAGCCAGGCTCGACTGGGGTCGGACGTGACCTACACCTTGGACGCCCAGGGCAGCGCGTCGGTCGAGATGGTCAACAAGAGCTACTTCACCGACCCCGACGTCGAGAAGAATTTCGATGGGATGGTGACCAGGCTGGGCCAGCCCGACACGGAGGCCTACCGTAAGGGGGTCGAGGACTCGCTGAAGAACCTGTCGGACAGGACCGGCCGGCAGTTCCAGGTGTCCGACTTCCAGGCCAGCTTCGAACGCAAGCCTGACTACGGCGCTCAGGTGTACCGATTCCGGTGGAGCGGCTTCGCCGAGCAGAGGGACGGGGCGTGGGTGGTGGACTTCAAGGGTGCCAACAGCGTGAAGCTGAACAAGGACTCGTCGCTGACGGTGATCCTTCCCCCCGGGGCCACTGTGGTGAAGGCCGATCCGGCCCCCACGGGGGGTGATGGCAGCGGGACGCTGGTATGGACCGGCACGGGTGAGATGCCGTGGCCCTACGTCGAGTACAGACGATAGATCGCTGGTGAACCCGCAGTCTCAAGGAGGAATGGGATGAGGTTGCCTATCACCCCGGGCTCCTATGAGCCCGGGAGTATGGCGCGAGACGCCAAGCCGGGGAGTGTCTCCCTGAAGCCCCAGGTGGAGGCGGGCAAGTGTACACAGTGCCTGGCCTGCTGGATCTTCTGCCCCGATAGCGCCATTGGGGTAACCGGCAGGGCCGTAGAGGTGAATCTGGACTACTGCAAGGGTTGCGGGATCTGCGCGACGGAGTGCTCCGAGGGGGCCATCCAGATGGTGGGGGTGGCATGACGATGGGCGATACAGTTCAGTTGACCGGGAACCAGGCGGCCGCCGAAGGGGCTCGACTGGCGAGAATAGAGGTGTTCCCCGCGTTCCCTATTACCCCTTCCTATCCAGTGATGACCGTCATCACCAAGATGATCGACGACGGCAAGCTGAAGGCGAAGTTCCTGCGGGTGGAGTCGGACCACAGTGCCCTGGCGGCTGCCGTCGGGTCGTCCCTGACAGGGGCCCGCACTTTCTCCACTACCAATTCGCAGGGCATCGCTATGATGCACGAGGTGCTGCACTACGCCGCCGGCCTCCGGCTCCCCATCGTGATGGCCGTGGTCAACCGGGCCCTCTCGGCACCCCACAACCGCTTTGCAGACCATGGGGATGCCATCGCCCAGGAGACCACCGGCTGGCTGCAGCTGTACTGCGAGAACAATCAGGAGGTGCTGGACACCGTCATCCAGGCCTTCAAGATAGCCGAAGACTCGAGGGTGCTGCTCCCGGTCCTGGTGAACTACGAGGGGTACATCCTCGGCGACACCAAGCAGGAGGTGGCTCTGCCGGCGGGCGCAGATGTGGACGGCTTCGTCGGTGCCTACAACCGCGCAGTCCTCGACGTGGATCACCCTGCATCCTTGAACCCGCCCACGGGGTTCAATCTGTACACGGAGTTCAAGTTCCAGGAGCACGCGGCGATGGAGTCGGCGCTGGAGGTGGTGGAGACGGTGAGCGCCGAGTACGGCCGCCGCTTCGGTCGGGACTGGGGTGGCGCTCTGGAAGCCTATCGGACGGAGGATGCCGAAGCCCTGATCGTCACCATGGGCTCCATGGTCGCCACAGCCCGAGGCGCTGTGGACACCATGCGAGCAACCGGCAAGCGGGTTGGCTTGCTGAAGGTGCGCTCCTTCCGGCCCTTCCCCTTCGAGGAGCTGGTGCAGCTGGCGGGGGATGCTCGGGCTCTGGCGGTGGTCGACCGGAACGCCGTCTACGGCGTCGGCGGCGCCCTGTATCGAGAGGTGCTGATGGCCCTGGCCTCGGCCGGCCTGTCGAAGCCGGTGCTCGGGGTGATAGCGGGGCTGGGTGGCCGGGAGGTGACCCAGGCGGATATGGAGTCCGTCGGTGAGCGGGCGATGGCGGCGGCCTCCGCCGGCAAGGCCGGTGGACAGGTGGTGTGGCTGAACCTCAAGAGCGACATCGTGCGGGAGGAGGCCCTGTCGTGGATCTGAAAGAGATAGAGCTGCTGAGGGGGTTACCCCGAGAGGAGTTGCTGACCGGCGGCCACAGCGGGATGCCCGGCTACGGCGGGAGCATCGCCCTCCGGCAGGCATTGAAGGTCCTCGGCCCGCAGACCATTCTGTGCATTCCGGCGTCTTCCCTGGCCACAGCGGTGGCTCAGGATCTGCGCACCTCCCTGAAGGTGCCTCAGATCCACTGCCTCTTCGAGAGTTCGGCGGTGATCGCTTCCGGCATCAAGGCTGCCCTGGAGATGAAGGGGAAAACAGGTGTGACGGTAGTGTCCTGGGCCGGCGACGCCGGAACCGCCGACATCGGTTTCCAGTCGGTCTCGGGGGCTGCTGAGCGAAACGAGGACATCATCCACGTCTGTTACGACGACGAGGGCTACCTGAACACCAGTTTCCAGGCCGGAAGTCTGACCCCGAGGCTGTCGATTACCACCGACACCCCCGGTGGCAAGGAGACCCCCAAGAAGGACATGATCGCTGTCATGGCCGGCCACGGGATACCTTACGTCGCCAGTGCCAGCATAGCCTACCCGGCCGACTTCATTGCCAAGGTGGAGAAGGCCAAGGGGATGCGCGGCTTCCGCTACATCCACGTTCTGACGCCCCAACCCCAGGGATGGGGATACCCGCCGGACCAGACCGTGCAGATGGCTCGTATGGCCGTCGAGACCGGGCTATGGCCGCTGGTAGAGATCGTCGGAGGCGAGCGGCAGCTCACCTATCGACCTGAGAAGCGGGCCGCCGTCCGCGACTACATCCGAGCCCAGCGGCGTTTCGACAAGATGGGCGAGGAGGAGATAGCGAGGATCCAGGCGGTGCTGGACGAGCGCTGGGGGTAGGGGCGGCGTCGATGGCCGTCGACCGAAAGACCGGGTAGCCGAGGAAGCCGTAGTAACGACTTTAGTTGTTCGCGCCTTTGCCACGGAGACGAACGACTAAAGTCGTTACTACTTTCTTTGCTTGCTATATCTCGGATTGACCGCTGCAGCGCCAAACGGCGTTGCGCGAGGGGGGTATCCCTGGTATAATCGATCAGTAACAGTTCCGAGTTGAAGTGGTGGGCACGCCCCCACTTTTTTGTTGCAGCTTCGCGATTTCGCGCGGAGGCAACGGGGCGTGGGCTTCAAGCAGGAGGGATTCGGATGAAGAGCGATTTTGTGACAGCAATAAGCCAGCTTTGCAGCGAGAAGGGCGTCACCCGTGAGGCTGTGATGAACGCCATCGAAGCGGCTTTGGTGTCTGCATACAAGAAGAACTTCGCTCCCACCGGCCAGAACGTCACAGCGAAGATCGACCCAGCTACCGGCGCCGTCAGGATCTTTGCCGACAAGCTGGTGGTAGAGAAGGACGGTGAAGCCGGGCCCGATAGGATACCGCTGGAGGTGGCGAGGAAGCTTCGCGCCGACATCCAGGTGGGCGAGTCCCTGGCTGTGGAGACGACTCCACCCAACTTCGGCCGGATCGCCGCTCAGACGGCCAAGCAGGTGATCCTGCAGCGGCTTCGGGACGAGGAGCGGCGGATGATCTTCGACGAGTACCACGAGCGAGAGGGCGAGTTGCTGCACGGCATCGTGCAGAGGATCGAGAACCGCACCGTGTATATCGAACTGGCCAAGGCCGAGGGCGTAATGGCGCCCAGCGACCAGGTGCCTACGGAGCGATACCACCCGGGCCAGCGGCTTCGGGTGTATCTGGTGGAGGTTCACGATACCCACAAGGGCCCTCAGATCATCGTGTCGCGCAACCATAAGATGATGCTGCGCCGATTGTTCGAGCAGGAGGTTCCGGAGATCTTCAACGGAACCGTCGAGTTGAAGGCCATCGCCCGGGAGGCAGGGGCTCGATCCAAGGTAGCGGTAGCAGCGCGGCAAGAGGGTATCGATCCCGTCGGCTCGTGCGTGGGGATGCGTGGGGTACGGATCCAGAACATAGTGAACGAACTGGGTGGCGAGAAGATCGACGTGGTGCAATGGAGCCCCGATGCGGCGACCTTCGTAGCCAACGCCTTGAGCCCCGCGCAGGTGATCAGCGTGAACATCAACGAAGATGACAAGACCGCCACCGTCATCGTCCCGGAGAGGCAGCTGTCTCTGGCCATCGGTAAAGAGGGTCAGAACGCCCGATTGGCGGCAAAGCTTACCGGCTGGCGAATAGACATCAAGGCAGCGGGTAACGAGCCTGTGGTGCCGGTGGTTGGGGAGCCGGTCGAAGAGACCGGTCAGTAAGCGAGGGCTACCCCATTGCGGCAAAGGCATATACCCCAGCGAACCTGCACCGGCTGCGGCCAGGTGCAGCCCAAGAGACAGATGGTGCGCGTCGTTCGTACGGTATCCGGGCAGATCGAGGTGGACCTGACCGGGAAGAAGTCCGGGCGGGGCGCCTACCTGTGCAAGAACGCCGACTGCTGGGAAAAGGCACTGCAGAAATCCTCGCTCAGCCGCGCCTTGAAGACCGAGATCAGTCCCCTAGACAGGGACGAACTACTGAAGTATGGCCGGCTTTTCGGCCGCGAGTTTACAACTCAGTCTGCTCCTGAAGCCGAAGGCAAGGCGGGCAGTTGAGCGAAAGGGGGAGCAGTCAATGAGTCCAAAACCGATCAACAGATCCAGAAATAGCAGAGACAGGAGACCGCAGCAGGGCCGATCGAGGCCCGGAGGGAATGGTGCGCGGCCTCCTTACACGCCTCCCACCTCCACCGATAGGGCTGCTGTTGCGGTGGCCCCTCGCGAGGAGAGGGTCGTCGAACTGCCCGACACCATCGTAGTCAAGGACCTTGCCGATCTTCTGAAGATAAGCCCTGTTCAGATCATCAAGGAGTTGATGAAGAACGGGGTTATCGCCAACATTAACCAGCAGATCGACCGCGACGCCGCTTCTGTGGTGGCCACGGACCTGGGGTTCGAGGTCAAGGAGCCAGCACCGGTGGAACGCCCAGCGGCGCTGGAGGTGCCTTCGATAGAAGAGGAAGACCCCTCCCTGCTGCAGCCTCGGCCGCCGGTAGTCACCATCATGGGCCATGTGGACCACGGCAAGACCAGCTTGCTGGACGTCATACGGCAGACCAACGTGACGGCTCAGGAAGCCGGGGGTATCACCCAGCACATCGGTGCCTACCAGGTGGAGTTGCACGGCCAGAAGATCACCTTCCTGGATACACCGGGCCACGAGGCCTTTACGGCCATGAGGGCCCGCGGCGCGCAGGCTACAGACATCGCGGTGCTGGTCGTGGCGGCCGACGATGGCGTCATGCCACAGACTCGAGAGGCGATCGACCACGCCAGGGCGGCCAACGTTCCTATCGTCGTGGCGATAAACAAGATCGACAAGCCCGATGCCAACCCCGACCGGGTCAAGCAACAGCTTTCCGAGTTGGGCCTGGTTCCCGAGGAGTACGGAGGCCAGACCATCATGGTGCTGGTATCCGCTCGCCGCAAGGAGGGCATAGACAGCCTGCTGGAGATGCTGCTGCTGGTCGCGGAGATGGCCGAGTATAAGGCGAACCCGAACCGCGATGCGGCAGGAGTGGTGATCGAGGCGAAGCTGGATAAGGCTCGAGGGCCGGTGGCGACGGTGCTGGTGAAGGCCGGAACTCTCAAGGTGGGCGACGTCCTGGTAGCCGGCAGCACCTACGGCAAGGTGAAGGCGCTTTTCGACGATAAGGGTAGGCGGCTTCGGAAGGCCGCTCCTTCCGCGGCAGCCGAGGTGCTGGGGATGAACGAGGTCCCCACGGCAGGCGACGTCTGGAGGGTGGTGGCCGACGAGAAAACCGCCCGGTCCATGGCTGGAGTGAGGGCGGTGGAGACCGTCGCCGAGACACCGGTGGCCCCTGTGACCCTGGACGACCTGTACAAGCAGATCCAGGCAGGGCAAGTCAAGGAGTTGAACGTCATCGTCAAGACGGACGTACAGGGGTCGGTAGAGCCCATCGTGAACTCCTTGAGCCGGTTGCAAGACGAGGATGTCAGGGTTCGGGTGATCCACTCGGGCACGGGCAGCATAACCGAGTCGGACGTGCTGCTGGCCTCGGCGTCTCACGCCGTCATCATCGGTTTCAACAGCCGGTTGGAGCCCGGCGCCAAGCATCTGGCCGAAGAGAACCAGGTGGACATCCGCTTCTACGAAGTGATCTACAAGCTGGTAGAGGATGTCCAGAAGGCGCTGACCGGCCTCCTGGAGCCGAAGTACGAAGAGGTCACCGAGGGCCACGCCGAGGTGCGGCAGCTGTTCAAGATCTCCAAGAGCGAGGCAGTCGCCGGCGTGATGGTAACGGACGGCAAGGTGAGCCGAAACTCCCGCGGCCGGATCATCCGAGGCGGCGGAGTCCTCTTCGATGGCAAGATCGGCAGCCTTCGGCGTTTCAAGGAAGACGTTCGAGATGTAGCTGCCGGCTACGAGTGCGGCGTCCAGATGGAGGGCTTCAGCGACTTCCAGATAGGGGACATCCTGGAGTTCTACAGGATGGAGCGAGTAAGCTAGAAGTGATGAGTCAAGAGTGATGAGTGATGAGTGAGACGTGACTGTCGACTCATCACTCATTGCTCATCACTCATCACTCATCATTTGGGATAGGGCAATGAGCAGGCGAATCGAGCGGGTCAATGAGCAGATAAAGGAAGAGGTCGCCGCGCTGCTGCAGCGCGAGACCCAGGACCCTCGTCTGCAGGGAGTGGTGATCAGCATCACCGGCGTGGACACCAGTCCGGATCTTCGGAACGCCACGGTGCATGTCAGCATCCTGGGCAGCGAAGAGGAGGTGCAGCAGGCTATGACCGCCCTTAGCCACGCTGCGGGTTTCCTTCGGCGAGAGATGGCGGGCCGGCTGAGGTTGAGGTACGTACCCGAGCTGACTTTCAGACTGGACACCTCCATCCAGCAGGGGGCCCGCGTGCTGGAGCTGCTTCGCGAGATCCAGGCTGAAGAGGAGGAGTAGAGACAGGGTGGAGTCTGGATACAGGCCGATACTGCTCCCATTGCTGAGAAGTGGCAGGAGAATCGTCGTCACCTGCCATGTAGATCCGGACGGTGACGCGGTTTCCGGCCTTCTAGCCCTTTCCCAGTCTCTCCGGTTGGCCCGAGCCCAAGTGCATGCCATCAGCCCGGGACCTGTTCCGTCGAGCTATCGCTTTCTGCCCGGCTGGGAGTCGATAGAGGTGTACGCGCCGGAGCGGCTGGAGACTCCCGAGGGACAGGCGACGAAGGAGGCCCTTCTGACGGCCGACGTGATCGTTTCCCTCGATGCCAGCGACCCCACACGTCTGGGAGCCCTGTACAGCCAGAATCGCAGCAAGTTCGAGGCTGTCCCGGTGATCAACGTCGACCACCACCCCAGCAATACCCTCTTCGGCCAGGTGAATCTGGTGGATCCTTCATCCGCGGCAGTGTGCCAGCAGTTGGCCGAGTTGATCGAGCAGGAGGACCTGCCGATCCCGGAAGAGGTTGCCACCTGCTTGCTGGTCGGGATAGTCACCGATACCCTGGGTTTCCGCACCGCTACTACATCTGCCGCAACCCTTCGCATTGCAGCGAGCCTCATGGAGAGGGGCGCCTCACTGTCCAGCATCAGCGAGCGGATATTCAACACCCGGTCGCCCCGGGCCTTGAGCCTCTGGGGGCGAGTTCTGAGCCGAACTCGGGTGGAGGATGGTCTGGTGTGGGCCGATATCACCAGCGAAATGCTGGCCGAGTGCGAGGCTTCCCTGGAGGACGCGGACAGCCTGGTGGACTTCATTGCCGGCGTTCCTCAGGCAAGCGCTGCCTTTCTTTTCAGCGAGCAGGGAGGCAGGGTCCGGGTGAGCATGCGGACCACGGGCGAACTGGATGCGGCCGCTCTGGCCAAGAGCTTCGGCGGTGGGGGACACGTGCGGGCCGCCGGCTGCACCCTGGAGGGTTCCATGAGCCAGGTCCAGGCCCTGCTGCTGGAAGAGGCCCGGAAACGGCTTGGGATGGTGACTTCCGGGGGTGAACGGCACCAGAAAAACGGCTCCTGAGGGCTTTCTCAATATCTCCAAGCCTTACGGCTGGACCTCCCACGACGTGGTCCAACTGGTACGGCGACTGACAGGGATTCGACGGGTCGGTCACGCCGGAACTCTGGACCCTGCTGCCGTGGGGGTACTGATGGTAGCCGTGGGTCGGGCTACCCGGTTGATCGACTACCTGGCCGAGCAGTACAAGTGCTACTGTGGCGATGTAGTGCTGGGAGCGGCTACCGACACCGACGATGGCGAAGGCGCTGTGTTGTACGCCAGGGACCCCTCAAACATCACCCTCGATCTGGCGACCGAGGCGCTATCGGGCTTCCTCGGCGAGATTGAGCAGGTGCCTCCCCAGTACTCGGCGGTGAAGGTCCAGGGCAAGAAGGCCTACGAGGTTGCCCGAAAGGGTGGCAAGACCCATCTGGCCCCCAGGCGGGTTACCATCAAAGGCCTGGCGGTGGTCGACTGGGAGCCTCCAACCCTGAGCGTGGCAGTGCTCTGCTCCAAGGGCACCTACATCCGAAGTCTGGCGCGAGACCTGGGGGAGAGGCTGGGGGTGGGCGCCCACCTGGGAGCGCTCGTGCGACTGGCCAGCGGGCCGTTCACCTGGGAAGACGCCGTGGGTATCGAAGACCTCAAGCTGGCGGCGGAGTTTGACTACCTGGACAAGCTGATCTGGCCGCCCGATCTGGCGGTGGCGCATCTTCCCGCCGTCATCGCGTCCGAATCCCATGCCCTGGACATGAGGGGAGGGCGGCGGTGGCCCGCCCACTGGGTGCCGGAGAAAGCAGGCCTCGTGCGCGTCTACTCGGAGGAGGGATGGTTCCTCGGACTGGCCGAGGCGCTGGAGGGCAGCTGGCAACCCAGACTGGTGTTCTCGGAGGAGGAGTGATACAGGAAACCGCAGGCAGCCCGCCGGAGGCTGTGATCACCATAGGGGTATTCGACGGCGTTCACCTGGGGCACCAGGCACTGATTCGGAGCGTGGTCGAGCGCGCGGCGCAGCGGGGAATGGTGAGTGGCTGTGTGACCTTCTCCCCTCATCCGGAGGACGTACTGCGACCGGAGAGCGACATCGCTCACCTGGCGGCGATCGAGGATCGACTCGCCGCCATCAAGGCGTTGGGCGTCTCGGAGGTCGTGGTCATAGAGTTCACCCCTGCTCTATCCCAGATGCTGCCGGAGGAGTTCCTCGGACTGCTGGAGCGGCGATTTCGATTGAGAGAATTGTGGGTTGGAAGCGACTTCGCCCTGGGACGGGGGCGGAGCGGGACTCCCGAGCGATTAGCGGCTATCGGCAGGGAAAAGGGCTTCGAGGTCCACTCTTTCCCCCCAGTGGAGATCGGGGGGGAGGCGGTGAGCAGCAGCCGGGTTCGCCGTCTCCTGGCCGAGGGGCGGGTGGAAGAGGCAGCGCTGCTGCTGGGCCGGCGATACCGTCTGCGCGGCCGGGTAGTTCACGGCGATAGGCGCGGTAGGACTCTCGGCTTTGCCACTGCCAACCTGGCTGTGGGTGAACGGATGTGCATCCCCGGCAATGGGGTATACGCTGTGGTGTGCCGGGTCGAAGGAGAGGAACCGCGGGCGGGCGTCGCCAACATCGGGGTGCGTCCCACCTTCGGCGGCGACGGGCGGCAGGTCGAGATCCACCTGCTGGACTTCGAGGGAGACCTGTACGGCCGAGGCCTGGCGGTCGACTTCGTCGCTCGTTTGAGGGGCGAGCAGCGGTTCGACTCGACGGTGGCCCTGGTGGAACAGATAGGGCGAGACGTGGAGATGGCTCGGGGGCTGCTGGCCGCGGAGCATGGATTGGCGCTGTAGCCGCTTCCTGGCCTGGCTCTAGGTTTCCGGGGTCCAGGATTGACCGGCGGAGCCGCCCGAGAGACCATTGCCGTTGTTGACAGCCTATGTTAGGATTATGACTGCCTCGCACTGATCTTCATCTACCTGTTCCTAAGAGGTGGTCCCGAGAGGGCCGATGACTTCGATTATTGCCATCTCCAATCAGAAGGGTGGTGTTGGTAAGACAACCACCACTGGCAACCTGGGGGCTGCCCTGTTCCAGATGGGCCACAAGGTGCTTCTGGTAGACATGGATCCCCAGGCCAACCTGACTTCGGCCTTTGGGCTGGGCGATCAGATGGAGACCAGCATTGCGGAGTCACTGCTGGATCGGAAGGTTCACCTTCCCATCGCGCCGGTAGCCGAGAACGGAAAAGCGCGCCTGGACATCGTCCCTTCGTCCCTGGCGCTGGCCAGCGCAGAGGCGGCTCTGATGAACAAGCTCGGTCGCGAACTGCGTTTGAGGGACCAGCTGGCCATCATCCCCACTCCCTACGACTTCATCCTCATCGATACACCTCCGTCCCTGGGCCTGCTCACCATCAATGCGCTGGTAGCCGCCGAGAAGGTGGTGATACCGACCGAGGCGAGGCTCTTCTCTCTGCAAGGACTGCAGATGATGCAGGACAGCATCGAGGAGATCCTCTATCTAAACCCGAAGCTAAAGGTTGCAGGGATCCTTCTCAGCAAGCTGGACCGGCGGCTGAAGGAAGAGAAGCTGGTTAGCAGCTACCTGCGGGAACGGTGGGGTATCCAGGTGTTCGTGACCGAGGTAGGGACCAACAGTAAGATCCTGGAGGCGGCATCCTCAGGAACGTCGGTCTTCAACTATGCCGGCGCGGACAAGGCTGCGGACACCTATCTTTCCCTGGCGAGGGAGGTGCTGTCTCGTGGCTAAGCTGCGTGGCGGTTTCGATCCGGAGCGCCTGTCCGAGCCGATCAGGAATGGCCCCATCATCGGTAAGATCGTGTCGGACGAGATCGAGACGGAGGCCAAAGGTTTCACGGAGATCAAGATCGTTGGTGTCGGCGGTGGTGGCAACAACGCCCTGAACCGGATGATTGAGGCCGGTATTCGGGGCGTCGACTTTATTGCAGTCAACACCGATGCTCAGGCTCTGGAGATGTCTCTCGCCACTCGCAGGGTCCCCATCGGTGGAAAGGCGATGAAGCGGCTTGGCGCCGGGGGTGACCCCATGGTGGGGGAGCGAGCCGCCGAAATCAGCAGGGACATGCTGGAAGAGACCCTGGCGGGCGCCGACATGGTGTTCGTAACCGCCGGGATGGGGGGCGGCACCGGCACCGGCGCGTCTCCGGTCATCGCCGAGATCGCTCGAAAGAACCGATCACTGACCGTGGCAGTGGTGACGCTGCCTTTCACCTTCGAAGGTCGCCACCGGCGGACGGTGGCGGAGCAGGGATACGAGATCCTGAAGGAGCGGGTCGACGCCATCATCGCAATACCCAACGACCGGCTTCTAGCGATGGCCAACAAGCGGATGGGGTTGCTGGAGGCCTTCCGGCTAGCGGACAACATCCTGCGGCAGGGCGTGCAGGGCATTTCCGACCTGATCACCGTCACCGGGCTTATCAATCTGGATTTCGCCGACGTGAAATCGATCATGAGCGGATCCGGGTCCGCTTTGATGGCTATCGGTGAGGGAAAAGGTCCGGCTCGTGCCGCTCAGGCCGCTCAGGCAGCCATTGCCAGCCCCCTGCTGGACATCTCCATAACCGGCGCCACCGGCCTGTTGATCAACATCACCGGCGGTCCGGACATGAGTCTGATCGAAGTGAGCGAGGCGGCCACCCTGGTCAGCGAAGCGGCCAGCCCGGAGGCCAACATCATCATGGGTGCCGTCATCCACCCGAAGCCGCAGGCTGAGATGCAGGTTACCCTCATCGCCACAGGTTTCGGCAAGAACGTGACCAGGAAACCGCAGGTGAAGGTCAGTGATGTCTTCGCCAAGCTGGACGAACCCGACAACGGGGGCAAGCGAGAGGATATCGACCTGTTGGATCGTCGGGAACCGGAAGAGCGGCGTGACCTGCACGAGTTCCGCGAACCTCGCGAGATTCCCGATCCGAAAGACCTGGATATACCGGCCTTCTTGAGAAAACGCAAGCCGCAATAGCTCCCGATGCACACCCTGTGGAATTCCCTCTGTGCCGCATCCCCCTCTGTGCGTTCTCCACGCCGGCTGTAACCGTCTCGTAACGATCGCGAGCTTCCTCTAGTACCATCATCCCATTGCCCATCTGGCTCTGGGAGCACATATTTGGCCTGCAGCAATTCCTGGCAGGAGGATCGATGCCGTTCACCCCGCGCTCCTGGTCTCCAGGTCGATATCCCTTCCCCTCCTGGTTCCGGCGGCGCCCGCCGATGCCCTCGCTTCGCACCGAGGGCGGACAGGGCACCGTGGAATTGGCTCTGGCGTTACCACTGCTGTTCGCCCTCGTCATGGGGATCCTGGAACTGGGAATGGGCTTCAACGCCTACGTTACTCTGCAATCTGCAGCCCGAGAGGGGGCGCGGGCTGGAGCAATCTACCTCTTCGATTCCACTGTCGCCTCGACGCCTGCCGACCTCATCACAATCAACGATCAGAGGCGGGAGGCTTTCATCAGGGATACCGTGGCCTCATCGATGGGGATTCTCAAGACCACGGCGCCCAACTTCGATCGGAACACCGACGTGGTGATCGGGTACGTGCACGACCCCTCTCTGCCGAACCTGGACACTCGCAAAGGGGACCTCGTCACGGTGCAGGTGACCTACCGGCACGACCTGGTAAGCAAGATACTGAGCGAGAATCCCATTCTCACCATGACAACTCGGGCTGAGGCCCGGATCGAGTGAGGCTGTCGTTGTTAGGGATGAGCGCTTTGCGGGACAGGGCGGAGAGGGACCGAGGCCAGTCTCTGGTGGAGCTGGCGCTCAGCATCCCTCTGCTGCTGATGCTAGTGATGGGGATCATCGACCTCAGCTTCGTACTGAGTGCCCAGGTCCAGGTCGCAGCTGCCAGCGGCCAGGGCGCTCGGGCGGGCAGCCTTTTCCCGGGCGATCAACTGTTGACGCGAGACGTCAACGAGAGCGACAGGCAAGCCGCCATCAAGCAGGCGGTCTCCTCCAGCATGGGCACCCTGAACACTGCCAGCCCCAACTTCGACGTGGCTGCCGACGTGCAGGTCTCCTATCCGGAACGAAACCTGTCCAACCCGACGGGAGAAGGGGAGGAGATCACGGTGGCGGTGCAGTATCGACAAGCATTGCGGTTTGACCTGCTACCCGATTCGCTGCCCGCCGTGAGTTCCGGATACTACACGGTTAGTTCCACCACCACAATGAGGATCCAGTAGATGGGGATCATAGGCAGAGACTCCGAGCGAGGCCAGGTGCTGATTATCATGGCTATGGGCTTTTTCCTGGTTATGCTGGCAGGAACCGCCCTGACCATCGACATCGGCAACGGCATGCTGCAGAAGCGGCGACTTCAGAATACGGCCGACGCGGCTGCCCTGGCCGCGGCAACGGAACTGTCCCGGGGAGGCAGCATCGACGCTGCGGTCGCGGCCGCCCAGGGGATCGTCTCGGTCAACACCGGGGGCGCGGTAAGCCTCCCCTACAATCCTGCCGTAACCCTGGGCACCAGCCTGCAAAATGGCATCGAGATCGCTGGCAACACCGTCCGTGTTGCCCTTGGGCGCAGTGTATCCACCTACTTTGCACCGGCGTTTGGGGTGAACCACATCAACGTCGCGGCCAAGGCCCGAGCTATGGTGGGACCCGAGGGGGTCCTGCCCATTACCTTCAAGCGGTTCTCCAACGGCAATACGGCCTACAGCCTGGATCCCCCTGATAACCCGGACAGGGTAACCGACTACCTGATGCCTGCCCAGGATGCTCTGGGGAACTCCATCACCATCGGCGACTGGCCCAGTCCGCTGACGGCGTATCCTTCCCCCGCGGCTTCCGACACGGCCGACGGCCATTACGACCTGAAAGTTTCCGGAGTGATCGCCCCGTTGGTGGGACACGACGCGGTGGCCAACGTGGCCAACGGCAACGACTTCCACTTCTTCGTCGCTCCGGACGTAAGAGGCTTCTCCCAGGTGAGCCCCACCCTCTACAACGGGGCCCAGATAACAGACTCACAGTCGGCCCAGCTGCTGAAGAACACCACCGTGGGCTACATACTGGCGGGGGGGTACCCGGGGCCGTTTCCTCTTCCCGGGGACGAGCTGGCGGCCTTCAGCGGCGTGACCAACAACGACGCCGTCCACGCCATGCAGCAGCGATACAAGCCTGGGGACCTGGTAACAGCGATGGTCTACAACGGCACGGTCTACCGCAAGCCCTCCTTTACCCTGCAGGTGAACCCCAGTATCATCGTTTCTAGCGGTAGTCCGCCGACCACCGTCAGCGTCCAGGTGACGCTGGTGCCGGTGAACAACTTCACCAACGGCGGTGTCGAATTCTCGGCCTCCGGGCTGGCTGGGTGGGGTGACTGGCAGTTCGAGGATGGTGCCCTCAACACAACTTACAGCAAGCCCATCACCGGAACGAACCCGGTGACGCTCACCTTCAAGGTCACGGCCAACCAGCCAGGGGCCAAGACGGCGCTCATTGAGGCTTATGCCCCCCCGCCCGTCGGCTCCGGGGAGGGGCAGACCAGAACCATTTGCGCGACGGTGGTGGTGGGATCGACGCCCAGTTTCTCGGTGGCGTCGGCGGAGGCCTACAAGGTGGTGGAGCAGGGCTCGGGGACCAGGTTTGACCTCCAGGTACAGGGGTGGAATGGCATCAGCACCGAGGATGCTCCCGTGACGACGGAGTGGATCGGTGCTCCCGCCGGGGTTACGATAACCGTTCCCAGCACCGTCCAGGTTCGCAACGGCCACTCGACCAACCTACGGGTGAACGTGGACGTAGGGGCAGGCGCCTCGACCGGGGAATACCCGTTGCTGCTCACGGTCAAGGATGCCGACCCGAACCACCAGGAACGCAATCAGACCATAATCCTCACGCTGGCGATCACCAGCTCCAGCACCAATTCGACCGTCTTGCTGAACACCAGCTTCGTGAGGGTGCTGGGGTACACCAACTTCCGGATCGACTACTTCACCAACAACACGGTGTATGCCCACGCGGTGGGAGGTCTCTTCTCCAGCCCGGACCAAATGGGGAAAGGCTTGAGCCCGCGGCTGGTCCCCTGGAACTGAGAAGGGAGGCGCGGCAGGTACCAGACTGACCACCTGCCGCGCCTCAAGAAGCCCTCACCCCGTGAACATGCCCTCGCGCATGTTCACACCTCTCCCTCTGGGAGAGGGGGCAGCGTTACTTCTCCTGCTCTTTCTCCTTCTTGGCCTCAGCGATCACCTGCTGCGCCACGTGGGCGGGGACCTCCTCGTAGCCGGAGAACTTCATGGTGAACTTCCCACGGGCCCCGGTGAGAGAGCGGAGATCCGTGGCATAACGTCGAACCTCGGCGTAGGGAGCCCGTGCCTGGATGGTCGTGAAGCCATCCTCCGGGATCATCCCCAGCACCTGGGCGCGCTTGCCGTTCAGGTCGCCGATGATGTCACCCGTATAGACATCCGGCACGGTGATGGCCATCTCCATCACCGGCTCCAGCAGGACGGGCCTTGCATCGGTGGCCGCCTTCTTGAAGCCCATGGACGCTGCGATCTTGAAGGACATCTCGTTGGAGTCCACCGGGTGATAGGAGCCGTCGTACAGGATGGCCTTCACGTCCACCACAGGGAAGCCCGCCAGGATCCCCTCCTGCAGCGACTCGCGAACGCCCTTCTCGACTGCCGGAATAAAGTTCTTAGGCACGGAGCCGCCGACCACCTTGTCCTCGAACAGGAAGCCGCTGTCTCTCGGCAACGGATCCAACTCCAGCCAGGTGTCACCGAACATGCCGTGACCGCCGGTCTGCTTCTTGTACCGGCCCTGGGCCTTGGCTGAGGAGGTGATCGTCTCTCGGTAGGGGACCTTCGGCATGTCTATGTTGACGTCAACGCCGAACTTTCGCTTCATTCGCTCGGCCGTGATGTCGATGTGAGACTCGCCCATGCCCGACATCAGCATGTCACCGGTCTCAGCGTTCTTCTCCACCCGGATCGTGGGATCCTCTTCGGTCATGCGGGTCAGGGCCGGGCCCAGCTTGTCCAGGTCGGCCTTGGTCTTCGGGGAGATGGCAGCCGAGAAGACCGGATCCGGGAACTGAATGCCGGCCAACTGAACGGCGTTCTCCCTGGTGGTCATGGTGTCGCCGGTGGAGGTCTCCTGGAGCTTGGCCACCGCTCCCATGTCGCCCATGCCGACCCTCGGCACCGGATCCTGCCGCTTGCCCATCAGCATGTACAGCTGGCCAATCCGCTCTTCCCGACTTCGGTTGGGGTTCCAGAAGTGCGAGTCGGACTGGACGGCCCCCGAATAGACCCGGAAGTAGTTGAGCCGGCCAACGTAGGGGTCGGAAACCGTCTTCCACACCAGCGCTGCCAGCTGGCCCTTGCCGTCCAGCTGCTCCACCGGAACTTCACCAGTGCTGGTGCGCGCACTGACTTCCAGGGGCGCCGGCATGTAGGCCACGATGGCATCCAAGAGGGACGAGACAGCCCTGTTGGCCATGGCCGAGCCGCAGAGGACGGGGAAGACTCCCTTAGCCTTCACGCCGGTCGCCAGAGCCCTCTTCAACTCGTCGACGGAGATCTCTTCCCCTTCGAGATACTTGTTGATCAGCTCGTCGTCCAGCTCGACGACGGTCTCCACCAGGCTGTCCCGTTGGCTTTGAGCGGCATCGCGGAGTTCAGCAGGGATCTCCTGGGCCTCTCCCTGGTCCTCGGCGCGGACGGTCATGGTGAGAAGATCCACAACCCCTCTGAAGTTCTGCTGCGAACCGACGGGGATCTGGAGAGGCACCACACCCTTGCCGAACCTGGTGCGCAGGCTCTGGAGAGCGGTATCGAAGTTGGCGTTCTCCCGCTCCATCTTGTTGATGAAGAACATCCTGGGGACGCCGTTCTTCTCGGCTTCCTGCCACACGGTCTCGGTGCCCACCTCGAGACCGGACACGGCGTCCAGCAAGATCACGGCCCCGTCGACCACGCGCATGGCCTGAACGACCTCTCCGATGAAGTCGGCGTAGCCCGGGGTGTCGAGGACGTTGACCTTGGAGCCTTGCCATTCGCAGGGAGCCAGGGCCGTGCTCACGGAGATGTGCCGCTTGATCTCGTCCGGATCGTAGTCGGTAGTCGTCGACCCTTCCTCAACCTTGCCTAGTCGGTTGATGGCTCCGCTTTGGAACAACATCGCCTCGGCCAGCGAGGTCTTGCCGGCACCACCATGAGAGAAAAGCCCTACGTTGCGGATCTGCTCCGCCTGGTATTCCTTCATCCGGTGCTCCTTCCGCGATATCCTGGAAGGGGCGCAGAACTCGCCCGTTCCTGAGTGTCTGAATCGTAATTATATCAGAGGGTGGCCTGCTGGTGCTCCTCACCGTTGGTCCGTCGGGGCCCCCTATGGTAGAATTAGGTTTAGGCGAGAGGTTGGAAAGGAGGTGAGGTCGCTGTGTCGGGACACTCCAAGTGGGCACAGATTAAGAGGCAGAAGGGCGTCAACGATTCCAAGCGAGGGCAGCTGTTCACCAAGCTTGGCCGTGAGATCACCATAGCCGCCAGAGACGGCGGTGGCGATCCCAACGCCAACTTCCGCCTGCGGCTGGCGATCCAACACGCTCGCGAGAGCAACATGCCGATGGACAACATCGAGCGAGCTATCAAGAGGGGCACCGGTGGTGGCGAAGGCGCGGCGCTGGAAGACATCATCTACGAGGGCTACGGTGTCGGCGGTGCAGCCATACTGGTGGAAGCGATGACTGACAACCGCAACCGGGCCGCGGCCGAGATCAGGAGCGTTTTCACGCGGCATGGGGGTAGCCTTGGCGAGAGTGGCTGCGTCTCGTGGCTGTTCGATTCCAGGGGCGTCATTACTCTCGAGCCGGGCAAGCAGGACCCCGACGAACTGGCATTGATGGCCATCGACGCGGGTGCTGAAGACGTGAAGGTCGAGGACGGCACCGTAGAGGTGTATACCGAACCCGTGGATCTGGACGCGGTACGACAGGCGTTGGAGACGGGCAAAGCAGCCATAGCCAACGCCGAAGTATCCATGATCCCCAAGACCACCCTGGAGCTGGACACCAAGGCTACTGTCACAGTGATGAAGCTGATGGAGCGGCTCGAGGAGTTGGAAGACGTCCAGAGGGTCTACTCCAACATCGAGGTCTCTGAAGAGGCCCTGGCAGAGTACTCATAGCTTGGCGATAGAGAGTAAGACGATCGTCCTCGGCATCGATCCCGGAACGGCCATCCTGGGATACGGTGCCGTGGCGATAGAGGGTGAAGCCCTGGAGGCCGTGGACTTCGGAGTGCTAACGACGCCAGCCTCCCTTCCTCTTACCTCGCGCCTTCTATTCCTATTCGAGGGGTTGGCCAAGATCATCGATCGGATCCACCCTGCCGAAGTGGCCGTCGAACAGCTCTTCTTCTCCAGGAACGTTCGATCGGCCTTCGCCGTCGGCCAGGCCCGGGGGGTCGCCCTCCTGGCGGCGGCACGGGGAGGTCTGCCCGTTAGCGAATACACTCCCCAGCAGGTGAAGCAGGCGGTGGCCGGCTACGGGAAGGCCACCAAGCTCCAGGTGCAGAGCATGGTTCAGGTGATGCTCTCTCTCCAACAGTTGCCTTATCCCGACGATGCTGCCGATGCCCTGGCCATCGCCATCTGTCACGCTCGGTGGAACGCGGCGATGGGCGCCGGGAGGGTCAGCCTTTGATCGCCGGACTCCGTGGATTGGTGGAAGAGGTGGGACCGGACTACCTGCTGGTCAACGTAGGCGGTGTCGTGTATCAGGTCTTCTGCTCCTCGTCCAGCCTGTCCTCCGCTGCCAGTCCGGGTAGTTCCGTCAGCCTTCACACCCATCTTCAGATGCGGGAAGACGGGGTTGCCCTGTACGGCTTCGCCCTCAAGGGCGAGCTTCGGATGTTCCAGATGCTGCTCACCGTGAGCGGTGTGGGACCTCGAAGTGCCCTGGCGTTGCTCTCTTCCATGCCGGTGGATGAGCTGGCGACAGCGATCGCCACGGAAGATACCGCCCGTCTCAGCACCGTTACCGGCATAGGGAAGAGAACGGCCGCGCGGATTGCCCTGGAGTTGAAGGGGAAGGTTGGCCAGGTGGAGCCGGCGGGTGCCACCTCTACATCCTCTGGCACCGCGACCCAGCTGCTAGCCGCCCTGACCGCTCTGGGCTACACCGGCGCCGAGGCAGCCTCGGCCGTTCGCTCTATCCCCAATCTGACGACCATGGAGTTGGAGGACGGGCTGCGGGAGGCTCTGCGGGTCCTGTCCTCGGCGAAGTAAGTCCTCTCGTGCGCAGGCGAGCCTCCCAGCACAATTCTTGCCCCCTCCCCGCACCCCTACGACCTGTTAACGTCGGGGGTCTTTCGTCACAAGGGCACGCATATTGCACGCCCCTCTCAATAGCGGTGGGCGCCTGTGCAGACGGTTTCTAGCACTAAGCAGCTGGCCCCAGATAGTCTGCCCTTCGTCACCCCCGCGAAAGCGGGGGTCCAGGACACCACCGCGCGGAGAGGACCCTGGATGCCCGCATTCGCGGGCATGACGACGGATTGTGCACGCGATCCTAGGCCAGATGCTTGCGGAGGTGGATCATGTGGGGCTTCTTGCTGGGTGCTGTCCTGGGAATGGTTGCCGCGGTGCTGGTAGCCCCAAGGCGCGGCGAAGAGACCAGGGAGATGCTGCGCTCCAGGGCAGAGGTGTGGCAGGACGAGGTGACGACGAGGTTGGAGCAGGCCAGGTCCGAGATCGAGTCCATGCGTGTCGAAGTGGTGTCGAGGCTGGAGGAGATGCGCGGACAGTTCTCCGGCACCAGGGCAGAGCCGCAAGTGGTGGCACCCCCGCCGACCGAGGAAGGCGCCGCTCCACCCGAAGAGATGTAGCTGTAGCCGACTTCGACTTGATAGCTGTCCTCGGGTCGTGTAGAATCTTCCTTAGTAAGAAGGAGGATTCTATCCATGGCAGATAGAGGCAAACGCAGGGCCGAGATCGACGAGTTCGAGGAATCGAGGCTCCCCGAGGTAGAAGCACAGCCCACGGCCATCCAAGAGGAAGAGGCCGGCCCCATGGAGGTGGCGGAAGAGGCCCGATACTTCGTCGACCCCCAGTGGTACGAGCAGCGAGGAATGGCGTTCAACGTCGTGGCTCAGGGACGGTTGTGTTCCTCCTGCGCAGCGAAACTGGGTACCTTTGTCGAGGAGCGGTATCCCGTCATAGATCCGAAGACCAAGCGGGTGACTTTCGAGTACAGACGGGCTCCCTATGCCTCTAACCCATTGCCCATCATCCGCGACTGCTGTTCCCGGGCGCGAGATTACATAACCTCCGAGACGCCGCTAGTAGAGGCGATCTTCAGGGTGTTCCTGGCCAACGGCAATCAGCCGATGACGGTAGCGGCGATACGGGAACACCTGCTGACCTACCTCCCGGAGATGGCAGCGCTGAGGTCAGACTACCCGGTCGAGTTGCTGAGCAAGCTGATCAGGGCCGACAAGGCCTATGGCTTGAGGGAGCACAGGGTGCCGGTGGGCGCGTAAGGCGAGGATCGAAGACCGAGGCAAACAGGGGCGGCCTGCGGCCGCCCCTGTTTTGCGCCGCTCAAGTAGAGACGCGACATGTCGCGTCTCTACAGGTTGAGACCCTTAATGTAGGCTCGGAAGTCGTCGCTCAAGTCCTCCCGCTTCAG
>JAJZQR010000429.1 GCA_021806765.1 Chloroflexota bacterium | reverse complement strand
ATCTTTCGTCCGGCGTCTTCGTATTGGCGGTGCGCCACGGCATTGACCAGGGCTTCTCGCAGCGCTTCGACCGGGTACTCATCGAGGCGAACCCGGTTCAAGCCAACCACCTTCATGGGGTGTCGGGTGTTGCGGTCAACAAAGGCAATAGCGCGATCTATCGTAAGCGGCATGGGACCACGAATGTCTTCGTGGTCATGGGGGTCCCCGTCAGGTTCGGTGCTACGATAGGCATCGGCCAGGATGCGGCACTGGGGAAAAACCGCCGATGGGTCCCTGGCCAGCAGAACAGTGCCGGCGGCGGTGGCGGGGTCGGTCGTGCTGTACGAGATGGTGCGGCAGCGGATGGAGAGGGTGTAGTGGCAAGGCAATAGTGCTGCGCCACAGTGAAGGTGATACGAACTGTCACGCTGAGAGGTTGCGAAGAAAGCACGTGCGAGAGACAGTGCACCACAATATGCGGGACTTCTGACATGCTTGCGATGGCATATGTTGCGGTCTGTCGAAACACGACGGAATAGAACACAACCTCTCAGGATGACAGCTCATGGCTCAGGATGACAGCCGTGGGGATGTGTGTGGCGGTGTGCTAGCCTGCATGAACGCGGCGGGCGAGGCCAATTGCGAGGTCGTAGAGGGGGCGAAGCCAGCTATCGAGCCTGTAGACCAGGGTCGCCCACAACGCTCCGAGGCCAGCGCCGGCGAGGACGTCGGCTGGATAGTGAGCACCCACGTAGACGCGGGAGAGGGCGATGAGGCTTGCTCCCAGCAGTAACAATCGCCGGCCCGGCATCCTCCACAGGAGGGCGCTGGTCGCCACCGTGAAGGCTGCGGTCGCGTGGTCGCTTGGGAACGAGGAGTCGCGAGCTGCATCAACGAGTAGCTGAACCTGGTGGGCTACAAAGGGTCGAGGGACGTAGAGCAGATGCCCGACAGCCATGTTGACCGCCTGCCCGAAGAGCGCCGCTATAAGGGTGGCGAGGGCTGCCCGCTTTCTGGTGTCGCCGGCTGAAGGAAGGAACCACCAGAGTATCAGGCTGGAGATAACGAGATAAAGGAGGTCACTGGCCACCAACGCGGCTACAGCGTCCACTATGGGAGAGTGTCCAGCCCAGCCGTTCAACGCCCGGGCTAGCTCCCAGTTCAACCCCTGGTCCATGAGCAACCTCCTCTGCCTCCCCTGTTCTCCGGTCGCGCAGTCTACAGCCTAAGTGCGCCTTTCCTCAAGTCGGCGGGGTGGGGCCGCAACTCAGGCAACAGATCGCAGGAGGGGCCAGAGGACGTGCCAGAGGATGTCGGCCCGGAAATGGACGCCGACGGCGGCGACCAGGCCGTTCCGCATGTACTGCCAGCCCGCCACCATCCCGAGGACGCCGTTCAGGAGGAACAGCCCGGCCAGGCTGTTCGCTTCGTCGGACGGGTCTTCCGGCGGCCGTCGCTGCTTCTCTGCAGGGGGCGACGATGCCGCCCGCCGGGGGGTAGGTTATCATCAGGTTCGGGTGGGCGTCCAGATGAGGGACAGAACGGCTCGTCGCGGATAAGCGTGATCTACGTGCATTCTTTGGGCAGGGTTGTCTCGACCGCGCCACCGGAGTGGCCGAGAGGGCGGGCGGGTTGAGATAACCCGCCCTACTAGCGAAAGCGCGATGAGGGCCACTCTGTTGGTGCTTGAAGCTGTCCGGGGAGGGGGCATAGAATAGGGCCTCAGTAGGGACCAAATCGATCAACGAAAGGAGAGCGGTCAATGAAGATCTCGATGGTCGGTGCGGGCAGGGTCGGCTCCACCACACTGTACACCATGCTGCTCGAGGGCGGCATCACCGAAATGGTGATCGTCGACGTCGACAAGCCGCGGGCTGAGGGGGAGGCCCTGGACCTTCGCCATGCTCTCGCCTTGACCCAGAACTGCAAGATCTCGGCGGGTGACTACGACGCCACCGAGGGATCCGACATGGTGATCATCACCGCGGGGATCCCCCGGAAGCCGGGCGACACCCGACTGGACCTGCTCAAGCGGAACACCGAGCTGATGGGCGGCATCCTGGAGGGCGTGCTGAAGTACAACAAGGACACCTTCCTCTTCATGGTCTCCAATCCGGTGGACGTCCTGACCTATCAGGCGCTGAAGACGTCCGGCTTCCCGCCGAACAGGGTGTTCGGGCTGGGCACCGTTCTGGATACCACCCGGTTCAGGTCTCTCCTGGGCGAGCGGCTGGGTGTCTCCCCCGACCAGGTGGTGGCCTACATGATGGGCGAGCACGGCGACAGCATGGTGCCGGTGACCTCCGGCGCCACCGTCGCGGGCATCCCGCTGGCCGATTTCCCCGGTTTCTCGCAGGAGATGCTGGAGGAGGTGATCACCGCCACCCGGTTCGGTGGGGCCGAGGTGATCAAGCGGAAGGGCGGGACGTTCTACTCCGTGGCTCCGTCGATCGCGTCGGTGGTGCGCGCCTGGCGGAACGACCAGAAGAAGGTGCTGCCGATCTCGTCGCTGATCGACGGGTGGTACGGGGATTTGAAGGGGATGACGATCTCGCTGCCCTGCGTGGTCGGGAAGAACGGGCGGGAGAAGATCCTGGATCCGCATTTCTCCGCGGCGGAGGCGGGGCAGTTCCAGAATTCCTTCAACGTGTTGAAGGAAGCGGCGACCTCGGTAGGGCTGTAGGAGACGGGGGCCGGGGGGCCGGGCCTGGGGACAATACGGTTCACTTAGGATCTGGTCGGTCACCTGACTCGACGCCCGCCGCCTCATGCCAACCTAACCCCCGGCCCCTTTCCCACTGGGAAAGGGGAGCCTCCTTCCCCCTTCCCGCTGCGGGAAGGGGGTTGGGGGGTTAGGTCTGGGGCCGGCATGCCCCGATTTCCGGCATAAGTAAACCGTATTGGGCCTAGGGACGGATCGCCGGCAGGGGGAGTTGCCTGCCATCGTTTGGCCGGCGGAGGGGCACAGGGCCCCTCCCTACGTTTAGCTTGTGGTTGAGGAGGTGGGCGGTTTGCCGAAGGTTAGTGCGACCGAGATCGCCGAGAAGGTGCGGGAGCTGTGCATCGCGGCGGCCTACGAGCTGCCGCAGGACGTGCTCCACGCCTTCCGGCGAGCGTTGGAGATAGAGGAGTCACCTCAGGGGAAGGCGATCTTCCAGGAGCTGCTGAAGAACGCCGACGTGGCCGTGACGGAGAGGATCCCCTACTGCCAGGACACGGGGCTGGTGACGGTGTTCGTGCGGAAGGGCCCCGGGGTCACCATCGAAGGGGGCACCCTGACGGGGGCCATCAACGAGGGGGTGCGGCGGGGGTACACCGAGGGATACCTTCGGGCGAGCGTGGTGGAGAGTCCGCTGTTCGACAGGAAGAACACGAGGGACAACACGCCTGCCGTCATTCACGTGGAAGAGAGCGAGAAGGACGAGCTGGTCATCAGCGTGGTCCCCAAGGGTGCCGGCAGCGAGAACATGAGCAAGGTGGTCATGCTGACCCCCTCCGCCGGCTGGGAAGGGGTCAAGAGGGAGGTCGTGGAGGCCGTCCGGAAGGCCGGGGCGAACCCCTGCCCCCCGATAGTGGTGGGGGTGGGGATCGGGGGCAACTTCGAGATGTGCGCCTACCTGGCCAAGAGGTCGCTGCTGAGGGACGTGGACGAGGCGAACCCGGATCCGAAGATCGCGGAGCTGGAGCGGGAGCTGCTGGCCGAGGTGAACAGGACGGGGATCGGGCCGGCGAGGCTGGGCGGGACGGCGCCGGCGCTGGCCGTGCACATCGA
>JAJZQR010000428.1 GCA_021806765.1 Chloroflexota bacterium | reverse complement strand
GACCGGCGCCGGCCAGAATGTGGAGAGCCTGTCCGGGCTTTGCGCGAGCGATCGGGGCTTCCCGTAGCAAGTCACAAGCCGACGCCAGACCTGCCTCGGTGACACTCGATCCCCTCACCATACTCCGGCCTCGCCGCTCCGAATTCACTTATCTCGATCCGCCCGGTGGGATGCCGCCACGAGTGCTTCGCGGGGGCACTGCCGTGCAAGCCAAGCGACGAAGAAGTATTGGGCCGGAGCTTGTCTGGCCGCGGGTCGTCGGTCCGGTGCGATGCCGTCCACTCTTCCTAGCGCGAGACAAGTCCGCAACTCCCTCCGTGAAGACGCTGATGCTGGAACGATCGGAGGCGACGCTTTCAATCTCAGATGGGAGAAGTAGTGCAGGCCGAATTGTCCACGATCCGTTCACACCGTTGTGGGTAAGATGGGTAAGAAGTGAAGCTGTACAAGGGATGGAAGGCCAAGGGTACGGGTCAGCCCCTCCGAATGAATGGCTGGCTGCCCGATTTCGGAGTTGTACTGGCGGTAAGGAGCCCCCATAAGCGCTCAAAGCCGAAGTTGGCATCAGTCTTTACGTGCAGGCGCTCGGACCGATGAGTCCATTGATGGCTCTATGGGAGCGTGGGTAGGGGGAGCCGACTCTGCGGCTACGGTCGATTGGCCTGAGCAAAGGATGAGCCTTCTAGCGGCATCGCCGACCGGAAGGTGAGCCCGAAAACCTACCCGCCCAAACTTTCCTCGTTCAACATGCCGCTGCCGCTGTAGCTGACAGCAAGGTCTACGCCGGTGAGGCCAGGATCCCGGACCCGCTCGCGCCGAGGTGACAGAAACCGCCACCTATACTGTCCGCTGACGGTTGCTCGGCAGCTAGCAGCACACTACGGGGACACCTGATGTCGCATTATGTCGTCAGACAGAAGATGTCCTTTGTGTTGCCACCGCACCAGTCCTGCGATTGGTAGCAGCTGTGTCCGAGAACGAGTTCCCGAT
Organism: Chloroflexota bacterium; assembly: GCA_021806765.1. The sequence continues at coordinate 2,765 of JAJZQR010000428.1, read as the reverse complement.
CGCATAGTCTCTCCCGACACACCTGCCACCAGCTGCAATACCAAACCTGGTTGTACCAGCACACTTCTGTACCGGCGTTGGGACCGCACAGCCAGTACGAACTGCAGCCAGGGCACTCGATGCTGTCCGGTCCTGTCGTCTTTGGTGGCGCTCCCGGCGACGGAGGTGCCGCGATGGCGGCTCCCGCACCGCTGATCCCCAGCGCGAGCGCTCCGAGAGAGGCGAAGGCGAGACGAGATGCCGTTGTCAGGAAACCACGCCGGGAGGTACTCCGGGCCAGATGCTTCGTTAACGACCTTACTGTGCCGTCAAGATCACCCACAGATTCCCACCTCCTTTCTGGCTGCGGTCCTATTTCTTAGGCGCTTGAGCGGGTCCGGAATGCGCCGCCAAAGCAACCTGGTCGCGGCTCTGAAAGCCTGCCTCACCTAGGAGCAATTCGAGGTGCTCTAGGTTGTTCACCATGCCTTTGCTCCGAATGATTCCCCCTGTATCCAGCACATACGCGAAGGGCGTTCCTGGAATCTGGTACTCGCTCAGTAGATCGGCACCGCCAGCTGCCACCACTGGTACCTTGATTTGGTAGTGGACCGCGAAGGACCTGCTCTGCTCGGGCGAAGCGATCAGGACGAAGAGACAGGTTAGTTGATCGTGGTGACGGACAACCAGACTGTCAAGGTGCGAACCTAGCTCCTGGCAAGGCTTGCACTCAGGAGATCCAAATACCAGTAGCACGAACCGGCCTCGAAGTGAGGCGAGTGAGACCGGCTGGTCGCCAGTGCCCTTAAGCACCAGTTCTGGAGCCGCAACACCAAGATCCAGTCCCCTGCTGACGCCACCTGGCTCCAACGCCACATGGAGGATCCCCACCTGCCTGTAAAGCAAGAGCACTAGGACGGCGAGGAATACGACGAATAGCCAGAGAACCACGTACGACGCCAACCACAGGCCATCCATTGACTACCTCCTCTTCCGTTGCGAACTGCGAAGCACCCGCGAAGCTTGCTGGGTAGTCAAGACCATCGTTGCCACTGAAGCGGCGATCAGGAAGGCCGGCAATGCATCCAACGATGGCGGTGATGGGTCGTGGAGAAACGCGTCGGCGGACAGCAGCGCAAAGTCGCTTGGAAAAGTGGCCGTATACGCGCTCAGCAAAGCGAGTCCGATATTGCGAATAATCGTGCGCAGGCCGATTCTCTCCGCGTGCCACTTGCCAAAGCAGTGACAGGCCAGGCTTCTGCCGCGGAGCAGGTTGACGGAGACAGCGATGACGAAGATTGCTAGCATCACCGCCGCGAGGCAGGCAGCCTGTGAGGCGAGAATCCCGAAGACAAGGAATAGCCCGCATACGAATTCGACCAGGGGAAGAGCTCGAGCAAAGGGACGTGCCAGTAGCGGAGGCAGGATTTGAAAATCAAGCACGCTGTCCAAGAATCCCTTTCGGTCCAGCGTCTTGCTTATGCCGGATGCAACGAACACTGCGCCCACGAGCCAGCGAGCGACGAGGTCAACCAGGGACGAATAATACATCGTGTAACCAACCCTCGCGTGGTTAGCCGTCTTTGTAGGTACCAGCGGTATGAGCTATGGGACTCGCGAGACACTCGCAGAGCACGGGCTGCGAAACCGGGTGGTAAGGGATGTGTTACGAGATAGCATAGCTACTCTGGGGGAAGGCAAACGACCCCGAGCAGACAAAGATGGGCACCTTCCGATACCGGGCGCAGGTGCCCTGGACGCTGGATCGTGAGGAGGAGCTAGTGATGGCGCAACGTCCTCCACGAGAGCACCGCCATGGCTATGATAATGACTGGGATACTCATGCTGAACTCAATGAACAAGTGATTTGCGAAGAGCGCAATGAAGTAGAGAATGCCCATCCCGCGCGGTGTGCTGCTCCAGAGAGGCTCGCCAACGCGAATCCAGAGTAGCAATGCCAACGCTCCGAGCAATGTCCAATAGGCCACGTACTCTGCGCGCCCCAGCATACGTTGCACAGCAGTCACCTCCCATTCGCTTGCAGCCAAAGTATTACACAGGAGGAGTCCGGCCCGACCAGCATCGCATGACGCATGCCGCTTGGCAACGTCGAAAACCGCGACCTTGGGCTCTCCCGCCCTTTACGGGAGGGATGCTCAGGTTAGCCTTTGAGGTCAGAAGTGGACCCCGCTCGCTGTCGAGGACAGCAAAGCACATGTCCAGGAACCGCAGCACCCCCGGCGCCAGAAGCCATGCCGTAGAGGACATCTTCCCGATCGATGACCCGGCAGCCTCAGGCTTCCACCCACGGCCACGCAGAAGCTGGAACTCAGCCGGGCAAGCAACTCTTGGAAGGCTGAGGCCCCAATCCGCTCCACGGAAACGGTGATGGTCAAGTGAGGGTCGGGGCTTCCAGCCTCAGCTCGCAGAACCATCACCAGGGAAAGTCCTCCTCCAGCCGTTCAGCGGGTTGGCGGCGGGACTCGACGTTGTAGAGAGCGGATAGGCCGAGAGCGCGAACAAGCACCTCGGGACAGATAGTTCGGCCTCCAATCACCGGAGTTGTACCTCTAGGGAACTCCACTGGGCTCTTGAAATCACAAGTGGCATCGATCTTCAGACGCGGATGCCCCGGACCAATGAAGCCCTCGATGGATCTATCGGACCCTGGGTAGAGAGAGCCGACCAGCGGCTCCGGTCGATTGACCTGAGCAAGGATGAGTCTTCTAGCGCCATCGCCGGCTAAGGCGTGAGCCGCGAGGCTACCGACTCGGAGACTCTTTTTT
>JAJZQR010000073.1 GCA_021806765.1 Chloroflexota bacterium | reverse complement strand
GCCGGAGACCTCCGGCGGGCTCGCTTGTGTGGTCGGGGCGAGTGGACTTGAACCACCGGCCTCACTGCCGGTCCCGGATCTCGACACCCATGAGCCGCTCCAGCACCACCGCCAGGGCGCCGAAGTCCTTCTGGCCCAGCCCCTGGGCCTTCGCCGTCTGGTATATCTCGCGGGCAGCATTCACTATCGGCATCGGCATGCCCAGCTCCCTTCCTAGCTGGGTGGCCAGGTCCAGGTCCTTGTGCATCAGGTCCACGGCGAAACCTGGCTCGAAGTTGCCCTTGAGCACCCTGGGCGCCCGGTTCTGGAAGCACTTGCTGTTGCCGGTGCTCGCCGAGACCACCTCGAAGATCGTCTTCGGCTCGATCCCCGCGAGGGTGCCCAACATCAACGCCTCGGCGATGGCCGCCATGCCCACCCCTCCCAGGATGTTGTTGACCAGCTTCATCGCGTGGCCCGCCCCGACGTCCCCGATCCGGAAGATATCCTTGCCCAGCAGCCTCAGAAGGGGTAGTACTCGCTCGAAGGTTTCGGGCGAGGCCCCTACCATGATGCTGAGAGTGGCTGCAGCGGCACCCTCGGGGCCTCCGGAGACCGGCGCATCCACCATCTGACACCCCTTTGCCTGAGCTACGGCGGCGATGCGCTTGGTGACTGCGGGCAGGCTACTGCTGGTGTCGATCAACAGCGCCGGGGCCGGCGAGGCCGCCAGGACCCCCTCGGGCCCGAGGGCCACCTGTTCCACCACCGCAGGAGAGGTCAGGGACAGAATGACCGCGTCCCGCCCCTGGGAGGCTTCGCGGGCGCTGTGGCAGGCGGTGGCCCCAAGTTCTACAGCCCGAGCGAGGGCGACCGCGCTTATGTCGTGGGCCCAAACCTGGTGTCCGGCCTTGATCAGGTTGGCCACCATCCGGTTGCCCATGGTGCCGAGTCCTATGAAGCCTATCTCCACCTGAACGCTCCTCTCTTGCTCTGCCGGCGCTCGATCGACCGAATTGTACTACTGCAGCTTGTAAGTTCAGCGCCTCCTTTTCGGACCGTCTTCTAGGACCTAAGTCCTCCTTGCCTGGATGCCGCTGCGAGGGCTATGCTTGGCGGACCCATAGCGCCCCAGGAGAGCATAATGCAGCTGAGACCTTCAAGACTGAGCAGTTTGGTGCCACTGATATGGGTCGTCGCACTGGTACTCGTGTTGGCGGCCGGAGGCTTTCTCGCGAGCCAATATTCGCGTCCGCTTCCTGCCGTGGCGGTTCATCCCCAGTTGCAGGCCGAGCGACAGATCGGGACAACGCCGAATCTACCGTGGCCGAGCACGGGCAGTGCGGCCGCTTCGGCCACGGGCTATGGCTTCCTGGGAGCCCACGGCGATGAGGCGCCGCGTCCAATCGCCAGCACGGCCAAGATCATGACGGCGCTCCTTATCCTAGAGGATCATCCGCTCGCCCCGGGACAGCCAGGCCCGGAGGTGACCATCACCCCGCAGGATGTCGCGGACTACCAGAAGGATGTCAGTCAAGATCAATCGGTCGTCCCAGTGATGGCGGGTGAGAAGCTCAGCGAGCTTCAGCTTCTTCAAGCGCTTCTTCTCCCGTCTGGGAACAATGCTGCCGACCTGCTGGCGAAGTGGGACGCGGGATCGAAGGAGGCGTTCATCGCGAAGATGAATGCCAGGGCTGCCCAGTTGGGCATGGCCCACACCCATTATGACGATGCGAGTGGCTTCTCAGCCAAGACCGTCTCAACCCCGTCCGATCTGCTGATCGTCGGTGCGCTGGCAATGGACAAGCCGGTCTTTCGCCAGACGGTTGCCATGGCCCAGGCGACCCTCCCCGTTGCCGGGGCCGTCCACAACGTCAACTCGATATTGGGAAAGGATGGAAACATCGGCATCAAGACCGGCTCGACCGACGAAGCCGGAGGATGCTTTGTCTCAGCCTCAACCCAGCAGGTGGCTGGAAAGCCCATGGAGATTTATGCTGCGGTACTGGGCCAGGATAAGCTCGGCAACGCGCTGGATGCAACGAGCGCCTTAACGCAGGCGGTGGCCGCGAGCTTCCGCCAGACGAAGGTCCTGAGCCGCACGGATGTCATTGCGACGCTCACGCCGGCCTGGGGAAATCCGGTCGAGGTTGTCCCCACCCAGGATGTCGAGATGCTCGTTTGGCCCGGGACGAAGCTTGAGACGAGCGTGCAGCTCGATGCCGTTCAAGCGCCGCTCCCTGCCGGAGCGAAGGTCGGGGCGATCACATTGAAGCTCGGAGCACAGACGCAGCGGGTCGATGTCGTGACCACCGCGCCCATCGTCGAGCCCACCTGGCAGTGGCGGGTAACCCGATTTCTCCGCAAGCAGTAGTGGGCTGGCGCATCCAGAATGAGGCCCTGACCTGGTAGGCGAGCGGCGGCTGGCAGCCGCCTACCCAAGAACTGGTTCCTCGTGCAATACTGGGGATGAGCGAGACGCAGCTCGTTCCACGGGCGCCCGAACTGAGAGTCGGACGATGTGATCTGCCAGACCCTACCCTTCGCCGCCGACGGCCGCCGGCCAGAGCTGCAGCTCGTTCAGCCCTATCCGCCGGCCTGCGTAGGCCCGCTCGCCCTCCGGCCATCGCTCCCACCAACCTGAGAGGCCATCCTCTCCGCGCGTCCGCCGGTAGTCCACCACCACCCCCTCCGCCCCGGACCCCAGGCCGTCCACGGATACGCTGGCGGTGCCGCTTTCCTCCACCTTCCCCGGCAGGCGGTCGGCCTTCGCCGGCTCCATGAAGAGGATCGCATCCGCCCCCGGCTCCACCTGTAGTCGCCGCTCGCCATCCTCGCCCCTCAGCGCGAGGGCGTACCACTCCCGCCCCTCGGCAAAGTAGGTGAGGCGGGCCGTCACCAGGTAGTCGTCGGCCCCCATGCTGACCGCGGCGCCCGGCCGCAGCGACTCGGGCGTTATCTTGCCGCGCTCGGGAACCTCACCCTTCAGCAGGTGAAGCGGGCTCGAGGCCGGGAGGCTCCGCCCCCGAAGCACCAGATCCTGCCGCAGGGCGAACTGTCGCTGCGCCGAGCGGGCCAACCCCAGCAGTTCCTGAGCCGTCGCGGCATCCGGGCGTTGTCCCCCGCCGGCCGATTCCCGGATCCGGCGGATCCCCGCCAGCAGCAGATCGTCGTACCGAGCCACGTTTCGCGCGTCGCGTGGGTCCAGCGGCGCGGCATCCAGCCAGACGGCCTCCCTCACCGGCTCCGACGCCGCCTCCTCCAACCCGGCCAGGGCAAGCCGGGCCTGTTGCAGGGACTCTCTGATCTCCCCTTCCGACCTCGAGGCCATGTTTCCCAGCAGGTCACCCGCCAAATGGGACTCGCGCTGCAGCAACTGGCGGAAGATCTTGTCCCGCTCGAACAGCCTGCGCCGCTGTTCGAAGGCAGCCGCGTCGAGCTCCTCCGCCGCCCCTCGCCTCCGCAGAAACAGCCCCGCCAGCACCATCGGCACCACGAAGACGGAGAGGAAGATCAGCCCCAGAACGAAGCCGCCGGGCTCCAGAATGCCGGCGGCGGCGTTGGCTACCATCCAGGCGACGCCGAGCAGCGCCAGGACCACCCCCATGGCCAGGAGAGCCGTACCCAACATTCGACCGCCGCTATAGCTGGCACCCATCAGTTGAACCCTCCACTACCGCCTCCACCGCCGCCGCCTCCACCACCGCCGCCACCGCTCCAGCCGCCGCTACCGCGGCTGCTGCCGGTGGCCATGTTGCGGGACGCGCTGTTCAGCATGTCGACGAGTCCGTCGCTCAGGCTCTGGAGGCTCAAAGCTCCGCCATCGCTCAACTCCTGAAGGCCACGCCCAGCCCCGGCAAGGTCGCCGAGCGCGTCTCCTCGCGAGGAGTCTCCCATGGGGTGGATCACCGGCCCCCGGCCCCAGCCCGGCGTGTGATAGCTCTCGTACCACCCGGGCGCGGGCGCACCCGCCTCGGCGAACTTCTTGACCCACTCCTTCTCTGCCCCGAGCGCCACGGCATAGGGCAGATAGGGGTCGAAGCGATCCAGGCGCGAGGTCACCTCCTCCGTCGATTGGTGCTGCTTGAGGTAGCGGGCGAAGGCCCTCCACCGGGCGGCCTCCAGGGCACCCATGGCGCTTCTCCTGGGCATCCCGACAGCTGCAACCATCTGGACCGCGCCGAGCAGGCCCAACGCCACGAACGGCGCCCAACCCATCTCCAGCACGTCCACGAAGCCAAAAGCGAACATGGAGATGCCGAATCCCACCCCCATGGCGACGCCGCCGATGATCAGGTAGCGGTTGCGCACGGACCTGGGGTTGGCCTGAAACAGTCCCGCTCCAACGACCTCCTGGTACAGCCGGTCCTGCACCTCGGGGATCGACTTCAGGAACCTCGACTTCAGATCGTCGAACCGGACCGACCGGCCGCCCGCGAAAAGGTAGCGGAATATCAGCCGCTCGTAACCCCGCAGATCGTCGGGCTCCTCGCGCAGCTTCTTCAGCCGGAACTCCCGCTTGCCATTGCCACCGCTTGATGGGCCTTCCTCGACTATCCGGAGCAGACCCCGCCTGGCCATATCGACCAGGGTGGCGACGACGTCCTGGACGCCGGCCCTCTCGTCCACCAGGGTGCCGGCAACGCCGGGCGGCAGATCCCCGGGCGGCTCCGACAGCAGCGCCGGCGCGCCCCTCACCGCCGGATCCCTACCCCGGGAGTACCAGCGCATGGCGATCCAGAGCGTCCCCAGCACCAGCATCAGCAGCGACAGCAGAGCCAGTAAGACGTTCAGCGGCGGCTTAACGGTATCCCGGAACCAGTCCGCTTGGTCCGCCCCGGCCTGCCAGGAGGGAGATTGGCCCGCGACCAGGCCATGGGGGAACTGCACGCGGACCTCCAGCCCCGTCTCGGCAGGCAGGCCCCGCGCCTCGAAGACGGCTGTGCGGGCGTCGGACAGCCTTCCCTGGACACCGAGTTGCTCCGGATAAGAGGCCATCTTTACCTTGTCGGGCGGCAGGTCGGCGGGGAAGCGCACCGCCACCTGGGATGAGTCCACCGGAAGGGGCCGGTCGGCGTAGACGGCCTTCCAGTACAACTGGTCGCCGCCGGGGTAGTAGCGAAGCCCACCAACGACGCGATAGCGGAGGGTGAAGGAGCGTGCGGCGTTGGCCGTGGGCGGGAACCACCAGTCGACGTTCAGGTTGCCGCCTTTCTGCTCCACCTTGTAGCTGTTGGGGGCCTCCTGGTTGGAGCTGCCGAGCTGCAGCGAGACCTCGGTGGTATCCCCATCGCGCTTCACCTGAAGACCGGATGCGGCGCCGGCCTGCTGGTACTGGAGCCTCTGCTCCGAAACGGTGACGTCGGTGATCCGCTCGACGCGATCCATCGGAATGACCCGGAAGCCGTGGTGCGCGCTCTGCGAGCCGAAGGCTACCGTCTGGCTCTCAGTGACGATGAAGTCGCCGTTCTGCTGGAGGGCGATCTCCACGTCGAAGTGCTGGAAGTACGGGGGCTGCGGCGCGGCATCAGCTGAGGAGGCGAGCAGGAGCGAGGACAGCAGCGCCAGCACCAGGATCGCCGGACTCGAGACAGTTCCCAGGTGAGTCTTCAATCTTCCCTCCGCGCCGATAAGCCCTCTGAAACCCAGAGGGGTCCCATGCGGCACCACCTACGACGGCCTATCATAGCACCCCTTGGCATCCAGCGGCGCGGGTGCAAGAGCCCTACTTGCAGGCGGCATAATGATGTATGATCGGTTTCAGATGGCGCAAACAGTCTTGACAGGCCGTTCTGCACCGAAGAGAGCTGCAGTCGGGTTTCCGCAGTCGAGCCAAGAGGAGAACCCCAGACGACTACTGGATCAAGTGGCTCCGTTCCCAATCAGCTACGAGGAGTGGTGAAGCGGACGAACTGGGCAGAGTTGATACCGCGGGACCGGGATCTACAGCGAGTGGCGGGTGTAACTACCCTCGCACGGTCTGCCGTTGCAGAACAAGAGGCTACGCTCCGCAGGGAAGAAGATCACGTTGGAAATAGTGCTGCCGCCATCGCCGGTGTCGTGACGACAGATTCCTCCCTCGATATCCGCGTGGTGGGACATGATCCGCCTGGCTTCGTCCCCATCGATTCTTCCCCAAGTATCTCTGAGCCATCCACAGGCGGACCGGTGTCGAGCCTTGCTCTCACCGTCAGTGCCCCCCCGCATACGCCTCGCACTGTACTCACTCAGAACCGGCGTGACGAAGTGATTGGTGGCTACCACCAGGCCGTTGGTCGCCGGAACCACTCCCCAATGGCTGTGACCGACCTCAAACACGGCCATCTCCCCGCCCGCATCTGCGAGAACGAGGTTCCCCGGCCCCATGCGCGGCACCGACTTGAGGTAGTCGAGAGCCGAAGCCACGCTGCTGTGATGCTCGAGCAGATCCATCATCAGGGTGTAGCGCGCCAGCCCGGGACCGTTGTCCGAGCATGGCACGTAGGTATCCGCGACGGCCAGGCCCTCCTCGTTCATGCCGGAACTGTAGACACCCGGACTCCCCGCGCCGGTCACGTAGAGGTATCGATAGCCGTCTTGAGGTGTCGCGAGAGCCAGGGTTTGAAGGACCAGATGCGCCGAGTTGAAGTCGCGGTTCTTGGTGAGGATGGGTGCGCCATCGGCAGTGGCGGCACCAGAGGCAGCCCACACGGTGCACCCCTCGGTCCCTGAGCTATCCCTCAGCCTGTCCTCAAGATAGGAAGCGGCGGCATACCTGGACAGGAGAGCCGCATCCATCCCCAGCCCCTCGGCTATGCCGGCCAGCATTTCAAGTGTGGAGCGGGCCTTGAGAGCCCACACCTTCTCTAGCTCGCTAAGCAAAGTGCCGGCAGCGAAGCCCCCCAGCGCCGCCAAACGTTTCTCGGCCGTCTCGACGATCAAGGGACGCAGGTCCAGCAGTTGCCGGCCATGCTGAAGGCCCATTTGATAGTGACTCCCGTGAAGGTGGAGCACTCTCACTTTCCGTTTCCTCTAGGCAGTTGGCCCCAGATAGTCTGCCCTTCGTCACCCCCGCGAAAGCGGGGGTCCAGGACACTACCGTGCGGAGAAGACCCTGGATGCCCGCCTTCGCGGGCATGACGACGGATTGTGCACGCGATCTCAGGCCAACTGCTTAGAGCTCTCACTCGAAGCGAGAGGATGGCCCTCGTAGCGCCAGCAGGCCACCCGCTGGCTGCCGACCTGAAAGAACGGCGGCTCCTGCTCGCTGCAGCTGCTCCGGTCCCGCGCAAAGCATCGGGGATGGAAATGGCAACCGCTCGGCGGATCGATGGGGCTCGGCACAGTGCCGGACAGGATGAAGCGCTTCCGGCGCACCGCCCTGTCCATGGACGGGATGGCCGCCAGCAGCGCCTGGGTATAGGGGTGCAGCGGGTTGGCGTACAGGTCGTCCGTCGGCCCCTCCTCCACGACTCGCCCCAGGTACATGGCAGCCACGCGATCGCTGATGTGGTGGATCAGGCTGAGGTCGTGGGCAATGAACAGGTATGTCAGATGGTACTCCTCCTGGAGCTCCTCCAGCAGGTTGATCACCTGGGCCTGGACCGAGACGTCCAGCGACGAGACCGGCTCGTCGGCGACGATGAACCGGGGCTGCATGGCGATGGCGCGGGCGATGCCGATCCTCTGTCGCTGTCCGCCCGAGAACTGGTGAGGATACTGGTCCAGGTGCCGCGGACTGAGACCGACCCGCTGGAGAAGACCGACTATGATCTCCTCCTGCTCACGGATGTCCTTCACGCCGCGGCTGCGCAGCGGCACGGATACGATTTCGCGGACCGTCTTCCTCGGGTTCAGAGAGGCGTACGGGTTCTGGAAGATGATCTGGGCGACACGGTAGAAGCTGAGATCGTCCATCTGGCCACCGCCCACCTCGCCCTGCACCCTCCCCTTGACGATCGGCCTGCCGTTGAAAAGCACCTCTCCGGATGTCGGCTGGTACAGCTGTGCTATGACGCGGCCGAAGGTCGTTTTGCCGCATCCACTCTCGCCGACGAGGCCGACCGTCTCTCCCGGCCAGATCTTGAGGCTGACCCCGTCCACAGCCCGCACGACCGTGTCGTGGGCACCGGCGAGCATCCGCGCCAGGATTCCCTGCCGTATCACGAAGTGCTTGACCGTGTCGCGGGCTTCGACCAGTGGAACGCCATTCTGCATCAGGTCATCTCACCGGAAAGAGTGTCCAACCACGACCATCCGTCCTGCCGGCGGCTCGCATGGAGCACGCAGCGGGAAAGGTGGCCGGGTCCGACCGTAAACAAAGGAACGGGGCCCGCCTCGCAGTCCGGCCGCGCCTGGCCGCAGCGAGGGGCGAACGCGCAGCCGGGGCCGAGCGCGGCGAGATCCGGCACATTACCGGGTATCGGCTCAATGCGCGTCCGCCGGGACGAAATGCGCGGTATGCAGGAGAGCAGCCCTCGGGTGTAGGGGTGTCGCGGCGAATCGATGATGTCGTCCACAGCTCCCGTCTCCACTACCCGGCCCGCGTACATAACAGCTATCCGCCCACAGAACTCACTGGCAAGGTCCAGGTTGTGGGTCACCAGGACGATGGCCACCCCGCGATCCTGGTTGATGCGCCGCAGAAGATCCATGATCTGCGCCTGTATGGTCACGTCCAACGAAGTGGTGGGCTCGTCGGCCAGCAGCAGCTGCGGCTGGCAGGCGAGGGCGATGGCGATCAGGGCACGCTGCTGCATTCCCCCGCTGAACTGGTACGGGTACTCGTTGAACCGGTCGGCCGGCGAGGAGATACCTACCTCCGCCAGCAACTGGCACACCCGATCCTTCTCCGCCCTGGCCACGGAGCTCCCCAGCGGCCAGATCCCCCCACCCCCGTCCATGATGTGGTGTATCCGCAGCGATTCCCTGATCTGCTCTCCCACCGTGAAGGCCGGGTTCATCGTGGTCTGGGGATCCTGGAACACCATGGCGATCTCTTTGCCCCTGACGCCGCGCATCTCGTGACCCGGCAGGCCAAGCAGGTCGCGTCCCTGGAACAGGACCTGGCCGGAAGCTATCCGCCCTGGCGAGGAGATCAGCCGCAGGATGGAGAGCATCGTGACGCTCTTTCCGCAGCCCGACTCCCCGACTACGCCCAGGATCTCGCCTCGATCCACGGAGAGGCTGACGCCGGATACGGCCGGCACCAACCCGCGCCGGGTGGGAAAGACGGTCGTCAGGTCCTTGATTTCGAGAAGCCGGCCGTTAGCGCCCACTGTTCGCTACTCCACCTTGAGTCGAGGATCGAGAATATCGCGCAGGCCTTCGCCGAACAAGTTGATGGACACTACCAGCACTAGGATCGCGAGCCCGGGGAAGGTCGACACCCACCACGCCTTGAGCAGGTAGTCGCGTCCGTTGGCCACCATCGAGCCCCACGCGGGGTCCGGAGGCTGGATGCCCAGGCCGAGAAAGCTGAGGCTCGCCTCCATGATGATCATGTAGCCGAGGCGCAGGGTAGCTAGCACGAACACCGACTGGACGATGTTGGGCAGGATCTCGGAAGCCATGATAGCGAGATCGCCCCGCCCCGAGACGCGCGCGGCCTCCACGTACTCCTTGTACTTCTCCCCGAGCGTCTCGCCGCGTACCAGTCGGAAGAACTCCACCCATCCCTTGAAGGAGAGCGCGAGGACGAGGTTGCCGAAGCCCGGCCCCAGGAACGCCATCATGCCGATGGCGAAGATCAGGAAGGGGAAAGCCAGCAACAGGTCTGCAAAACGCGAGAGCGCCTCGTCCAACCACCCACGGTAGTAGCCGCTCAGCGCCCCGAGGACTGCTCCGACGAAGACCGAGACGGCCACGCTCAGCACGCCGACGAGCAGCGACAGGCGGGCCCCATAGATGATCCGCGTCAGGAGGTCGCGCCCCTGGTCGTCGGTCCCCAGCGGGTAGTCCCAGCTGCCGCCGGTTTCCCAGGCTGGGGGGTCAAACCGCATCAGCAGGCTGCCACGCGTGGGGTCGTGAGCGGTGATCGAGCCCGCAAAGAGCGCCGCGAGGACGAAGAGCAGCACGATGACACCCCCGACCAGGGTTATCGGCCGCTGCCATAGCTCGGCCATGAGCTCCGCGAGCCCCCGCCGCCAGAGCATCAGCCGGATGCGCCAGGCGTAGCCCCAGCCCGCCGGTCTCCGGGTTTCCGCTTGCACCGCCATCGCACACTCCCCCCGTTGCCGCTACAGCGAGATGCGGGGATTCAGGTAGGTATAGAGGACGTCGACAGCCAGATTAACCAGCACGAAGGTGAAGGCATAGACCATAACCGCGCCCTGGATGAGCGGAAAGTCACGGTTGAAGATCGCATCGACGACGAGGCGGCCGAGCCCGGGCCAGCTGAAGACCGTCTCCACGATCATGTTGCCCCCCAGTAGCACGCCGATCTGAAGGCCGACCACCGTGACGGTAGGTATCAAGGCGTTGCGCAGGCAATGCTTCATGATCACGATCCACTCGCTGGCGCCTTTCGCACGGGCCAGCCTGATGTAGTCGCTCCGAAGCACCTCGAGCATGGTGGATCGCAGGACCCGGGCGACAATGGCGGCGACTCCGGCCCCCAGGGTGATCGACGGGAGCAAGAGGTGCTTCAGACTGTCCCACAGGGCAGCTCCGTTGCCGGTGATTACGCTATCCAATACGTACAAACCCGTCACTTGCCGAAGGTGAACGTCGTAGCTGAGGCGGCCATCAGCGGGAAGCCACTGTAGGCGAACGGCAAAGAACAGTATGAGAAGGATGCCGAGCCAGAAACCGGGCATCGAGATCCCCAAAAAGGCACCGGCCATACTCAGCCGGTCGACAACGGAGTTCTGGCGGATGGCCGAGATGATACCGATCGGGAGGCCGATGATCAGGCTGACTATGAGGGCGCCGATCGTCATCTCGACGGTCGCAGGGAGCCGCTCGGCCAGCAGGTCGACTACCGGCTTGTTCCGGATGTACGAGTAGCCCAGGTCGCCCCGCGCGGCATCGCTGAGGAAGTACCAGAGCTGCATCGTGATCGGCTCGTCCAGATGGAACTGGTGGCGAAGCTCTTCCATCTGGCCGGCCGAGACGGCGCCGCCCCTGCCCATCATTATGTCGACGGGGTCGCCCGGAGTGAGCCGTATGAAGAAGAAGACGACGACGGCCACACCCACCATGACCGGTATCGTGGCCAGCACCCTCTCAAAGATCTTGATCGCTCTCATCGCCCTGCCCTACCCACCTCACCACAGAGGCACGAAGTCCACTGAGAGGGCCGGAGAGGACTCCGTAGTCTCCGTGCCTCCGTGGTTCGCTCAACCATCCTTGTGACTGGCCTGGCCTACTTCACGCTTACGTCGTGCAGGTTCTCGCGGCTGTCGGCCGCCGGTTCCCAGTTCTGGACGCGGGCTGAGGCTGCCTCGATGGCTTGCGGCAGCACCAGGAACACCGCCGGCGCCTCGTCGTAGATCAGCTTCTGCGCCTCGTTGTAGATGGTGTGACGCTTCGCCTCGTCGGGCTCGATCTCGCCGTCCCCAATGAGTTGGTCGACGCGTGCGTTGGAGTAGCCGGAGAAGTTCCCGCGCCCGTAGGCCGAGCCCTTCTTGTAAGTCGCCCACTTCGCTTCCATGTGGCCCACAGGGTCGAAGGCAGCGTCGCCCCAATCGCCCACGTAGGCCTGGCGCTCACCGGCAAGCAGCTGAGGCACGACCACTCCGTACTCCCAGACGCGGACGCTGGAGTCAATCCCGACGTCGCGGAGCATCGCGGAGACCGCTTCCGCGAGGGGACGGATGGTCTGGATCGTGTCCATAACGAAGGTGAACGTCTTACCGTCTTTCGCAAGAATGCCGTTGGGACCGGGCACCCAGCCAGCCTCTTTGAGCAAGGCCAGCGCCTTGTTCTTGTCGTATGGGTAGGGCTTCAAGCTCGGATCGGCGAAGTTGTTCAGCGGGGAGAGCGGGCCGCCCAGCGGCTGGGCCATGCCACTGTACACCTTCTTGACGATCAGGTCCTTGTCGACGGAGTAGTTGAGCGCCTGGCGGACCCGAACGTCCTTGAATGGCTCCTGATTGACGTTCATTTCCATCCACAGCGGACGCGTACCCGCCACAGTCTTAACCTGGATACCCTGCTTGGCCTTGAGAGTGTCGAGCAGGTCCGCCGGCACCTCGGTGATGATGTCTACCTCGCCCGACAGGAGGGCCGCGACGCGGGTCGACGTTTCCGGGATCACCCGGAAGACCGCGCGCTGGACCTGAGCGGGGCCGGCCGGTGGGAGGTCGGGAGCGCCACCCCAGTAGCCGGCAAAGCGCTCCATTACGACTTCCTCGAGGCCACTGGTAGCCGAGACGAACTTGAAGGGACCAGCGCCCATCGGCTTCTCAACGAGACCCTTGGTGCCATTCTTCTCGACATAGGCCTTGGAGACAATCTGCTGTTGGACGAGCTGCTGGAACGCCGACGGCCAGGGGCCGCGAAAGTGCATCACGGCGGTCGAGTCGTCAGCCTTCTCGATGGAAAGGAGAGGCGCGACCAGCCCCTTGCGGGGGGAGGTGTGAGGCTTAGGATACTCGATGCCGTTGTCCTTGATGATCCGCTGAAAGGTGAACACCACGTCGTCCGCCGTGAGCAGGCTACCATCATGAAACTTGATGCCAGGGCGGATCTTCAATTGCAGGGTCTTGGGATCGAGCCACTTGGCGGACTCGGCTATCTCGAGGTGGGCACCGCTCGCGTGGTCGCGGGTGAACAGACCGTCGTACATGTTTCGAATGACGGTCTCGGATTCCCGGTTGCTGTGGTCGGCCGGATCGAGGGTCACAGGCGCACGCGCGAGAGCTACCGTCAACGTGGTGTTGTTAGCCGAGGTCGATGCGCCTGCGCTTGCCTGGGGTACCGCGGTGGGAGCCGACGCGCCGGAAGCAGACCCGCCCGCAGGAGCCACTGTGGGGCTGGTTGCTGGCGCTGAGCTGCAGGCCGCTGCGACCCCCGCGAGGCCCGCCAAGCCCAGCGCTCGCAGGGCATCGCGCCTGGTTAGTCGCTTTTCCCAGTAGGTCTTTCTGTCAGCCATGATAATCCCTCCTACATGTGCAACCTTTGGTCATGTCACGGCAGGCTGCTGGCCTGCCCCCACAGCGAGCCCGTCGTCGCGGATCAGCGCCTTCGCTTCGGTCACACTGAGGCCGGCGACACCCAGCCGCCGGGCATTCCTCCCCTCCCTCCAGAAATCGCGGCGGTACATGGCGCACGCCACGTCCACCAACCCGCCGATCGCGGGCATCTCCAGTCCCGCCAGCCGGCCGAAGGACGCGATCGGCACGAGACCGGTCGGTACGTCCTCCAGCACGTAGCGGGTCTCGAGTGAGCTGGGTGCGGAGATGCCGGCATAGGCGGGGTTGCTGTGAAGCCGCTCGTACAGGGTCTCTCCCTCGATGCCGTCGTAGCTCAGTCCGAGCCACTCCGAGGCGGAGGTCGCCTGCACCCCGTAGGCCTGCGCCGTCGCGAGCCGCTCCTCGTCCACCGCCTCCAGCAGCCTCACCACAGCGGGCGTCATGTCCCGGTAGAACTCGAACGCTACCCCGGACTCGATTCGCGCCGCGCTTAGGATGACGGTGCCTGGATGGAAGACCGCGCCGATATTGTCCAGGCCCGTTTCGATCACGTCCTGTGCTGGGACAAACTGCGGGTAAATGGGGTTTAGCGCCGCAAGGACGTGGGGTGTGTCGCTGGCAGGCAGCGCGGCCAGGGCAACCTGGCGCTTGACCGTTGTGACCCTAACAGAGGCGGGACCCGAAAGCCGGCAGGTGTACAGGAGGGTCTGCGCCTCCGCCACCAGGACCTTGCTTGTGACTCCCTTGCTCCGCAGGACCTGCCGGAACTCCATTGCACCTCCGGTCCTACCCGGGTTCAGCACGACGATCTGCCCGTCTCGCAGGTACGGGGCACACACCTCTGCCATTGGGGCGTGAGCGATGGCCGGCACGACCACGAGGATTATGTCCGCCTCCGAGATGGCCGGCTCGATGTCGGTCGTCACCATCTCCAGCGGGCCGAACCCGTCGATGGCCTCCTCGAGCCGCACGCCGCCCGCTGCCTGCAGGTGCACTATCTCGTGGGCAAACTTGTTGTACAGGCGCACGGGATACCCTCGCTTCCCCAGGTCGCCCGCGAAGGCGTGTGCTCCGTTCCCCGCCCCCAGCACCGCCATTCTCGGCTTCACTTCGTGCACCTCCCGGCTCCTTCCTACCTCCTAGCGCCGACGTTCGCGCGCCTTGGCACGTCGAGCCGGATCAGTTCCCGCTTCATGACGCGCAGCGCCTGCTCGGGGTTCACCCTCCCGTACAGGCCGCCTAGGATGCTGACCAGGTACTGGGCATCCATCAGCACATCGCCGTTGGGCCGCAGCACACCAGGCTCGCCCGGGTCGTACAGGACGCCCGATGCGATCAGCGCCAGGTCGTCCAGGTAGCCGGTGGCCTTCTCCTGGCACTTGTGGTAGACGGTGCCTCCAATCAGGACGACTGTCACCGGCTGGTTCAGCATGTTGACGCCATACTGCAGGAAGTAGGTCTCCGTCTCCTCGACGTACCCGGCGTGCTTCCGCGTGGCGGTGGCCAGGATCTCCCGCGCGAGCCACGAGCGCGCGCTGTTCTCCAGCGCCGTGTCCGGCATGACGTGCGGGTTCGAGGAGAGGAAGTTCAGGTAACTGTCGAGGTCCACCTCGACATGGCTGTTGCGAGAGAACAGGAACCGCGAGAACTGGCTCGCCCCCGGCCAGAATGCGTCCGGGAAGCAGCCGCTGAGGTACCGCGACAGCTCGAGCTGCATCTCGCCGTTCTTGAAGCGCTCAAGCTCCTTCAGGTTCTCGGCGTTGTAGCTGAGGCCGTACTTGCCCTCCACACGGCGGAAGGCAAGCGGTGTGTTGGGCGTCTTGAGGATGGGGCGCTTGACCCGCTTGGAGTTGTCCGACCCCTGGTAGACGTACAGTGGGTTGTCCGAGACGTTGGAGAAGAAGTCGGTCGTGGCGCCCCCGATGTCGAGTGCCATGATGTTCCCCAGACCCGGCTCGTTACCGTGTCCGTGGGCGAGCAGGTTGATGCCCCGGAACGCTGCACGCGGCGTGGGGATGAAGGGGGCATCCATGTACTCCTCTACGACGTCGAACCCCTTGCCGCGGATGATCACCCGCTGGAACAGCTCTCGGATAGTCTCGTTGACCGCCTCGATGCTGAACCGGTTCACCTCCGGCATCACGTTCTCGGTGACCCGTATGTCGACGTTGTGCCAGTGGAAGATGTTCTCTATCCGCTCGTGGATGTCCTGGTTTCCGGCGTAGATGACCGGGACCCCGTACTTCGTGTAGGTAGCATGCCTCGCGTTTTCGGCGAGAAGCCGGGCATTGTGGAGCTGGGTCTCGGTATCGCCGCCGTCGTCCACGCCGCCGGCGATCAGCACGATCTCCGGCTGGTCGACCTCGTAGATCGCGCGAGCCTGCTCGGAGGTGAGCTTGCCGTCGTAGCTGGCCAGCAGCTTGGCACCCGCGGTGAGTGCAGCAAGCTCGGCCGCAAACCCCGACTCCTCCCTGGTGAGCGAGACCGTGACCATCTTCAGGCCGCCCTTGGCACTGGAGCATGGCAGTCGGATCTCATACCTGCTCATCGCCTCTTCGAGCGGCTTCCAGTTGCCACGCTCGCGGCAGGCCGGCAGCACACCCATCCCATTGGCCAGCCCGATGCGGATGTCGTCGACCGTGGTGGGCACGTATCGGAGGGAGAACGACTCGTTCTTCGTATCGAAGAGGCCCACTTTCGTGAAGGTGGAGCCGAAATCCACTACCAGCACCTGCTTCACGCGAGCCTGGATCTGCCCGACGTTCTTGCCGCCGAGCGCCTCCTTGTCGATGGTCTCCTCCTCCTCGTCCTCTGTCTCCGTGATGTAGCTCTGGTCGTCGGCAACGGATATCGTCTTGTCGAAGTACCATGGGTAGGTCTGCCGGACCAGGCCGACCCGGGCGATCTCGTCCTTGACCGGAATACCGTTCCACTCGTCGATGCGACATGCCCCGTCGACCACCTGGGTCCGGCACTTGCCCGCCATCTCGTAGCGCCGATCGGCTACGGTGATGTGCGGCCCCTGGTACAGGCCGATCTGCAGCGCCAGCTCTAGGGCGTCGGGGCTGATGACGCCGCAGATCCCCGTTGGGTAGGAGCTCTCATCCGCGAAAGAGAGCAGCATCGTCTCGTAGTTGCGCACGGGGTCTTCGCTCGGCTCCTTCGCCCAGTCAAAGAAGTTGTCCACCGTCACCGGCCCGTCGTATCCGCCCAGGATCGCGCCGTGCAGCACGTTGTACATGCTGGTTTTCTTCAACTCTGCGATCCGCTCTCGCACCCACGGGTCCGCCCAGACGTTCGGTACGTGCCCCTTGGCGAAGTCCCAGCACACCTGCTTGGTGATCTGGCACGACTCGATGATGTCCTCGGCCTTTGCCTCATGGTGGGCCTCGGAGTGGGTGACGACGTGCAGGATCTCCGGCTCCAGGAAGAGTTGAGTGTAGATGCCGAAGGCGAGGTGGCCCTTGGCCTGGTGCAGGTCGGGCGGGAAGCTGGGCAACCCGGAGCGGGTCTGCCGGATGATCTTGAAGTCGAAGTGGCGTGTCAGCGGCTCGATCAGCTCGAAGGCCGCTTTCATCTTCGCCAGGTCGTCCAGCGCGGAGATCTCCGGCGGAAGCTCAAACATCATCTGCATCACGTACTGCTTGATCCCCAGTTTCAGCGCCATCAGGCCACACAGGACGTGATCGGTCACCTGCATGTCGTCGCTGGCGTAGCGGAGCCCCCACTGGTGTGGGTCGTTGATCTCGCACGGCTTGCCTACGCTCGCCCAGTAGCGGATAGTGTCGAAGTGCTCCCGGAAGGAGTCTCGGATGGAGATGGGACCGCGGCCGTCCATCTGGTTGTAGAAGAAGATCGGCACCGCGGGGAAGCAGGTGTTGAGATGCTCCTCCCACAGCTTCGCCAGCTCCAGAAGCTCGTCCGTGCCCGTGTAGATGCGCGACATCGGGTAATTGCCGCGCTGGGAGGCCGCCTTCAGCCGCTTCAGGTCCTCGACCGTGCGGATGGGCGCGCCGCCCTGCCCGGCCAGGTACCTGGAGGGGTCCTCCTCGCCGCGGATGAACTTGGCCAGCATCTCCTGCGAGGTCTGGTCGGGCGCGAGGGACACAATCTCCAGCGCCCCCGTGTCGGCCAGCTTCTCTATGCCCGCAACGGTCGGCTCGATCGTCTCAGCGGCGATGCCTATGTGGGCGCGGATGATCGGTCGGTTCTCGCGCTCGCGGACCTGCTGGATCCGCTCGGCCAGGAAGTCGGACCACTGCACCTGCTCCGAGATCCCGTGTACGGACTGGCCCCTCGCAAAGCGCTCCAACTCCTCCATGGTGATGTAGTCGTCCGCGATCACCTCGAAAAAGTGATGGAAGAGCGACTTCTTGGCATACTCCCCGGCCACCGCCTCCAGGTCATAGTGGCGTTCATCCGGCGGGGAGAAGTCGTCGCGCTCCAGTGGAACGCCGGTCATCGCTCTGACGAGGTTGGCGGCCGGCCGGAGGCCCCCGAAGCAGTAACGGATGCCCGACTGGGAGGGGTGCAGATCGTACTTGCAGGCGGTCTCGATGAACTCCGAGATTAGCTTGTCTACGTGGAGGTCGCCCAGGCGCATGGAGACGCCGGCCACCTCCGGACGCGCCTCTCGGATCTTGTTGATGACCTCAGGGATCGGAACGGCGGGGCCGAGCTTGACGGACACGTAGCCGAGCTTCAGGTCCTGCAGCCAATCGGCAAACCCCTCCACTCCCAGGTTGTGGACGCACTTGCCGATGGCGCCCACCATCACGCGGCGCTTCTTGGCTCGACTCTCCCCCGCGATATCCATCTTGTCTCCTCCTCGTGCATCTTGTCGCAGGCGCGGGCAGCACTGCCCAATACACCGGCCTCATGGAACCGAGACTCGGGCCAAAGGTCTATGGACACGGTTTGCCACGGCTTGCTGTCTCAGGGTGATCACATCTTCGTGACTAGGTGCCAGTTGCAGCTCGTCGCCGAGCCAGAGGTTCTCGGAAAACCGAGAGTGTGTGTCCGCAGAGCTAGTCGGTGCTCAGCAGACTGGCGTCACGATAAGCGGAGTCGATCTCGCGTAGTGCCCGGGCCGTTTCCTCCGGCCGGGCATCGGCGAGAGCACAAACGAAGGCGTTCACAAGAGTCATAGCGGCGGTGATGGAGCGGCTGTGCGCCGCGCCAAGTGTTACGGCGTGGAAAGCGTACTCGGCACGCTGGGCCAGAGGGGACACAGGGCTGTCGCTGATCGCGATACGGGTAGCGCCCGCACGGGCGGCTCTGTCCATTGCGAAGATCGTCTCGGCCACGTAGCGCCAGACGCTGACACCGACCAGCACGCTGGAGGATCTGAGCTTGACCAGTTCCGTCGCGAGCGGAATGCCTCCGCAGGTGACGGCCCTGGCGTTCAGACCCATCGTGTTGAGCAGATGGCTGAAGTAAACGGCAGGGGCGGCGGAGATCCCGGAGCCGACTATGAGGATGTCGCTTGCCCTGGAGACGGCGGCGACCGCGGCGTCGAAGCGTTCCGTGGGAAGCGCCTCCAGGGTTCGGCGGATGTTCTGGGAGTCGAGCTCAAACACCCGATTGAATCCGACCTCCCCGGTGGACTTTCCGTCGCCCTTTTCGAGCCGCTGGACGGCCCGAAGGTAGGTGGGTATCGTGGCTCGAAGGTCGAGCTGAAACTCGGGGTAGCCCTCGTAGCCGAGGGTCTGGCAGAAACGGACGACCGTGGCAGGGCTAACGCCGACCTGCTCACCCAGCTCCGCAGCGGAGGCGAAGGCGGCGAACATGTTGTTCTCGAGAACGAACTGGGCCAGCTTACGGCGCGATGCGCTGAGCTTTGGGGATGCGGCACTTATGCGGGTTTCGAGGGAAGATCCGTTGCTCACGATGATCACACCAGCAGTTGATGAGGCCAACGCAAGTCGCCTGGAAGCACCGCCGAGAGAACAGCCCGAAGAAGGATCTGCAACGAGCATAACACGAACCGCAGCTACATGCAACACTTGTTTCAGGACGTTTCCTCGAATCGCGAATGCCGGAAGTGGTTACGAATCGAGGGCGGCCAATCCGGCGGCATGTTCCGCTGGTTGTGCAACTGTGGCACTAATCAGGGGGCGCGGAGCAAGCGATCGTAGGATGGGAGAGAACAAACAGTGAGCCCGATGCTCTTCCATCAGTTCTCTCAATTGCCTGACTTCCTCAGCAGTGTGCCCTACCGATCTCGCCAGGGCAATCGGGTTCAACCAGAACTTGGCGTACTTGTCGGAAGTTTCCGCGCATCTCCGAAACCCACGGGAAAGCGCCCCCGCGGTACGGCAGGTGGGATTAGGAGGCAGAGCGTCAATCGAGGGGATAGTCGCCGATCCACCGGACGAAGTTCGCACCATGTCGAACGGCATCATAGAAACGGCGGTCACCTGTCCAGAGGTCGGTCTGTAGAGTCGTCGCGAGCGCCAGGTAGGCTGCATCGTGGGCTGCCACGCCAAACCGGCCCGCTGTCTCGTAAACCTCTCCGGCTTCCGGATCCGCCAGTCGTACACCGACAGTCTGAAGCAACCCGAGAGCCTGCAACCCTGTTCTCGCGGCCAGCCGCTGTCGACGAACTGCCGTCAGCAGTCCGTTGGTGACCTCGTAGAGCCAGAGGGAAGGAGCCAGCATCTGCCATCGACCCGCTACAGCGGCGTCGCGCAGGGCGACAGCCTGAGACACCGACTCCTCATCGTCCAAGGCCCATTTGAGGCTGACGCTCGCGTCCACCACCAGATACGCAGCGGCGCCGCTTCCTTTCATCGCCTGCGGCCCTCGGCAACGAGATCGCGGGCTTTCATGCCTATGGGACCCACCTTGCGCCGCAGGCGATCCAGGGCTTGGGCTGCCGCGCGAGGCCCCTCCGGAGCTTCGGAAGCGGGCAAATACCCTTCCTCGGCGAGACGGTGGCGAACAGCTTGGAGGCAGTAGTTGCTCAAGTTCACTCCCTCCCTGGCAGCCGCGATCTTGATCTTCTCTCTCAGCTCCGGCTCATCGAGATATATGTTGAGGCGAGAGTACCCGTTCGAGCGAGCCATCCGATACCTCCTTAGCTCCATCCCATTCCCGCATCGGCGGAGCCGATCCGCGACAAGCATAGCACTATAGTGCTACAGTATCAACAGCAGCGGCGACGGCTTCACCTTCGAGTGCCGACGGCGGGGCAAGAAGTAACAAGAAGCGCCATCTGCAGGCGGATGAGGAGGGGATCAGCGGTGACCCGGAAGAACCCGAAAGACAGCGCCGGGCTCCCTTAGTTCGATGACAGCAGCATCGCCCTACACGTCGGCCGCCACTACGACCGGGACTTCAGCACAGTCCTGATTCTCCTCAGATCCCGATTGACGGCTTCGAGGTCGAAGTGCTCAGGGTCGAAGTTGCCGCCGAGCCACTCCATCATCTCTTCGTACCTCTCGTCGTGGGGTGAACGGATGATCTCCAGCAGATCGGTGTAGCCCCAAACGCCACCGCAATCCTCGGGTGGGCATGCCCGTTCGCCAGCGAGACAAACAGGATACCGCACCCCCACTTCCGGGCTCCCTATCCTCTCGACGCGGATCTCATGCTTCCAGTTGTCACCGAAGTCGTATACGTACAGGAATTTGTTCCGAGGTTTGGGGGCGACCTGGCTCAGCCTGGCGGTCCTGGAGCTTCTGACAGGCATGCCGAAGTCGGGATCGGGCTCGCCGTACTCGGTTCCACCCACCGTGAACTGGTACAGGTGGTAGTCCTCCCAACCCGTCACGATCTGGAGGATCTGGTGCAGTCTGTACAGAGTAGTATCGCTCTCAACCTGGAACTGCCGCCATATGGACGGGGCGATGCCTACGAGAGTAACTCTCAGCTGGTGAATGGTAGGGCCGACAGACTGGCTCATAGTGTCCGTGTTGGCTCCTCTCTACGCTTAACCGACCCAGGACACGGGGGTCGGCTCGC
>JAJZQR010000427.1 GCA_021806765.1 Chloroflexota bacterium | reverse complement strand
CGATCCCAGCCTTCGGCTGCCGCCAGCAGCCTAGCTGTGCCGGTCGACCAGGAGGCCCAGATACTGGTCGATGGCCTTGGCGAGGCGGAGCATCTCATCGGGCGGTATCTGGCGGATCACGGTGCCAGAGGCATCCTTGAGCCGGACCACCATCCTTCCAGAGGCTTCGTCCTTCTCGAAGGTGATGCGGGCCTCCTCGGCCCGCAGCTGCATCCCGAGGCTCTCGCTCAACGCAAGGCCGCGCGAGGCGCCGCTACCTTCCGCAGGCGCCTTCGCCTCGACCTGGCTCTGCCTCACCCCTTCCGGCGACCCTGGGCCGGACTGGGATAGTCGATCGACCGATATTGCCTGTACAGGGGCTATGCCGTCGTCGTGCGGAGCCATCCGTGTGCCCTCCTAGCTCCCGCTACAAGAAGACCTATGCCCCCCAACCAGACGTGCTGGAGAAGATGGACGACAGCTGTTGCTGCTGAAGCACCGCCTCGGTCATCAACGACTGCAGCCGGGTAAACTGATCGCGATAGGCCTTCTCACGCTGCGTCAGCCGCTCGTTGAGCGATGCGATCCTGTCATCCAACGACGTCTGCTGGGAGGAGATGCCGTCCAACTCCTGTTCGATGTAGGACTTCTGACTAACCACCGGCGGGTCCACGTAGGGCGCCAGCCGATCCGCCACCTTCTTTGCCACCCCTGAGGTGCCACCGAAGAGGGCCGCCACGCCGCTGGGGTTGCTGCTCAGCAGGTTGTCCAGCTTCGTGGAGTCCGTGATCACGAAGTGCATGTTGCTATCCATCTCGATGCCGAGGTCCGACAGTTGAGTTGGGGAACCCGCAACTCCTCCTGTGACTTGTGTGAACAGATCGTCGGCCAAGTTCGACTGCAGCATCGTGTAGAGGCTGTACCCGTTCAGCGGACCTCGCGTGTAGTTGCTGCTGCTGTCCTTGGTCAGGGCTGACTTGGCCTTGAGGTAGTCCACCAGGTCGTTCAGCTTGCCCAGGAACGAATCGATCTTTGAGTGCATGCTGGAGGTGTCGCCTGCCACGGTAAGCTTCACGGCCGTTCCGGCCGTCTTGTCCTTCAGGTCGATGGTCAGCCCGCTCACCACGTCCGAAAGTCCGGTGTTCGTGGAGCGGGAGACGGAAACGCCGTTCACGGAGAACTGCGCGTTCTGGGCGGGAGACAGCACCGGTTGGAGAAAGTTGCCGGTGCCGTCAACGAGGTCCACACCGCCGGAGGCCGCGGGGCCGAGCACCGCTCCAGTAGGATCAGAAACGGTCACGGTGGCGCCGCTCCCAGTGTTCTTGTTCTCCAACACAAGCCTGCTGTTCGTGGCGTCGACGTTGACGATGGTAGCCATCACTTCCTGGCCCGCCGCATAGCTGGCACCGTTGATGGCATCCCGAAGGGCAGACAACGAGGCCCCGGCAGCAACGGTGATCGCGACTCCGTTCACCGTGACGGTGCCCCCGGCAGCGGTCGTCCAGCTGCTGGCTACCGAGTTGGACTGCACCCGTTGGCCGGAGGCCAGCTGCGTCACGTCTATGGAGTAGGTGCCATTGACGGCCGATGAAGAAGTGGTGGCGGCCACCTTGGTCGAGTCGCTAGAGCTCACGGTATGGGACGAGAATACCGAGTTCGTGCTGCTGGCCAGCCCATCGGACAGGTCCTTCAACCCCTGCAGCTTCCCCTGCAGATCGGTGAATACGCCGGACAAGACGGCCAGATCGCCCTTTCTCGCCTTCAGATCGTTTACAGGCTTCTGCTCCACCGCCATATACATCGAGACCAATTTGTCGATAGAGGTGGTCGTGCCGGCATTCGCCAGTGAGCTTAATGGGTCGATAGCCATCTGACGTCCCTCCAGTCTCTATGAAGCGGCCCCTCCCGGGGATCTGAGAGCCTGAGCCCAGGTCTCGCGCAGCTCCCTGAGGATGCGGGTCGGCACATCGTACTCGCCTTTCTTGGTCTCGTCCATGCAGTAGCGGTAAAGCCTGAACAGACCAAAGGCGATATCGTGGTACCGGAAGTCGAGGCCTTCTATCAGCTGCGCCAGGACACGGGTCGCCCGCTGCTGGTCCCCTGCCAAGAGGGCGGACAGCCCCATGTCGTACAGCTTCAGCACCAACTCGCCGGGGGTTAGCCCCAATACTGAATTGGTCCTGTAGCTATTCAGCTGGAGGCCATTATTGGAGTAAGCCACCGCCATCAGTTTCCCTCCCGCGTCGTTTCGCCGGCCGCCCGGCTCCAGTCAATCTCTAACACTATCTATCGGCAAGTCGGGCCGGAACTTTAGGGTAATCCCGGCTACCGGTGCGCAGCGACTACGGTCTCACCCTGCCCCTCCCGAAAGAGGGGCAGGGTGAACCGCTCCGCGCCCGGAGGACTCAGGCGGATTCCCCGCCGGTCCACCGTGCCCGATTACCGAAATAGCGAGAGGACGCCCTGAGGCGTTGTGTTCGCCTGGGCCAACATCGCCGTGGCCGTCTGCTGCAGGATCTGATACTTGGTCGCGTTCAACTGCTCGTTGGCCATGTCCGCGTCCATGATCCGGCTGTAGGCCGCATCGGTGTTCACCTTGGCGATGGTCACCGTCTCCTCTCGGAAGTCCAGCCGAGACACCAACGCGCCCACCGTCTGCAGGTTCGTCGAGACTGCGCTGATAGCGCTGCTCAGGCTGGTGATAGCGGCAAGAGCGCTGGCCGCGCTGCTCACGGACACGGTGTTGATGGTCAGGCTGGTGGAGTCCATGGCCGTGAAGCCGGTCGAGGTCAGACTGATCTGGTTGCCGGCACCGGTGTCCGCCCCCGTCTGGAACGTAACCGTGCCGCCCATGCTGCTCAGGCCGTCCAGCAGCTTGTTCCCGTTCCAGGTGGTGCTGTTCACGATGGCGTCGATTTCCTGGGTGAACTGGGTGAGCTGGGAGCTGATGGCGGTGCGCTCCGAGGTCCCCAGGGTGTCCGAGGCCGCCTGGGTCGCCTTGTCACGCATCTGGGTCAGGATGTCGCTGATCTTCTGCAGTCCGCCCTCGGCCACAGCCATCATGTTCTTGGCGTCGCCGATGTTGGCCAGGGCCTGCCCCAGCCCGCTCGACCGATACCCGAACTTCGTCGCGATGGTCAGCCCTGCCGGATCGTCCGACGCCTGGTTGATCCGCTTGCCGGTGGCCAGCCGCAGCTGGGACATTCCCAGCTTCGACTGCACATTCTTCAGGGCGTTCAGGGCGTTCAGGGCACCGATGTTCGTGTTGATCCTGGTGAAATCGCCTTGTGCCATGGTGCTCTCTCCTTGTTGTCGCGCCTGGCGGCGCTGCTATTCCCCGCGCATCCTTTCGCGGCCAAGAATGGACTGGCAACCCCTAACCACCGCAGCCCCTCCAGCGGTTGCCGCCCTCGAGGGCCCGCGCGCCAGTGGGCATCACCCCCTTACAAGGATCACCGCTCTGCCAGCCCGTTTGCAGCACCGGCTACTACAATTATCGGCAACATTCCACAGATCTTTAGGGGATTTCCCTATTGCCGTCCCTCCCAACCCCAGCAAACAGTTCACCCCGCCCTTCACTTGGAAGGACGGGGTGAACTCCAGTCAAGCCCTCGCGCCAGCGAGGCGGGTTCCAGACGGAATGGCTACCGGAAGAGCTGGAGGACGCCCTGAGGCGTTGTGTTCGCCTGGGCCAACATCGCCGTGGCCGTCTGCTGCAGGATCTGATACTTGGTCGCGTTCAACTGCTCGTTGGCCATGTCCGCGTCCATGATCCGGCT
>JAJZQR010000426.1 GCA_021806765.1 Chloroflexota bacterium | reverse complement strand
GCAGGGTGCCGTCAAGCGAGTTGGGTGCGGCCGACCCAAGCAACGACCTGGCCGAGTGGTTGGCGACAAAGGGTACAGCAGCCGGAAGATCCGAGGGTACGCCCGCAGGCGGGGGATCCGGATCACGATCCCCCGCAAAGAGAACGAGCACCGCACAGGTCCCTTTGATCGTGCCATATGCCGTACCCGCAACCAGATCGAGCGTCTGATAAACCGGCTCAAGCAGTTCAGGCGACTGGCGACCCGCTACGAGAAGCGGGCGGAGAACTATCGAGCCATGTGGACCATCGCCGCCACTCTCTTGTGGCTATAGTTTGAACATACGCCCTAGTACGTCGCCACGTGGTTCTGATACGTAGGGTGGGGCCCTGTGCCCCACCGCCCGCGTGACGATGGTAGGCCGGCGGCAGGGCAGAGCGCCCTGCCCTACATCTCGAAATCCCTGCGGCGAAGCACTAGACCGACCGTCGGTCGATACTTGTGGCCAGTATAGCTCTCGGCATGGCCCCCGTCAACGTCGAAGGGCGGTTCCGCGCCACCCCTGCCCGCCTGTCGACCGAGCGGGTGGCAGGCGGTCCGCGGCGCAGAATCAGAAAGCACCCGCTGTGGTGCCCATTGCTGAGCGGCATGAGCGGTTCGCGACACGCTCTCGGTGCATTGCAGGGCACTGCCCGACAACTGGTACGGTTCTACCCGTTGATTTGGTCGTCGCCTTCACCGATGAGGCGGATGGAGGTGGTGAAGGAGTCTGCCAAACATGCCTCCAGCCGTTCCAACTGCCGGAGTCCCGAGGTTAGCACTCCCTGATTCCGCGCCAGTTCCAGCGCATCTGGGCGAATGCCGCGAGGAGCGACCAACCACAGGCGGGCGAAGGACATGTTGTGGGCAGCAGCAACCGCCCGCACGTTCTTCAGAAACCTGTCAACCATAGATCGGGTGATCGCTCCCTGCCGGTGCTTGGCCTCGATGGCCCAGCGGTCCTCCGCGTGCTCACCGACCGTCACGATGTCGACTTCGTAGCTGTCAGGTCCATCGCCGTACTGTCCCTTCGAGTCGTCAACACGCACCGCGCCGGCCGCCCGGACGATTGGTAGGCGGGTCTCTCCAGTAGTGCCAAACAGCTTCCCGTCAACCGACTGCCCGTTGAACTGGCGAGCGAGGTTCTCGACACGGCGCTCGAACAGGGTGCCCATCTCCTGTCGGTCGTGGCCATGCTGCCCCTCATACCAGGCCAACAGGCGATGGACGGCTTGTGGATTGCGCGATCGGCCTTCCGGATCGCGCCTTTCTGGCTCCATGACCAACCACAGGGCGAAGACCGGGTCGAGCATCTCTAGCACACCGGTGGCTTCTCGAAGGAAATCGGTGTCTATCAGCAGGTTTACCGCGTTGTGGATCCGCGTATGCGCGTGATGGCGGCGCAGCCGCCGTTCGATGCTGGCTCTGGTGATGGGCTGCCAGCGTGCCACCTGGCGAAGGACAGCCTCCAGAGTATTGCGGAGCCCCTCGGCATCGGTGCGCAGGGCCGTCTCCAGCAGGTAGCGGCAGTTCTGACCGATGTTGGCGACCCTGCCGGTCACTTCCTGGTAGAAGGCGATGTCGATGGTATCAGGGGTGATTCGGCCGTCGGCAGCGCGGGCGATCTGCGCGGCGCGAGCTGCCACCGCGTGAGCATAGAAGGGCCAACCTCCCGTGAGCTTGTGGAGGCGCGTCGATGCGTCTGATTCTGGCGAGAGGCTCTCGTCGCTCCAGAGGCGAGTGGCCAGGTCGTGTGTTCCATCGGAGTTGAACGGACGTAGCTCGATCTGCTCGAAGCGGGTGAAAAGGGGGCTCTCGGTATCTGAGAGTAGGTTTCTCATGGCGCTGACCCGGGATCCGGCGACAGCGTAGGCAACCTTTCCCCGCCGGTCCAGGGCCGCGCGGATCGTGCCCAACAGGTTCTCCGTCCTGGGAAAGGCTCGCAGGCGCACCACCTCCTGGAACTCGTCCAGCATCATCAGCAACGGCAAGCCGAGAGCGCCTGAGACGTGGGAAGGGAACCGCATCACCGCGGTGAGCAACGCACCGTAGTACGCTTCCTCCCTCGTCAGGGCCAAGATCTCATCGACGCTGGCGGACAGGTCTGGATGGAGAGCGGCGGCAGCGTTACGCAGGCCGCCATCGGTGGGCACGATCTGCGGCGAGTGACCCTTGCCAAGAGCCGCGGCCCTGAGCACCTCGGTGACCAGCGCCCGAGCAAAGTCCTCAGGGCTGGAGACGATCTCGTCCAAGGCGACGTAGGCGATGGCTGAAGTTGGATGGCGGTGGCGCACCTCATCGAGCAGCAGTGTCTTTCCGATGCGTCGCAAGCCGAGAAGAGCGACATGCCGTCGTCGTCCCTCAGCAAGCGCCCCGAGCAGGGCATCGAACTCCGCCAACTCGCTCGTCCTATCGACGAAGATGGGCTCCAGCGGAACCAGAGAGAGCACGGTCTGCACCTCCGAGTTTGCTGCCGCAGCAAATCATACAGCAAAGCCGTACAGTTTGCTACGGCAGCAAACGGCTGCGGTGGATCAGGGGGCTGTGGGGAGTATAGTGTCCCCCGAAAACTGGACAGGGGGATTTGTTAGGATGGCTGTGCCGAGGAGTGGCAGGAGGAAAGGTCGAGGTGGGGCAGTACAAGCGGCACAGCGCGGATTTCAAGGCGAAGGTGGCGCTGGAAGCGATCGAGGGCCAGCCCGGTCTTGCAAGACCCAAGACTGCTGAGTATAATGCTGCCATCATATACACACGACACCGAGACCGCTGGAGGCGCGACGATGCCAGAGCAGGCCGGATTGAAGCGCATGAATTTCTACGTGAACCCTGCGGACCTGGATCGCGTTGCTCGCGAGTTGGGCTGTCGGCCTTCCGAGGTCGTCAGGAAGCTGATCGACAACTACCTCTTGGCGATGGAGATAGACGAGGTTCGCCGGATGCCGGGACGCGCACCCGACCAACTCTTCCGCAAGGGTGACCGGTACGAGCTGCTTGACATGTCCGAGACCGACGACGTGGAGACAGCGGGGTGAGCCTCCTCCTCGACACGTCGGTGATCATCCCGTACCTGGGTGCAGTTGCTTACGACCGCTTCGTGTGGGTACGGTTGGTTAGAGAGCAGGTCTATGTGTCCTCTGTGAGCGCAATGGAGCTTCTGGCAGGCTCTTTGCAGCAAGATCAGCGAAGCAAGGCAGAGGCTTTCGTCGACCGTCTTGAGAAGCGGGAGCGCGTGGTCACGCCTGCTCATGCAGAGTGGCTTCGAGCTGGCCTGATCCTGGCCCGCTATCAGAACAGGTTCGGGCACATCGAACCTGGAGACCACATAGGCGACATCTTGATTCTGCTGACCGCCGAGCGGCTTGGCGCGGACTTGGCGACGGAGAATGGCCGGCATTTCCGGCTCTGGTCACGGTTTCTCCCACCTGCCAAGCGCCCTCGTTTGGTTGCCCTGCGCAGGCAAGCGCACTCGAACACAGGAGAGTCTTCCCGCTAGTACGACAGCAGCACTTATTGGGTGCATTTCGTCGTTCTTCGCCTCGCCGTAGGCAGGACCGCTTCCTGGTAGTTGGCCGATATGCGGCCTGTCAGGCCAAGAATCGGCTAAGTGCTGCTGTCGTACTGCGAGTCTTGAGCCAATCATCGCGCGATATTGCTGCTCGTCTCAGGCTGATTGGGCTATGCAATTCAAATCGATGCCACCGAGCACAGGCACTTCTAGCCCCTTGCGAATCCGGAGAGCAATCCAA
>JAJZQR010000072.1 GCA_021806765.1 Chloroflexota bacterium | reverse complement strand
AGTTCCTGTCTACCCTGACCAGGGATATTTAGGCAACCCATTGGCGGGCGTGTAGGGGCCGGCCGTGACGCGAGCGAGCGGAGCGTCACGCTGCCGGCCCGAGGGCGGGTACAGAGCCCCGCCCCCGCGTTCCAGATCAGGGGTGTAGAGGCGCCGCCCGGGTGCCTTTCACCCGGCCTTCCTACCTTCTTTTCCCCGTACAGGTAATTGCATATCGAGAGGAGATGGGCCGCTCGGTAGGATCTTGCCGAGTTTTGTCCCGGCTAAGTTCTGGTTGAAGCCGGGAGGTTGCCCCAAGCCTGGGTCATGCAGCTGCAGGTTCCTTCTCGCCGAGCGGCTGAGCTGTTCGAGTACTTTCGCCCGGCGATGACCTGGATACGGTCGCGCCTGGATCGGGCGTCTCGGCTCCCGAGCCGGGTTCACCCCCCGGCGGCCTGGTCGGCGGTTCGGCCGCGGCTCGGCTCCGCCGTGGGTCTCCTCAAGGCCTGTCTCGCCCTGGTGCCGATCAGGGGAGAGCATCTCCCCTACCTGAGCCACCTGGCCGTCTTCTCCCTGGTGATCGTGGGGGTGATGGCGGGCCAGTCGGGCCCCTTCGCCCGCCCCGAGGACTCGCTGCCGTCGTTTCCCCTGCGCCCGGAGACTCGGCCCGACCTGCTGATCTCCCAGCCCTTACCCTTGCCCGCGACGGCCTCCAGTCTCACCGCCGGGCCGGGAAGCGTGGTCGACGCGAAGACCATCCCGTCGCCCACGGTTGCACCGGCCTTGCCCGACAGCCGGCAGGCCGCCGGCGGGGGTTCCAGATCCAGGGCTCTCCAGAAGTACAAGGTGGCGCCGGGGGACACCCCCGGTGAGATAGCCGAGCGGTTCGGGATAAGCACCGAAACCCTGCTGCAGGCCAACAATCTGGCCAATCCTCAGGGCCTCCAGATCGGCGATGAATTGCTGATCCTGCCGGTATCGGGGGTGCTGCACACGGTGACCATCGGGGACAACGTCCACGATTTGGCGCTGTTGTACGGGGTGACCCCCGAGAGCATAGCGGAATTCAACCAGTTGGCGGATCCGAACTCACTCCAGGTGGGGGAGAAGTTGGTGGTGCCGGGCGGGAAGATCCAGATGGCCCGGGCCGGCGGCAGCAGCCGGGGCGGGCGCTCCAGTGAGCCTGTCGCCAGCGGCTCCTTCCGTTGGCCTGCCGGTGGCAACATCACCCAGTACTTCGGGGAGAATGGTCACACCGGAATCGACCTGGCGAGCGGCATCGGCAGCCCGGTGTACGCGGCCGACAGTGGTGTGGTGGTAACGGCCCTGAAGCTGAGCTACGGCTATGGATGGCACCTGGTGATCGACCACGGAAACGGCTACAAGACCCTCTACGGCCACCTGAGCGCTTTCTTCGCCGATTACGGCGAGAGGGTCAACAAGGGGGACCGGATCGGCTCCGTGGGTAGCACCGGCCTCAGCACGGGGCCTCACCTCCACTTCGAGATCTCCCAGAACGGGGTCCGAGTGAATCCCCTGAAATTTCTGCCATAACGAAGGACCGGAACCTGTGGACCTCCGGGCCCCCTTTCCCTCGGGCTTGCCCACCCCCCTCGGCACCCAACCGCTGAAACCTGCCGTAGTCCTCCCTATGCGAAAGTACAAGGCTGGAGAAGCATTTATCATAAATAGACTCTCTAAGTTGACAAGAAACGGCTGGCTCTGTACCATGCGGATGGGCTTGGATCGGGCTCCAGGCAGCGTCGGACATCTCGTTAGTAGTATTGCACCCTGTCTATGGGCTGGGTGAGGATTGAAACAGCGGGGAGGACTCGATGCAGAGGACTCGAAGGCAGATCCTGGACATCCTCAAGAAGCGCGGACGAGCCACCCTGGAGGAGCTTGCCCGGGAGGTGGCCCTCTCCCCTGTCACTGTTCGGGTGCACCTCTCCGTCCTCCAGCGCGACGACCTGGTGAACGTGGAAGAGGTCCGGGGCAGGGTGGGCAGACCCTACTTCGTCTACTCCCTTACTGAGGAGGCGGAGGAACTCTTCCCGAAACGGTACCACGCCCTGGCCAACCGTCTGCTGGGTGGCATGGACGAGCTACTTCCGCCGGAAACGCGGGAGGCCCTCCTGCGCCAGGTGGCGGAGAAGTGGGCCGTCGAACGGAGGGCCCGGCTGACCGGCAAGGGGCTGGCCGAGAAGGTTGCGGAGATCGCCCAGATCCGCTCCGAAGAGGGGGCCATCGCCGACTGGGAGAAGGTGGACGGAGGCTACCTGCTTCGCCAGTACAACTGCCCCAACCTGCTGGTGTGCCGGATCCATTCCCAGGTGTGCGATCTGGAGGAGGACTACATCGCCAGGATGATCGATGCCCCTCTGATCAGGCAGAGCTGCATCGGGTGGGGTGACCGGGTCTGCTCCTACCTGATCGCCGAGGCTGGCTGAGGGCGTCTTCTGCCATTCGGTGTCGTAGGGCACGTGGCGCGAGCGAGCACAGCGCCACGCCTATGCCCTCGCCGCCCAGACGATGGCCTCATCGGTGTAGAGCGGATCTTGTCCCCATACACGCTACCTCCCCAGGCGGTCCCATCGCCCGCCGGAGCGAGTTCCTTCGGGACCGAACTCGGCGGCTTTTGCCCGGGCGATTTGCAAGCTCTCGCTAGCTAAACTTTGCACGACTCCCCTGGTTCTGCTATCATCCATAGTGGAGGCGTGGCGATGCGCGTCTCTACTCGATGCCTCCCCGACGGCTGAGGCCGGGCTCGATTCTTGAGAAAAGTTCGGTCACCGGCTGGTGACAGGGGTGGTGATGATGAGGTTGGTGCCGCTGTTATGAAGAAGCTTAGCAAGAGCACCCTGCGATGGTACATCGGGACCAAGAGCTTGATGCCCATCGTGGAGATCCGGCGTCGCTTTGGCATCGACGGCGACGAGGTTACCGCTCTGGAGGACGATCAGGGCAAACTGTACGTCGGCTTGCCCCAGCACGCGGCTCAGGCTCTGGAGGAGTTGCGCCAGGCTGGCAAGATTGGCTACGAGGTGTCGGTGGATTTCCACGCCCGCGTCTTGATCGGTGCTTACGTTGTCCTGCGCAGGAAGGGCGAGGAGCCCAGGGATGAGCAGGAGCCGGAAGAGGAGCAGACTCCGGCGCCTGCTCCGGAGGCCGAGCCCTCGGCCGTACACGCGGCGTAAACAGAGGAGATAGGGACCAAGGGCCAGGGGTCAGCCGTTCGGTTGGCATCTGGCCCCTTCTGTCTTTCTTGCCCCGGGTTCGGACCCCCCGCCCCCCGATCCCCGACCCCACGGCTCATCCGCCGATTTGCGAGAGGGCCCGCAGGTTGCAGTTGGACTGCCCCACCACTAGGTGGTGCCGCTCGGGCTTGGTCAGGATTGCCTGGTGAAAGAGGGACACTATCTCCTCGGCGGAGGCGCCATCCCGGAGCGGGGTCCTCAGGTCGATCTCCTGGTCCGAGAAGAGACACAGCCTTAACCGCCCGTCGGCCGTCAGCCTCACCCGGTTGCAGCTCTCGCAGTAGTAGTGGCTCATGGGGCTGATGACCCCGACGGTTCCCCTCGCCCCAGGCAGCTTGAAGTATCGAGCGGGGCCGTTGCCGTTGGGCCCCGAGCTGGCCTCCAACCCCCCCAACTCCGCCAACCTCTCCATGATCTCGTCGGCGGAGATGAACCCCTCCTCCTCCACCGGAAGGTTGCCGTCCAGTGGCATCGCCTCGATGAACCTCACGTGCCATGGCCTCTCCAGGGTCAGTCGGGCCAGGTCCAGCACCTCGTCGTCGTTGACTCCCCGCAGCACTACGGCGTTGATCTTGATGGGAGCGAGTCCTGCCCGCTCCGCCGCTTCGATGCCTGCCATCACCTGGTCGAGGTTGCCCCCCCGAGTGATGCGGGCAAATCGGTCGGGCCGCAGGGTGTCCAGGCTGACGTTGATCCGCTGGAGACCTGCCTGGGCCAGGGGCTCGGCGAACTGGGACATCAGGACGGCGTTGGTGGTCATGGAGACGTCTTCGATGCCCGGTACGGCGGCCAGACGGGCGATCAGCTGGACCAGATCGCGGCGAACCAGAGGCTCCCCACCGGTGATCCGGATCTTTCGCATCCCAACCGTGGCGGTGGCCTGGACGATCCGCTCGATCTCCTCGAAGGTGAGGATGTCCGGGTGGGGGATCCAGGGGACCCCTTCCGGGGGCATGCAGTAGACGCAGCGCAGATTGCACCGGTCGGTGACGGAGATCCGCATGTAGTTGATGGCTCGACGGAATCCATCCTGGAGTCGGCGTTCGGGCTCCATTGACCCTACTTTCTAGCGGACTGAGGCGGTCCAGTCCCGCAGAGCGCTGACGGTGGTGGGGAAGGCCAACCCCTCCCACGGGATCTCGTCCGGGCCGAAGAACCTCGCCTCCAGCGCCTCCGAGGTGGATTTCGGCTCGCCCTTCATCAGATCGGCCAGGTAGACGATGGTGACGATGCCCGCCGGGGGGCGGCTGTACACCCCCAGAAGCCGCAGCCTGCCGACTTCGATCTCCAGCTCCTCGTGAGCCTCCCGGCAGGCTCCCTCCTCGGCGGACTCGTCCATCTCCAGGAAGCCGCCGGGGTAGGTCCACATCCCGTATCGGGGCTCGATGCCCCGCCGCAGCAGCAGCACCCTGCCGTCCACCACGGGGAGGGTGCCCACCACCACCTTGGGGTTGAGGTAGGTGATTTCGCCGCAGGATTTGCAGACGAGGCGGCTCCGGTCGTCGTCCGGCGGTACCTGCTCCAACAGGACACCGCCACATTGCATGCAGTAAGGCACGTTTACCTCAAGCCCCAAGGCACGTAGAAAGCGGGTCCAGGGCACGCAAACCTGCCCTCTGGCCGGTTTGCGGCCTGGCGGGGTTCGGGGTGTCCCCAAGAATCGAATACATTCCTGTGCAGGAGTGCTTAGTTCCCCAGGCCTAGCCACACCTCGCCGTCGGCGTAGACCTCTTTCTTCCAGACGGGGACGGTTTCCTTTAGCCGATCGATGGCGTGCCGGCAGGCCTCGAAGGCCACCTCTCGGTGGGGTGCCGCCACGGCGATCACTACGCTGGCCTCGCCCACCTTCATCCGGCCCACCCGATGGACCATGGCCACGTGGTGCAGCCCCCAGCGGGCGGCGATCTCGTCGCCGATCTCCCGCATCTTGGCGGTGGCCATCTCCGGATAGGCTTCGTACTCCATGTGGAGCACCGCCTTGCCCCGGTTCTCGTTGCGAACTACCCCGACGAAGGTCACCACGGCCCCGTCCTCGTCGTGGCGGACCGCCTCCACCAACCGGTTCACGTCGATGGGCTGCTGAGTGATCTCAAACATCGATCCCCCGCTGACCGGCGGGATGAACACCACCTCGTCCCCCTCCTTCACCACCGTCTTCGGGTCGACGTACTGGCCGTTCACCGCGAAGCGGGTGTGGGGCAGGTTGGGCGCCAGCTGGGGGTGGCTCTCGGCGAAGACTCGCCAGACGTCCAGCGCCGTGGAGTTCGTGGGAAGGTCGGCCTGGGTTTCCCGCAGGCCGACCAGTTCCCGGTATAGAGCGAAGAACTTCACCTTGACTCTCAAGGGATTGCCATCCAGTCGAGAGGTTAGCCCTCCATCAGATGAACTCATTGTAGCGAGTCGGGGCCTGTTTGAAAAGGCTAGGCTTTGCAAAAGTGAGTCAGAGGCTACGCGGGGTAGCTGCCATCCAGGGCGGCATCAATGTGGGCCACCAGGGTGGGGCCGGCGCTTACCGGCATTCCGGTCTGGCGCACCAGCATCTGCGGGATGTGGTAGACCAGTTCCGACAGGGCGGCGAAGGCCAGATCCCGTTTGCTCGCCCCCGGTTTGTGGCGGATTGCCTCGGCGACGGCCCTGTGGATGGTATCGGCCACCCGGAGGGACTCCTGGAGGAACGTCCCTACGTCCGTCCCGGTGCGGGTGGGGGAGTTGACCAGGGTTCCGCCCAGGTAGGCGTGGCCTGTGCAGAGGGTGAGGGCATCCAGCTTGGCGAGGGCCACCAGCGACCGGCGATAGTCCCTGGCGTTGAAGTAGTAGGGGTAGCCCCCCGGCCGGGCCCCCTGTCCCTGGATGGCGTCCCCGGAGATCAGCACACCCTCGGATTCCCAGAAGTAGCACACGTGGCCGGGGGTGTGGCCGGGGGTGTGGATGACCCGCAGCTGCACCCCCGCCCCCAGGTCCACCACCTCGCCGTCGGTGAGGATGTCGTCGACCCCCGCGGACGGCCCAGCGTTCCTGACGACGAAGTCTGTCCGCTCATTGATCGCCTCGGCGGGGAACTCCAGGGCCCGCAGGGGAGCGACGTGGGACTCCACCTGGGTCTCCGTGGACTGGGCCATCGGCAGGTCGCCGGCGTGGACGTGGATGGGGGCGCCGGAGGCACGCTTGGTCTCCAGGTTGCCGCCCGAGTGGTCCAGGTGGGCGTGGGTGTTGAGGATCAGCTCCACGTCGGAGAGGGCCAGCCCGATCTCCGCCAGGGCCGGCTCGATCACTTCCCGCGGCGAATCGACAGCGCCGGTATCTACCAGGGCGACCCGGTTCCCCTTGATCAGATAGAGGAAGACGGTGCCGGTCTTGTCGTAGGGGGTGGTGATCCTGTAGAGAGCCTTGTTGATCCGTTCGATTCTCACGGCCTTGGCCTCCGTTCTGGATCCGTCGTCCTCGGTCTCTGCCCGGAAGCGAATTCACAGGACCCCATTGTACAGAAGTTGTTGTCCCTCTGTGAAGCTGATTTGAGACCTTATGCTCGATGTTGTGCCCTTATCTTGGAAGGGATGGTAGGAGCGGGAGGCTCGAATCCGGCCGGATTTCGGACAGAATCCGGACGGAATCCGGACACCATCAGCCCTCAATCGATGAAGTCGGTGACGAGGTAGATGCGACCGTCGGCCGCACAGCATACCCCAATACCGACGCGATGCAGTCGAGAGTCGAGAAGGATACGCCGATGGCCATCGTCGGGCGGCGTTTCCCCAACCATGCTGTGGTGGTTGGATCGAACTGCATCACTCGAGCTGGAATAGCCTTTGCTCCATCCGAGGTTCTCTGCCGCCCACCCGTAGCTGATGCCTGCCGCCTTCATCCGGTCGAAGGTGCTTTGGCCTTCCGGCGTGTTGTGGGCGAAATAGCGTCTTGCAGCCATGTCCTGGGCGTGGGCCCTGGCCACGCGGCGCAGCTCTTCGTCCATGGTGACCGGCACCACGCCGTTCTGCTGCCGGAACTGGTTAATCAGCTCGAGGGCCAACTCCTCTGCCTCGGGGTTGAAGCTCGTGGGGTAGGTGGCGTGTGGGGGAAGGGGAGTGGACATCGACGGTGGTGGCTCTGCCAACCCCGCCGTGATGACTCTCGATTCCAGGTCGGGTGCGGAGACTGGGGATTCCCACTCGAATCGCTGGTCGTTTCCCCGCCCCATGATCCCTGAAGGCCCGTTAACCCACGTTCTGGACCCGTCGGTGAAGGCCGTCAAGTCGTCGGCCTTCCTCCACACCATCAATCCCCTGGTGGTTTGCTGGAGCGAGTCGCCGTTGGCGCACCAGCGTTCGTTCTCGAGGGGTTCCCCAACAACATCCGGCAGTTGATCGGCCAGGGCCTTGAAGCCGGGGGCGAACTCAGCCTTGGGTTCAGCCAGCGCGATACTGCTCGCGATGATCGCAGCCATCGGCACCAGGACTGAGACTAGAGCCAGCCATCTCAACGGCGCGACCCTCCCCCATTGCCGGCCTTACTCAAGGGTAAGCTGGCAAGGATCTTGAAGCCCAAGTAGAGGGCCAGCCTCGGTAGCCATCGCTGACTCCAGGCTGGCCCCGCATGCCTGCTCTCTCCGGTTGGAGGCTGTGCAGAGAACTCCACAACGACATTGATGCAGTCAGTGTACCACCCGGCGGCGACCGGAAGCAACGCTACTTTCTGGTTGGTGCTCGGCGATGGCCCGCACCCTTCTGCCCCGGCGGGATCCGCCCCGAATCCGGACAGAATTCGGACGGGGTCGGGACGGGGGTGGGGTAGAGGGATTCGGACGCAATTCGGACACGATTCGGACGGAGCGCCACGGGCGGGACTCGGACGGGATTCGGACAGTAACCGGACGGAATCCGGACAAGCGGGGTATTGCGCGGGTGGGGCGGTTCGCGGATCGGTGAGGGCGGGTCTCAGATCCGGACCTACTTCGGTGGCTCGAAGTCACGGAGGAGGTAGCAGCGGCTCTTGGTGCTGCCCAGGCTGATCAGGTGGCCGGTCTCCACCAGCTGTGTCAGGTCGCGACGGGCGGTGCGCACGTCGATGCCGGGGTTCAGCTCCGCGTACTGCTGGGCCGTGATCTCCCCGGTCATCTTCATGTACTCCAGCGCCTTCTTCTGGCGGCCGTTCAGCCGAGCCGGCGGGAGAAGCTGGGGTTGGGACGCGGCCTGGACTTGAGCTGCCCGCTGCTTGGGCTGCGCTGCCGTCTCCCGGCCTGAGGCGCCGTTCCGCAGGGTTACCACCACGGAGTAGCCCGCCTCCCGGAACTGGGGCTCCTCCAAGCCGTAGGAGGACATCTCGTCGATCATCCGGTCGACGCCCTCCCCCAGCTCCCTCACGAAGCCGAACTCGGTCAGCACCCGGGCGATGCGGGGGTTGCGAGAGTAGTGGGACTGACGCAGGTTGGCGAGCCTCACCAGGCCGGGGAGCCGGCCGGGACTCTCCACCTCCATCCGGTCGTCGAACAGCCGCACCTCGATCTGGCTCCCGGAGATGGAGTAGGCCCGGTGGCAGACGGCGTTCACTATAGCCTCCTGCCAGGCGAAGGGGGGGTACTCCGGCACCGTCTCGAACAGCCCCCTGGGGCCGAGGCGGGTGAAATCCCGCAGCTGAGCCGAGATGCTCCGCTGGGCCTCCACGATCAGGGCCGGCAGCGGCAGCTCCAGGATCACGTCCTTCACCAGGTTCATGCGGGGGCCGGTCTCGGTGGAGGTACCCTCGTAGCGCAGGATCCGCAGGCCGGGCCGGGGAAGGAAGGCGGAGGGGTCCTCGGCGAACAGCAGGACGCCGGCGCAGTTCAGCTTCAGCTCGCCATCCTGCCGCCTGGCCAGCCCTCGGGCCACCAGCAGCTCCGCCGGGTCCAGGGCGGTCTCCAGCCGACCGGCGTACTCCCTCAGCAGGTTGGCGTCCAGGTCGGGTAGGGTGGCCTGCTCCACTTCCGTCAGCTCGTAGGAGGCCTCGCCCCGGTCGTAGACCAGCTGCAGCCGCTCCTCGAAGTCCAGCTTCCGGGTCCGATCCCCCTCTCGCAGGTACACCTCGTCCTTGCTGTTGGAGTGGATCTTCTCGCCCGGCTGGACCTCCACCACCAGCACCCGATCCTCCAGCCCGCGGCGGTTGGCGCAGGGGAGCCAGTAGGGCTGGAGCCGGACCGGCGGCCGGCAGAAGGAGAGGGCCGAGGGGAGGAGGGAGTCTACCTTGCCCTCGTACTGGAGGAAGCCCTCCACGGCTCCTTCCTCTATCCCCAGCACCAGGGTGCCCCCGTCGGCGTTGGAGAAGCCGATCAGCAGGTTGGCCAGGTCCCGGGGACTGAGGCGGCCGCTCTTGCGGGCCAGCAGCTGGCCCTCGGGTAGCTTCAGCAGTTCCTGGAGGTCTCTGCGCATCGTCCTTCCCGATTGGAGGGGATGGGGGGATCGGTGAGCCGCCTGCGGTTGGCCCACGGATTGTAGCACCCACCGGGCAAGTTGAGTAGGAGTTGCGCCGACTTTCGGCAAGGGGCATGTGCTTCCGTCTGGGATCGGCCGTCGAGGGCTGAGGCCTCGACGCCACAACAGTTAGGGTTAGAGGAGGTTGCTGGCCAGGCTCACCAGCGCCGTCCCGGCGATCAGCAGGATGGTGAGCTTCTTGAAGAGGTGCTGAGGGACCAGCTTCAGCAGGTAGCTGCCCGCCACGAAGCCAACCAGCAGGGCCGGAGCCAGCAGCAGGGCGTGGGTGGCTACGTTCTGGTTGAGGAGGCCGGAGGGCATCAGCGCCACCACCGAGAGGAAGCTGGCGGCCATGGAGCGGAACACCAGCATGCCCCGGAAGCTCTCCTTCGGTATCCCCTGGTTGGCCATCAGCAGCACCACCGGCGGCGACCCCATGCTGGTGCTGCTCTGGAGGGCGCCGCTCACCGCGCCGGTAACCAGGGAAGCGGCCTGGGGGTGCCGGAAGGTTCGGGAGTAGCCCAGCAGCAGCGGGATGGAGAAGAGGAGCACCAGCGCCGCCACGACCATCTTCAGGGTTTCGGGGCTTAGGACCGTCAGCAGGTAGCTGCCGAAGGGCACCCCTGCGACGGCTCCCAGGGTGATGGGCCCGGCGTCCTTCAGGGTGACGTGGTTCCGAGCCTGGTAGAGGATGAGACCATTCAGCACCGTGCTGAGGATCAGGGTTGTGATCACCACCGACCTGGGGTCCTCGAACATCACCAGGATCGGCACGCTCACCAGGGCGAAGCCGAGGCCCGTCAACCCCTGTACCATGGCCCCGAGCATGACCACCGCCCAGGTGATCATCGTGTCCGTTGGCATCTTCTTTCCGATTTCCTCCTTCTCTTTTCTTCGACCCGAAGATAGCACGGGGGCAACGATAAGTCCAATGCATGTTGCGGAGATAATGTATAGCGATGTAGTTATGATTGCTGCTGCGGCTACAGAGGGGGTTCGCCGCCCCAGTGAAGACCCCTTGCTCTATTGTCCGGTCGAGGTATACTAGCGGCCAGGCAACGGAGAAGCCGATCGGGCGAGCCGGACCCTGGTCCAGAAGGCCTCTGTTCTGTTGCCCGGCTCTCCAGCTTCTTGCCAGCCTTTATGGGCGTCTACGCCCTTCTGGGAGGTTTGTTATGAGAATCGGCGTCCTGACCGGCGGCGGCGACGCACCCGGCCTGAACGCGGCGATCCGAGCCGTGGTGAGACGCGCCCTCAGCCTCGAATTCGACGTCCTCGGGGTCCGAAACGGGTGGGCTGGACTGCTGGGTGGCGGCAATTTCCAGCGCCTGGACTGGCGATCGGTGTCCGGCATCCTGCATCAGGGCGGTACCATTCTGGGTACCTCCCGCACCAACCCGGTGAAGCGGCCGGAGGAGATGGAGCAGGTTCTGTCCAACGTGAAGGCCTTCGGCATCGATGGTCTGGTGGTGATCGGTGGACGCGATAGCCTCTGGGTGGGCGCAGAGCTGCAGGACCGCTGGGGGCGGGTCGTGGGGGTTCCCA
This sequence comes from Chloroflexota bacterium, assembly GCA_021806765.1. The sequence goes on along the minus strand of JAJZQR010000072.1, from coordinate 9,890 downwards.
AGACCCTGGACAACACCCTGGTGGGCACCGACTACTGCATAGGCCACAGCTCGGCGGTCTCTCTGGTGGCCTCGGCCCTGGATCGCCTCCACACCACGGCCAGTGCCCACCATCGGGTGATGGTGGTGGAGGTGATGGGCGGAGACGCCGGTTGGGTGGCCATAGGTGGCGGGCTGGCCGGAGGGGCCGACCTGATCCTGGTGCCGGAGGTGGCCACCGATCTGGAGACCATATCCAACCATGTCCTGGCTCGACGGGCTCAGGGTCGGGAGTTCAGCATCATCGTGGTGGCGGAGTCGGCGAAGATCACCGATCTGTCCGACGAGGGGATCGAGCTCGGTAAATCCGATCCCTTCGGGAGATACAAGCTGGATCGGCGGAACATGGGCGAGCGGCTGGCCGCGGCGATCGAGCATCGGACGGGGCTGGAAACCCGCTTCATCGTCCTGGGATACCTGCAGAGGGGCGGCTCCCCCACGGCGGAGGACCGTATGCTGGCGACCCGGCTCGGGGTAGCCGCGGTGGACTATGTGGCCGAGGGTCGCTTCGGCCATGTGCCCTGTCTCAGTTGCGGATCGGTGGTGCCGGTGCCCCTTCGGGAAGTGGTGTCCCACAGCCGGCCCGCCGACATGGATCTCTACGAGCTGGCGAAGCTGTTCTTCTAACCGCGGCAGGCCGCTCAAATCGTGTAGGGGCGAAGCATTCCGTTGCGACGGAATGCTTCGCCCTACTCATCGCCGTTGCCCGGCGCGACTCCTTCTGGTCACGAAGGCTTCGACACCGCCGTCCCTGATCTCTCGCAGGTTGTCCATCCGTCGGGAGCGAGAGATCAAGCTGTAGAGTCTGCTGCCGAAGTTGTTCAGCTTGCCGCAGGATTCCATCTCCTGGCACTGGGCGCAGGTGGTGAAGCCTCGATCGAGGGCGCAGAGGCGCACCCGACACCCGGTGAAGCCGCCCCCTGCCTTACAGCCCTCGCATCTTCCTTCCCTTACAGCCCCGCAGGTAGCGCAGTACAGCCCGCAGTAGGCAACGTCCTCCAGGGTGGGGCTACTGCTTCCCATCGCCGTCTCCCCTTCTCCTGGCCAGGGCCAGGACCTGCCGGCGGCCGGAACGAGCCCGGCTTCGCCGGGATCATGAGCAGCGACTCGGTGTCTGGAGCCTCGTAATCCACGAGGACCAGACCAGGGAGCTACTTACAGTGTATCGGGAGTTGGAGGGTTTGCCAATCCTTTGGCAGCAGGCGAGAAGGTGCCCGCGCTCCTGTGATCAGTCCCTGTCAAATAGATGAGGGGCGGCCGGCCGGCCGCCCCTCATCGGTTATCCTGTCCTAGCAGAGGCTACCAGCGACCTCGACCGCCGCCGGAGCTGGGCCTGCGGTCGTATCCGCCTCCCCTGCTGGCCCGCTGAGCGGAGTAGCAGTCGGAGCAGTAGACGGGCTTGTCCAGTCGGGGCTGGAAGGGGACCTGGGTCTCCTTCCCGCACTGGGCGCACACGGCCGGGTACATCTCCCGGTCCCGAGGGGCGCTGAATCCGCCGCCGTCCCCGCGGCTGGACTTGCGGGCCGCGCGGCACTCAGGGCACCGGCCGGGCTCGTTGGTGAAGCCCTTCTGAGCAAAGAATTGCTGCTCGCTCGCCGTGAAGACGAATTCGCGGCCGCAGTCGCGGCAGGTGAGGGTCTTGTCTTCCATGGCAGTCACGCTGACTCCTAACACTCTCTTTACTTGGAACGATCCGTCAGCGCAAGTACGATCAGGGGCGTGGGCCCGAATAACCCATCACCAACCTGGCCGCTTTGGCGATCTGCGGAAACGACCAGCGCCATCACTATACTATGCTTAGCGAGAGCATGCAATAGCGATATTGAAGTTGGTCGGGCAGCGAAGCGTGAGGGCGGAACGGGAGCGCTTCTGGTGGAAATCTCCCCGAGTTCGGGTGTTGACAGGGGCACCGATCGTGCTATACTGACGCAGACAAGTCTGCAGTACAGACCAGTCTGCACAAAGGAGTGACAGCATGAGACGGGACATCAACCAGACGGTCCAGCGGTCGCGCCGCTACTGGTACGACGACGGCCTCACCGAGATCGCCATCGGGGTGATCCTTCTGGCCGTGGGGGTGCTCTTCCTGACGGAGGCATTCCGGCTCATCCCCCCGGGCGTCTCTGCCATCGCCCTGCCGGTCATCGTCATCGGAGGCTTGTGGCTGGCCGGCCTGGCTGTGCGAGCCGCCAAGGACCGCATCACCTACCCCCGCACGGGCTACGTTCGGTACCCCAGGCAGACGAGGCGGCCCCGACGCCTCGTCCTGGCCGTGCTGGTTGCCGCGGCCACGGCGGCCGTTGTGGCGATGGTGGCCCTGCTGGCTCCCGCTTCCCTGGCCTGGCTCCCCACCCTGGACGGAGTGCTGGTCGGGGCGGGCTTCCTGTACATGGCCTGCAGCGTCGGGCTGGTCCGCTTCTACATTCTTGCCTTCCTGTCGGTCGTCGCGGGGCTGACGACGTCGCTGTCCGGCCTCGGCGACTCCATGGGGAGTGGGGTCTACTTTGCGGCTACGGGAGCTGCCGTCATCGTGTCGGGAGTGGTTGCTCTCACCGTCTACCTCCGAAACACCCAACCACCGGAAGGGGATCTAGTATGAGCCAGAGGTTTCGGGATCTAGCAGGGATCGACAGGGTAGTCCACGAGCCGGCCCGGCTGATGATCCTGGCCCTCCTCTACCCCCTGGAGAGCGCCGACTTCCTCTATCTGCTCCGAGAGACGGGGCTCACCAAGGGCAACCTCTCGGCCCACCTGGCCAAGCTGGAGGAGGCGGGCTACCTGGAGGTGGAGAAGGGCTTCCGGGGCCGGGTGCCCCAGACCACTTACAGCCTCACCGAGGAGGGGCGCTCGGCATTCCGGGACTACCGGGACCGGATGAAGCGGGCGGTGGACAGCCTGCCGGAGTAAGAAGAAAGTAGGGGCGAAGCATGCCGCCGCAGCGGAATGCTTCGCCCTTGCGGTAGTCACCGCTCGGTCGTCGAGGCTGACCGATGGGCGGGTTGTCTCAACCCGCACTACTGAGACAATGGTATTGAGCGGAGGGTGGTGCTCGGTACCGCCCTCGAGGGCGAAGTCGGTAGCCTTACGCTGGTTGCCGGCCGGGCTGGAGTTGGACTCCTGACGCGGCCGCCGGAGCGGGTGTCTTCTCCTCCACGTCCCGGAACTGGCGGCTGTAGAGGTCGGCGTACAGCCCGCCCCGCTCCAGCAGTTCCCGGTGGGTTCCCCGCTCCACGATGCGGCCCTCGTCGATCACCAGCACCTGGCCGGCGTTCCGGATGGTGCTGAGCCGGTGGGCGATGACGAAGCTGGTCCGGCCCTTCAACAGCTGCTCCAGCGCCTGCTGGATTAGCATCTCCGTTCGGGTGTCCACGCTGCTCGTGGCCTCGTCCAGGATCAGGATCCGTGGGTCGGCCAGGATGGCCCGGGCGAAGGCCACCAGTTGGCGCTGCCCCTGGCTGAGGGAGTTTCCCCGCTCGCCTAGCGGCGTCCCATAGCCTTGAGGCAGCCGCACGATGAAGTCGTGGGCGTTGGCCAGCCGCGCGGCTTGCTCTACCTCCTCGTCGGTGGCCGTCAGGCGGCCGTACCGAATGTTGTCGGCCACGGTCCCGGAGAAGAGGAAGCTGTTCTGGGGAACGATCCCCAACTGGCTCCGCAGGGAGTTGATGGTGACGTCTCGCACGTCCACCCCGTCGATGGTCACCCTGCCTCCGGTAACATCGTAGAAGCGGGCGATCAGGCTGGCGATGGTGGTCTTCCCTGCCCCCGTCGGGCCCACCAGCGCCACCGTCTGTCCCGACTCAGCCACCAGGTCCACCTGGTGGAGGACCGGGTGCAGGGGGTCGTAGGCGAAGTCCACCTTCTCGAACACCACCTGCCCCTGGATGGGGGGCAGCGACGTGGCGGCCGTGGCGTCCACCATATCCTCCTCGGTGTCCAGCAGGTCGAAGATCCGCTCGGCGCCTGCCAGGGCCGATTGGGCCTGGGTGTAAATCTGGCTGATCTGCTGGATCGGCCAGAAGAACTGCTGCACGTAGCCAAGGAAGGCCACCACCAGCCCTACGGTTACCCTTCCCTCCATGGCCAGATAGCCGCCGAAGGCCACCACGATGATGGTCGCTACCGTGCTGAGCAGGTCCATGGCGGGAGAGAAGGCCGAGGTGATCGCCGTGGCGCCTACGTTGGCATCCCGGTTGGCGGCGTTCCGCTGGGCGAAGCGGGCCTGGTTGAGCCCCGTCCGGTTGAAGGCCTGGGCTACCTTTATGCCGGCGATGTCCTCCTGGAGGTCCGCCGAGACGTCACCGATGGTCTCTCGGGTCTTCCGGAAGGCCCGGCGGGCCATCTTGGCGAAGAGGTTGGTGGTGATCAGCATCACCGGGATGACCGAGGAGGCCGCCAGGGCCAGGGGCCAGTAGAGGCCGAACATCGCCATCAGGATGCCCGCGAGCGACAGCACGCCCGAGATAGCCTGGACCAGCCCCATGCTGAGCAGGTTGTTGATGGTGTCCACGTCGTTGACGAGCCTGGACATCATGTCGCCGGCATCGTGCTTGTCGAAGTAGCGGAGGGAGAGCCGGTGCAACTTCCCGAAGATCTCACCCCGCAGTTGGGAAAGGGTGGTCTGGCCTACCCAACCCATCAGGTAGCCCTGGAGCATCCGGGAGCCCAAACCCGCCAGGTAGACCCCCAGCAGCAGCAGCATGTTGGTTGCCAGCCCGGCCCTGTCCCCCACGGAGATGAAGCTATCGATGGCCCTGCCCACCAGATAGGGGCCTCCGGCCGCCGAAGCGGCTCCCACCAACGAGAGGAGCAGCACCACCACCAGCCGTATCCGGTAGGGAGCCAGGTAGCGCACCAGCCTCCCGGCTACCGCCCTGCTGTTGGTGGCCTTCTCCTCTTGTATGCCCGCCTGATGACGGAAGTGACCTCCGAACATCTTCACCTCAACTCCACGGGTTCTGGGTTCTGGGTTCTGGGTCCCAAGCATACCCAGAACTCAGAACTCAGAACTCAGAACTAGGCTGTCGTCTCTCAATTGCGACGCCACGATCTCGCCATACAGGGCGCTGGTGGCGAGCAACTCCTCGTGGCTGCCCTGAGCCACCACGTGGGAGCCGTCCAGCAGCAGGATCTTGTCGGCGTTGCGGACGGTACTGATCCTCTGGGCCACGATGAAGCTGGTCCGGCCTACCATCAGGTCGTCCATGGCCCGCTGGATCTGGTACTCGGTCTCGGCGTCCACCGAGGAGGTGCTGTCGTCCAGGATCAGCACCTTGGGGTTCAGCAGCAGGGCTCGAGCGATGGCGATCCGCTGCATCTGTCCGCCGGAGAGCCCGACGCCCCCCTCGCCGATGCGGGTCTCGTAGCCCTGGGGCTGCTCCAGGATGAAGTCGTGGGCCTGGGCGATCTTGGCTACGGTCTCGATCTCCTCCTGGGTCGCCTCGGGGGCCCCGTAGGCGATGTTCTCACGGATGGCGCCGCTGAACAGCACCGTCTCCTGGAGCACTATACCGATCTGGGATCTCAGGCTCTCCAGCGTCAGATCCCTCACGTCGTGGCCGTCGATGGTAACCCGCCCGCCTCGGACGTCGTAGAAGCGGGGGATCAGGTTGATGATGGTGCTCTTGCCCGCGCCGGTGGTTCCCACCACGGCCACCGTCTTCCCCGGCTCCACCACGAAGCTCACCCCGCTCAGGGCATCGTGCTCGGCCCCGGCGTAGCGGAAGCTCACCCCCTCGAAGGCCACCCGGCCTTGGACCGCAGGGAGCGGCCTGGCGTTCGGGCCGTCCTGCACCTCGTTCTCTGCGTCCAGCACTTCGAAGACCCGCTGGGCGGAGGCGGCAGCCCTGGTCATGGTGGCCATGATCATCCCCAGCATGAAGATGGGGAACATCAGGAAGCCCAGGTAGGAGTTGAAGGCCACCAACTCTCCAAGGGAAAGGGAGCTGCCGATCACCTCGTTGCCCCCGTACCAGACCACCAGGAAGGTTCCCACGTTTCCGAAGAAGAAGATCACCGGGAAGGTGGTGTTCATGGCCCTGGTCACACGGATGTTCTCTGCCAGCAGGTCGGCATTGGCCCTGCCGAATCGCTTTTCCTCGTATTCCTCTCGGGCGAAGGCCTTCACCACTCGTACGCCGGCCAGGTTCTCCTGGAGGATGGTGTTTAGCCCCCCCAGCTTCTGCTGGACCACCCGGAAGAGGGGCTGAACGCTCCGGACGAAGCGCCCGAACACCAGGAAAATCCCCGGGATGATGGTCAGCGACACCAGGGCCAGCCGCCAGTTCATGACGAACAGCACAGCGGAGCTACCCGCCAGCATCACCAGGGCACCCATCAGTTGGAGGAAGCCCTGGCCGATGAACTGGCGCACCATCTCCACATCGCTGGTCACCCGGGTCATCAGTTGCCCCGTCTGGGCCTGGTCGTGGTAGCTGAAGCTTAGGTTCTGCAGTTTGGCGTAGATCTCGTTTCTCAGGTCGTAGGCCACGCCCTGGGAACTCTTCTCCGATAGATAGCCCTGCAGGAAGGTGAATACACCCCGGAAGGCCGCTGCCCCCAGGAGACCTCCGGCCGCCGCCAGGATGGCGCTCCACTGGCCCCCGACGATGCCGCCGTCGATGGCGAGCCTCAGGAACTGGGGGGAAGCCAGGTTGGTGGCCGAGACCAGCACCAGGCTGAGGAAGGCGGCGGAGGCCGTCGTCCAGTAGGGTAACAGGTACTTGAGTGCGCGGCGTAGCGATTTCATGATGGGCTATCGGTCCTCAGCAGAATCTGGCTGATGGCTTTCCACAGGCTGTCCAGCAGCCTCTCCAGCTGCGGTCGCTCCTCCTGGGGTAGCTGCTGAAGCAGGTCATCGGAGATCTTCCGGATCTCCTTCGACAATTCCCGTGCCAGGGAGTGCCCCGCCTCGGTCAGGTAGAGGAGGTGGGCTCTGCCGTCGGTGGGGTGAGGCTTTCGCTCCAGCAGCCCCAGCCGCTCCAGCGACTGGATGGTTCGGGTGACGTTGGCCGGCTCGACGCTGGCTGGCCTGCAGAGGTCCAGGGCCTGAAGGCCCGGGTGGCGGCTCAGCACCATCAGTATGGTGGTCTGGGTGCGGTTCAGCCCCTGGCTGGCCAGCCTGTGGTCGATCAGATGCCCCAGATGTTTCCCCAGGAAGACGAGCCGGAGGGCGATAGGCGGCTTCTCCATCGGCGGGTCGCGGCCCTCCCTCGAGTTTAATTGCGTGCGCAAACAAGTATACGACGGAGGAGAGGGGAGGGCAAGGGACGGGAGAACAGGCAGGGCCTTTTCAAAGTCCGCCGTGACGGCCCGGGAGGGAACGTCACCCCCGCGAAAGCGGGGGTCCAGGCCCCGGGAAGCCCGATGGATCCCCGCTTGCGCGGGGATGACCTCTCTGGTGTGCGCTCATGACCTCGGCTACACGATGGATCCCCGCGCAAGCGGGGATGACAGGGGCGGGATGGCGGTGCCTGACGACCTTGAAAAGGCCCTGGAGAACAGGCAGATCGATTGACCATCGTGCTAGATGAGGCGAGAATATGCATAGGGGTCCTCGGGCTGGAGCGGCCATGCCGCGAGACGCGCGCTACCATCAGGACGGAGAGGCCCACCGCCAATTTCCGCGACCGGCATCTATCACAAGTGTGGTCTTCCGGAAGAGTCCTTTCCATCGCTCACTCCTTCCCTGGGGTCCGAGTAGGCGGGCGTATCCTCGGATCTGTGGGTGGGCTCGGCTTGACGGCGGATGACTCAACGAGGAATCAGCAGTGGCGACTACGCTTTCGCAACAGATCGTGGATGTGCTTGGCCAGGCGGAGCAGCTGTACAACCGCCTGGTGCTTGTGGTGGGGCCCCCTGACACCGGGAAGACGGCCGCCATGAGGCAGATGTCCCAGAGCAAGGGGTTCCCTTTAGTGAACGTCAATCTGGAGCTGAGCCAAAGACTGCTGGAGTTGACGGAGAAGCAAAGGTCTCTGCGATGCGGACAGATCGTCAAGGAGATCGTTGACCGGGCGAGTGCACCGGTTGTCTTGCTGGACAACCTGGAGGTGGTCTTCGATCCCGATCTGCGGCAAGATCCTCTTCGGCTACTCCAGGGGCTTTCCCGCAACCATGCGATCGTTGCCACCTGGAACGGGCTTGTCCAGGATAGCTACCTTGTGTACGCCGAGCCTGGCCACCCGGAGTACAGGCGGTATTCGGCCTCCGATCTCTTGATTGTAGCAGCATCGTCGGCTGAGTGAGGGCGGGACCTAGGTATTTGGAGGAAGCGTGCGATGAAGTACCGCGAGCTGATCCAGTTCCATCCCATCACTACCAATATCGAGCTTCGTGACGCCGATCAGGAGGATCGTGCGCGGCAGCTGGTGTCGACCTACGTCATCTCGGACGAGATGGCCGACCGGCTGATTCACGTTGCCTTCAACCAGCTCCAGTACGACACGCCCGCCGACAACAAGGGGCTCCTGGTGGTCGGCAACTACGGTACAGGCAAGTCGCACCTGATGTCCGTAGTCTCGGCTGTGGCCGAGCGCGCGGATCTGGCGGCCAATCTCCAGAATAAGAAAGCTGCTGAGGCCGCGGCGAGGATCGCCGGCAAGTTCAAGGTGATACGGACGGAGATTGGGGCCACCACGATGCCGCTACGGGAGATAGTGGTGGGTGAGCTGGAGGATCGCCTGGCCGAAATGGGGGTCAACTACAGCTTCCCGGCCGACGATCGCGTCCGCACGAACAAGCCTGCCTTCGAAGCGATGATGGCCACATTCCACGAGGTGTATCCGGACCACGGTCTTCTGATGGTCGTCGACGAGCTGCTGGACTACCTCCGCTCCAGGAAGGACCAGCAGCTGATCCTCGATCTAAGCCTGCTGCGGGAGATCGGGGAGGTCTGTGGGGACATCAGGTTCCGCTTCGTGGCCGGCGTGCAGGAGGCGATCTTCGACAGCTCGCAGTTTGCCTTTGCGGCAGACACCTTGAGAAGAGTGAGAGACCGGTTCGAGCAGATACACATCGCGCGGCGGGACGTGAAATACGTGGTGGCGGAGAGGCTGCTGAAGAAGACTACGGATCAGCAGGTCAAGATCCGCGAGCATCTGGCGCCCTTCGCCCGATTCTACGGCGACATGAACGCCAGGATGGACGAGTTCGTTCGCCTCTTCCCGGTGCACCCCGACTACATAGACGTGTTCGAGCGCATCACCCTGGCTGAGAAGCGGGAGGTGCTCCGTACCATCTCTCGATCGATGGACCGGCTGCTGGAGGAGGACGTCCCACAGAATAGCCCTGGTCTCATCGCCTTCGACAGCTACTGGGAGGTGATAAAGGACAACCCCGTGGTGCGGGCGATACCGGACGTGCGGCTCGTGACGGAGTGCAGCGCCAAGCTGGAGGACCTGGTGAACGTCGGCTATCCGAAGGGCAAGAACAAGGAGATGGCCCGACGGATCATTCACGGGCTGAGCGTGTACCGGCTGGCGGTAGGAAGTGTCGATTCGCAGGTCGGGCTCAGCGCAGAGCAGCTTCGGGACGCGCTGTGTCTCTACGATCCGCTCGTCGGAGAGCTGGGGGGCGATGCGGCCGAGGACCTGCGCGGCGAGATCGAGACAGCTCTAAGGCTGATCAGTACGACGGTGAGCGGCCAGTTCATCTCCGCCACAGAGCGCGACGAGAAGGGGCGGCTGGGCGGCCAGTTCTACCTGGACGTCTACAAGACCCAGGACTACGGGGCTTGCGCAGCGGATGAAGGGGGATAGGACCAACCCCAGGAAGTGAAGAGGGCCAACCCCATGCATGAGGAGGCTGCTGCCGAAGGGTAGCAGCCTTTTGGCGTGGCGGGCACGGAAAACGATG
>JAJZQR010000071.1 GCA_021806765.1 Chloroflexota bacterium | reverse complement strand
CGCGTCCCCGAGTCCCTGCGTCTCCGCGTCCCCTGGCCCCCGTCCCGCGTCACCCCGTCGCCCCGTCTCCGCGTCCACTTCGGCCCAGAGTCTCTCCTCGCGAAACACCCGCCCCAGAACGGCCGACCGGACGCAGTCGGCCAGGCTGCCGAAGACCACCGGCCGGCCCAGCAGCCCCGGGATGTAGTGGGCGTACTTGCCGGAGTTGGTCATGATCACCCGTGCCTCAGGGCGCAGCAGTGGCATGTGGAGGATGCAGCTGTCCACCACCACACGCACCCCGAAGCGCTCCAACTCCGGCCAGTAGGGGGCCTTCTGCACCAGATCCCGCACGAAGCGGCTGCTGGTCACCATCACCTCCACCCCGGGATAACGCTCCTTGCCCCCCACCAGCTCGGCCAGACGGGAGAACTCCGCAGGGGAGAAGTGGGGGCTCCCCAGGGCCACCAGATCCAGCCGTTCTCCGTCGGAGGTGGAGAGCTTCCCCCGCACCGCCCGCAGATCCGTCAGGGTTACATCGACCGTCTCCTCCGGCTCCCGTCCCTGGAGGGCCGCCTCCAGCGTCGGCGCCTCCGGCGTGACGCCGGCGGCATGGAAGAGGGCCACTCTGCCGGATGAGGCCGCCGCCGCCCCCAGCGCCTTCAGCTGGTCCTCGGTCACCTCCTTGGGCAACCCCTCCAGGACGGGGATCTTCTGGCCGGCCCGCTCGCCCAGGTAGTAGCCCAGCACCGGGTAGAAGCTGTCGTCGTGCAGCAGAGGCTGAGGCAAGGAGGTGAGGCGGAAGAGGATCTGGCCTCGCCGGTTCTCGGTCAGGTGGAGCCCCACCCTGGGAACCCGCCCCGTGAGGGCGGCGCACAGATCCACGTAGTCCCCGTAGCGCTCGGTTCGAGCGCCCAGGACCGAGTTGGCGAAGACGATGGCGTTGGATTCCGCCCAGGCGATCTGCTCTCCCGGGGCAGGCCGGGCCCCGGCCTGGTAGGGCGCGCAGGTCCAGGTGGGCTGGCACCCCATCTGGAGGTAGGCCCGCATGATCCTGAGCCCCTTCTCGGCGAACTCCTCGGGCACCGGGTAGTTGCGCCAGCCGTGCTCCTCCATGGGACCGATGTTCATCGTGGTGGGGATCACCACCCGGCCGCCCAGGTCGGCGAAGGTCTCGGCGAACTCCAGGCTGGACTCCCCCATGTAGAGGGCACCGTCGATGTGGGCCCGGGTGACGTCCATCAACTCCCCGGCCCCCTCGATCTCGGCCATCTGCACCAGGATGGACATGGCCATCCGGACCGCCTCACCGTGGCGGCCCGCCAGCATCTCCTGGTCGCGTGGGGTAAGCTTCAGCGACATCGTCTCCACCTGCGCGGAGTCTGAGGGCCAATGTACCACAAAGATGGATGGCCACGAAGATCAACCGAAGGAATTCGTTCTGGCGTGGTGCCTCTATCGTGGGTCCCTTGGAGCCCGTTCCTGCCGGCGATGCTAACCTCGGCATCGGCTGTTGGGCACTGACCCGTCGAGTCGACCCCCTGGAGTCGCTGTCAAGCACAATACCAGCGGTCGATGACTCCGCCTTGGGATCGGTGATCGGTGACGCCGCATTCCTCGATGATGGACTCCGCCGATGACCGGTAGGGGTTGGGGGAACCGGGGATCGCATATCTGAGCCAGGGCTCCCGTGGCCGGCACGCCCTTGAACCGATCGTTTATTCTATATGTTGGCTTCGCCATGTGCCTCCCGCCGAGAGGCGGGACCTATTGCGAACGGAGGACCGAGATGCGGCTGCTGGCGCTGAAGCCCGAGGAGTGCACCGGTTGCAGGACGTGCGAATTGATCTGCTCCCTGCACAACCATCAGGAGAACAACCCCGCAAAGGCCGCCCTGCGGGTGAGAGGTCTCTTCCCCGCCCCCGGCCACTACGACCTGAAACTGTGCGACCAGTGCGGCGATTGCGCCCAGGCCTGCCCCACGGAAGCCATCTACAGAACCGACGACGGCGTCTACCTCATCGATGAGACCCTCTGCACCGGCTGCAACGCCTGTGTCGACGCCTGCTCGAAAGGGGTGATGTTCACCCACGAGTCGGCTGAGGCGCCCATCAAGTGCACCGCCTGCGGGGAGTGCGTCACCTACTGCCCCAAGAACTTGCTGGCCCTCAGTTCCCCCCTACCCCTTGCCCCTTCCCCCACACAGGGGGCAGGGGACAATGGGCTCCCTTCCCCCTTGGATGGGGGAAGGGCCGGGGAAGAGGGTGCAAGGCTTCCTGGTTACGCCGGCAGGATCCTGAGGGTGGACCTGAGCACCGGCAGGGTAGCGGTCGAGCCGCTGAAGCCGGAGATGGCGCGGGACTACCTGGGCGGGCGGGGTTTCGCCGCCCGGATCCTGTACGACGAAGTGCCCGCAGGGGCCGATCCACTGGGGCCGGAGAACAAGGTGGTACTCGCCTCCGGTCCCCTCTCCGGCACCTTCGTTCCGGCGGCCGGCAAGATCACCTTCGCCGCCAAGAGCCCGGCCACCGGCGGCTGGGGCGACACCAACATGGGCGGCCACCTGGCGGCGGAGATCCGGTACGCCGGCTATGATGCCCTGATCCTGGAGGGGGTGGCGCCCAGCCCCTCCTACCTGTACGTCCAGAACGACACTGTGGAGATCCGGGACGCGGGCTCCCTGTGGGGTAAGGGGGCCATCGAGGCCGAGCGGGCCCTGAAGGACGAGCTGGGGGAGGCGTTCCAGATCGCCACCATCGGTCAGGCCGGGGAGAACGGGGTGGTCTTCGCCTGTGTGAGCCACGACTTCGGGCGTCAGGCGGGCCGAACGGGCGTGGGGGCAGTGCTGGGCTCCAAGAAGCTGAAGGCCATCGCCCTTCGGGGGACCAGGGGGATCCCGGTGGCCGACCTGGACAGGATGGTGGATATCGGCAAGGCGATGTTCCAGGACAGCTTCGCCGCCCCCAATCTGGCGGAGTGGCAGCGGTACGGTACCGGTCAGGTGCCGACCTGGGCCAACTCCATCGGCGCCTTCCCTACCCGGAACTTCCAGTCGGGATACCTGGAGGGGAACGAGAGCCTATCCGGCGAGGTGATGCGGCGCGACATCGTCATCAACGACAAGGCCTGCTTCTCCTGTCCCATGGCCTGTGGCAAGTACTCCAGGACCAGGACGGAGAAGTACGACGCCTACGTGGAGGGGCCGGAGTACGAGACCACGGCCCTGATCGGAGGGAACTGCGCCCTCACCGACATGAGGGACGTGGCCTACGCCAACGCCCTGTGCGACCAGTATGGGCTGGACACCATATCCGCCGGCGCAGTCATCGGCTTCGCCATGGAGTGCTTCGAGCGTGGGATCATCACCGAGAAGGACACCGAGGGGATCCAGGCTCGCTTCGGCAGCATCGACGCCTTCGCCGCTCTGGCCAGGAAGATCGCCTTCCGGGAGGGGATCGGGGCTATCCTGGCCGGCGGGGTCCGGAAGGCCTCCCAGCAGTTCGGCGGGGGCTCCGAACAGTTCGCCATCCAGGTGAAGGGGCTGGAGTGGAGCGGCTACGAGTCCCGCGGCGCGCCAGCTAACATGCTGGCCTACATCACCGCCGACGTGGGCTCACACCACAACCGGGCCTGGGCCATCACCACCGACATCTCCATGGGCAGGGACGTGATCGGGGGGAAGGCCCAGAAGGTGATCGAACTACAGCACATCCGCCCCGCCTTCGACGTCCTCGGTGTGTGCCGGCTGCTGTGGGTGGAGATCGACTTCGACAATGAGTGGTACCCCAGGGTGCTGGAGGCCGTCACCGGCCTGAAGTATGGCTGGGACGACCTGTTCAGGGTCTCGGAGCGGGTCTGGAACCTGACCCGCCTCTTCTGGATGAAGCACCAGCCGGGCTTCGGCCGCAAGGACGACGCGCCCCCCGCCCGCTTCTACCAGGAGCCGGTGCCCGATGGACCGACCCAGGGGATGCTGATCACCCGGGAGCAGATCGACCAACTGCTGGACGAGTACTACTCCCTGCGGGGATGGGACGCCGAAGGGCGCCCGACCCCCCGGAAACTGGCGGAATTGGGGCTGACCAAGTAAGGGGCGAGGCTGGTCGCCTCGCCCCCGTGGAGCAACCTACTCGCCAAAACCGGCGCCTGCACCGCTACCGGAGCCTCTCCCGAGGTCCGGGCGCCATTCCGTTATGCCTTCGCGGGCACCCGGATCTCGATAGGCGACAGGATCTTGGTGGAGAGGTTGGTGACCAGGTGCTCGAAATCCTCCAGCAGGCGCTTCGCCTCGTCGGAATCCAGCGCCTTCATCAGGTTCTCGGGGGAGTCGAAGCCGATCTCCAACACCCAGTCCGGTCCGCTACCCACTAACGTGGAGTAGCTCTTGATCTCCTGGAAGCCAGACTGCTTCTGGAAGAAAGGGATACCGACATCGCGCAGCCAGCTCTCGTGATCGGACTCGCGCCCGGTCATAATGCTGTAGGTGACCAGATACTGGACCATCGTAAGTACGGCACCTTCCGTCGTGGTTTACGTAGCCCCCGCGTGGGGGGTAGGCTGGGGGGCAATGTCCGTGCCACCAACGGAGTGATGAGTGATTAGTGACGAGCAAAAGCGGGCAACTCATCGCTCATCTCTCGGTTTGGGGCAGTAGGCATCCAGGATCTTCTGGATGATCCCTGTGGTGGAGCGGGCTTCGTGGTAGCGCACGAGCCTCACCTGACCGCCGTATCCGTCCACGACCCTGGCCTCCGGCAACGTCTCCGGGGAGTAGTCGCCGCCCTTCACGTAAACGTCCGGCCTCACCTCCGCCACCAGGGCCTCGGCCGTCTTCTCACCGAACAGCACCACGAAGTCCACCATCTCCAGGGCTGCCACCATTTCCGCCCTATCCCCCTCGGGGGCAATGGGGCGCCCGGGCTCCTTGAACTCCCGCACCGAGGCATCGCTGTTGATGCCCACCACCAGAACGTCCCCGAAAGAGGCCGCCTCCCGCAGATAGCGCACGTGGCCGGCATGCACCAGATCGAAGCAGCCGTTGGTGAAGACTATCCTCTTGCCGGCAGCCTTCAAAGGGCCCAGTTCGGCCAGTAGCTCGGCCCGATCGACTACTTTCCCGCCCATAGAAGCCCCTCCCGATTAGCTCATCGCTACTATCATAGCCCACCGGCCCCAATTGCACGAGAAAGCAGGGAACGGACCCGGGCCAGGCGAGGTGAGGACAGGTCTGAGACCCGGGCCAAATGAGAAAAGGCGGGTCTCAGAAACCCGCCCCTACCGCGATCAGTGCCGGTCACCCCTTGGTGCGGCCGCGTGAAGGCATGGGAACAAGCCGGGGTAACGGGGTGACGGGGAGGTGGGAAGAGGGTCTGACGCCGCGCCAGCCCTCACCCTGACCCTCTCCCAGGGGGAGAGGGGATCTCCGCGTCTCCCCGTCCCCGCGTCCCCCTGTCTCCCCGTCGCCCCGTCGCCCCGTGTCCCCGTCTCCATCACCGATACGGAAGCTACCGACGGCCTCTCGCAGCCGAGCCGCCATGGCCGTCAACTCCTGGGACGATGCCACCAGGGAGTGAACCTGGGTCCCCATCTCCTCGGTGGAGGCGTTGACCTCCTCGGCCGCCGCGGAGTTCTCCTGGGCTACCGCCGCGATGGTCTCGATGGCCCGGGTCGCCTGGCTGCTCTTGGCGGCAACCTCCTGGCTGGCATCGGCATTGCGCTGAACCATCCCGGCGACGCCCAACACCGCCCTGGACACCTGGAGGCTATGAGCCGCCATCTGCCGAGCGGAGCCGGCAATCTCAGATACCTGACCACTGGATTGAGAGACGGCCTCAGATATCTCCTGCAGGGCCCTGCCGGCCTCGTCGGCCACCGTCCGCCCTCTCTCCACCTCGGCTGCCCCACGATTCATGGCCGATACGGCCTCGACCGTGTCCTTCTGCACGGTGGCGATCAACTGGGCGATCTCCTTGGTGGCTTTGGAGCTGCGCTCGGCCAACTTTCTCACCTCGTCGGCCACCACCGCGAAGCCCCGGCCATACTCGCCGGCTCTCGCAGCCTCAATGGCCGCGTTCAGGGCCAGCAGATTGGTCTGCTCTGCGATCTCGTCTATGGCCTCCACTATCTGGCCGATCTGCTCCGAGCGCCGGCCCAACTCCCGCATACGGGCCGCCGAGTCCTCCACCGCTGCGGTAATGGCATGCATCCCTTCTACGGTCCGGGCCACGGTATCGGCGCCGTTGCGGGCGGCCACCTCCGCTCGCTCGCCCGTCTGCCCCAGGGCTGCAGCTCGCTGCTCCACCTGCTGCACCGAAGCGATGATCTGCTGCACTGCCCCCGAGATCTGCTCCAACCCGAGGGCCTGCTGCCGGGCATCCTCGGCCAACTGCTCCATGGCTCGAGCCAGCTGGTTGACGAAGTCGGAACTCTCGCTCACCCCCTGGGCCTGCTCCTGATTGCCCTGGGACACCTGGTGCATCGCCCGCATCACCTGGTCGGTGCCATTATTGATCCAGCCGGCAGCTTCGGACACCTCCTGGCTCGCCTCGGCCACCAGGTTGGCACTGTGGGCTACCTCGGCGATGACCTCCCGAAGGTCCCTCATCATCCCCTGGAGGGCCCGTCCGAGTACGTCCCGATCCGACTTCGGCTGCACCTGCAGGGTGAGGTTGCCGGTCGCTATCCGCTGGGCTACGGCCGCCATCTCCTCCACGTAGGCCACCATGGCGCGGAAGGCTCGGGCCATCTCCCCCAACTCGTCGCCTCGCTCTTCGTCCAGCTCCACCTTTTGCTCGATATCCCCCTGGGCAATGGCTTCGGCGAGTTGAGTCATGGCACCGACCGGCCCGCTGAGATATCGGGCGTTCATCCAGCCCATTACCAGAGACATGGCCAGCCCCAGTCCGCTTACCGTCAGGAGACGGATTCGAAGATCCTGACTGATCTCCGCCGTTTGGAAGCAAAAGACCCCCAGAACTGTCAGCGGGATTGCCACCGCCGTCGAGATCCAGGCGATCTGGCGATAATATAGCCCGAGACGCACCCGGCTGAGCCACCGCAGCTGCAGCAGACCCGTCAGCTTCTCCATCCTTTATACCTCCACTCTGAAACGACGAGCGGGAAAACACGTTGATCCCTTTGCACCTATGTACTTATCGGCACGAAGGTCCGTCTTCGTTAGAGTCGATCTACAGTATTGTGGTTAAACACACTCAGCTCTGGCTAGCCCCCTCTGTTGCGAGGGCGCCAGCCATCGTGTAGAATCGGCCTGTTGCCCGTTGCTCTGTCGCGGCAGCAGGCGGTCAGGGGCTCGAGGATGGCCCGGGGTGAGGCGGGATGCCCTGGATCCACCCCTCTGGTCATCAATTCAGCCGGATCGAAGGACGCACGGTATGCCCAGCATCTCGGCAGTACTCCCCGCTTACAATGAGGAGAAGATCATCGCTGCCACCGCCACCTCGATGGCAACCACCCTCGCCGATCTCACCGACGACTACGAGGTGGTGGTAGTCAACGACGGCAGCCGCGATGCTACGCGACAGATCGTGGAGGCCCTCTCGGCTCAGAACCCCCGGATTCGCTGCGTCAGCCATCCGGTCAACCGCGGATACGGTGCAGCCCTGGCCACCGGTTTCATGGCTGCCACCAAAGAGCTGGTTTTCATGACCGACGGCGACAAGCAGTTCGACGCCCGTGAGGTGGTGGGCTTCCTGCCATACATCGACGAGGCGGACCTGGTCATCGGGTACCGCGAGCCTCGCATGGATCCCTTCATGAGGCGATTGAACGCCTGGGGCTGGAACCTCCTGGTCCGTCTCCTGTTCGGCTACGTGGCCAGGGACGTGGATTGCGCCTTCAAGCTGTTCCGACGCTCCGTCTGGCAGAGCCTCCAGGTGAAGGCCACTGGTGCCACCTTCAGCGCGGAGTTCTTGATCAAGGCCCGGCGAAAGGGCTACCGGATCAAAGAACTGCGCGCCACCCACTTCCCCCGCACAGCAGGTAGTGCCACGGGGGCCAAACTTTCGGTTATACTACGAGCCTTCCGCGAGCTGATCAGGCTGCGGCTAACCTTGTCGAAGTCGACGGAGACGGGGAAGCCAGTTGAAGACAGTACCCGAAGGGAGACCCAGCCCTTCTGAGAGGCTGCCCCACGGGCCGGCAGAACCGCCGGCCCCTACCCGGCTGACCGATGCCGAGGGTCGAGTCGTCCCCGATGCCGAAGGGAAGCGGCCGGGCCGCTTCTCCCTACTGAAGATCGCCCCCACCTTCTTCTTTGCCGACTACGGGTGCCACGTCCGCATCCTGGAAGAGATCCGGGTGCTCCAGTCCCTGGGCCACCACCCAGTGCTGTGCACCTACCCCTCGGGCCAGGACGTTCCTGGGATAGACATCAGGCGCGCAGCCTACGGTCCCTGGGCCCCCGGGGTGAAGGTGGGCCCCGCCCGACGGAAGCTGTACCTGGACCCACTCCTCTCCCTGAAGGCGGCCCAGGTGGCAGCGGAGATCAAGCCCGACATCGTCCACGCCCACCTCCACGACGGCGCCCTGGTGGGTTTCCCCGTCAGCCGGGCGGCCCGGGCGCCCCTGGTGTTCGACTTCCAGGGAAGCCTCACCGGCGAGATGCTGGATCATGGCTTTCTCAGCCGGCGCAGCCCCCTCTACCACCCCTGGCGGCTGCTGGAGAAGACCATCAACGGTCTGGCCGACGCCATCATCACCAGCACCGCCAACAGCGCCGGCCTGCTGGTGAAGAGGTTCGGCTGCCCGGCCCGAAAGATCTTCACCGTCGCCGACTGCGTCAACACCGACATGTTCGCCCCTCGATGGATGATAGGCAACTCCAACGGCCACGCCAACGAGTTGGAGGCGCTGCGACGCCGGCTCGGGGTCCCTGCCGGATACAGGGTGGTGGTGTACCTGGGGCTGCTCCAGGAGTACCAGGGGATCAGCCACCTGCTCCAGGCAGCCAAGGAGGTAGCCTCCCGCCACCTAGACGTGCATTTCCTGATCATGGGCTACCCCGGCCTGGAGAAGTACCGGAACATGGCCGACGAGCTGGGGATCTCCAACCGAGTGACCTTCCCCGGTCGGGTGCCCTACGAGGAAGCCCCCCTCCACCTGGCCCTGGGGGACGTGGCGGTCTCCCCCAAGATGTCGGAGACCGAGGGAAACGGTAAGCTGCTCAACTACATGGCGATGGGCCTTCCCACCGTGACCTTCGACACACCGGTCAGCCGGGAGATCCTGGGGGACCTGGGGATCTTCGCCCGCACGGGTGATACCCACGCCCTGGCCAGCGAACTGGAGTCGGTCCTCTTTAACGAGACTGCAGCCAGAGCCCTGGGCGAGCAGTTGAGGGCCAGGGCGGTGTCCGTGTACTCCTGGGTTCGGGGCGGAAAGCTGATCCAGGAGATCTACGAGCGGCTGCTGGGGGTGTAGGAACCCCACGGCGGGCCCGAAAACGTCAAGTGGCCCGGGCGACAACACTGCACAAACCCTATTGATTGAGCAAAGCCGCCCCGTTGTTCGGCCTCCGGAGCATCTGCTACCATTTGGCTACCTCGCACTCCCAGCTACAGTCCCCCGGAGGAAACCATGCTATCTGCCCAGGTGTGGGAAGCCGCACTCGGTGAGCTCCAACTCCAAATGACCAGGGCCAACTTCGACACCTGGTTGAAGGATACCTTTCTGTCCTCTCAGGAAGACGGGGTCTTCGTCATCGGAGTGGGAAGCCCCTTCGCGGCTGATACTCTGGAGCAGCGACTCTCCCCCATGATCCGGAAGGTGCTTTCCAGCATTGTGGGGCACGAGGTGGATCTCCGGTTCGTGGTGCAGCAGAAGAAGCCTCGGGGCAGGGGGCCCAGGGCGGACGAAGCGCCCCTGGAGATGGCCCATCGGAACGGCAAGAACGGCCCCTCCAAGGTGGATAGTCTGCCATCCCTGGGCAGCCTGGAGGCGGCCCTGAACCCCCGATACACCTTCGAGAGCTTCGTGGTAGGGAAGAGCAACCAGCTGGCCCACGCCGCCTGCCGGGCGGTGGCCGATGACCCCGGCCGGGCCTACAATCCCGTCTTCCTCTATGGTGGCGTCGGTTTGGGCAAGACCCACCTGATGCACGCCATCGGCCACGAGACCCTCCTCCGGGGGCTCCGGGTGCTGTACGTCAGCTCCGAAACCTTCACCAACGAGATGATCGACTCCATTCAGCGGCACCGGACAGAGGAGTTCCGCAACAAGTACCGGCGGGTTCAGGTACTGCTGATCGACGACATCCAGTTCATCGCCGGCAAGGTGGGTACCCAGGAGGAGTTCTTCCACACCTTCAACGCCATCCACGAGGCCAACGGCCAGATCGTCATGTCCAGCGATCGCCCACCCAAGGCGATCTCCACCCTGGAGGACCGGCTGCGCTCCCGCTTCGAGTGGGGTCTCATCGCCGACATCCAGCCCCCCGATCTGGAGACCCGCATAGCCATCCTCCGCTCCAAGTGCCAGAACTTGCGGGTGAGCGTACCGGAGGAGGTGCTGGAGGCCATCGCCCGCAAGATGCAGAGCAACATCCGGGAGTTAGAGGGTTCCCTGAACCGGATCGTGGCCATGGCCGCCGTCACCGGCGAGCCGATCACCGTGCAGTCGGCCTCGGCCGCCCTCAACGACGTGATGTTCAATATCTCCCGCCGCTTCGTCAGGCCCGAAAGCATCGTGACGGCCGTGGCCCGCTACTACCACGTCTCCGAGGAGGAGATGAAGGGGAAGCAACGGGACAAGCGGGTGGTGCTCCCCAGGCAGATGGCCATGTACCTGCTGCGGGAGGAGACGGAACTGCCCCTGGTGGAGATCGGGGGCTTACTGGGAGGCAGGGATCATACCACGGTGCTCCACAGCGTCGAGAAAATCGGCACGGAACTGAGCAATGGGAGCCCCCTGGTCAAGGAGCTAAACGCCCTCCGGGAGTCCATCTTCACCCCCTCCTCGGCCGTGTAGGCACTCCGACGGATCCCTTTTTGCTCCTGTAAACAAAATGAACTTTACTAAGAATCGTCTCTAAGGTAGTGGACTTCTAACCCGGATTCAGTATAATGCGCGCGTGGGTGCGTCGGTGTCGGCGCGAGGTCTCCCACCCGATCCTTGGCCGCGGCTCGGCGGCCGCGCCCTTTCAGGCTCATGGACATGTTGTTCCTCCTCTTCATTCAGAGGGACCATCCTGACAGCAGAGAGCGGTTAGCTGCTCGTAAGCGCGCAGGTTTCCCCGTTGGCAGCAATGCCGGGGATCGTCTGTGCGCCTGAGTAACCGGATCTCGTGCGGAAACCTCGGTCCCGACGTCGCAATCCCCCAGGTTTCAGTTCGTCCGGCAACCGAATAGTCGATCCCCGCGAAAGGAGGCTTTGCTTTGCCAGAGATCATGGTAGATCCGAGCCGCTGCATGGGCTGCCGCTCCTGCGAGGTGGCCTGCGGCATCAACCGCGACTCCGTCTCCAAGACGGTGGCCGGCGCCTTCAAGGAGGCCATGCGACCTACCCCGAGGGTGGTGGTTCAGGGCAACGAGTCCCTCGCCCTGCCGGTGCAGTGCCGGCACTGCGAGGAGGCCCTCTGCCTCGACACCTGCCCCACCGGGGCCCTTTACCGCTCCCCTGAGGATGGCAGGGTTCTCTTCGACGACAACAAGTGCATCGGCTGCTGGATGTGCGTTGGCGTCTGCCCCTTCGGGGCGATCAAGCCCAACAGCGCCGGCAAGGTAGCCATCAAGTGCGATGCCTGCTTCGGCATGGAGCGTCCCTTCTGCGTGGAGGCCTGCCCTACCAACGCTCTCGCCTACGTGGACATCGAGAGCATGCGCCAGACGTCCAAGCGACGGGCCGGCAACGTGGTCGAAACCCTCTTTGCGGAAGCGGGGAACGAGGCGTCCCCCACCTACGTGAAACTTGGCTACTCGCGACGAGGAGGTCAGTAAGAGATGATGAGAATCCGCAAGAAGACCCTGGACAAGGCGACGGAGAACGCAATCAGCCAGGCGGCTGCCACCGGTGTTTCCCTCCCCTTCGACCGCTACGAGGACCAGGTGCCCGTCTGCCGCTTCGGCCAGATGGGCCTCGATTGCAAGGCTTGCACCCAGGGCCCCTGCCGGATCAACCCCTTCGACTCCTCTAACGGGACGGCCTGCGGCCGGGACCGGGAGGGCACCGTGGCCGCCAGCTTCCTGCGGTTGGTAGCCGACGGCGCCGTGGCCAGCGCCGCCTTCGCGGGCGCCGAGGGCAAGACCGCCGGCGCCATCTTCGAAGGGATCTCCGCGGCCAACGAGGGGACGCTCGGCTCCGCGGGACTGCTGGAGAAGGCCGTGAAGGTGGCCGGTGTCGGTTTCGAGGCATTGGCCGGGATCAAGGCCAACGGCGCCGGGGTCCAGACCGTAGAGGTCGGCATGGGCGCCCTGAAGGCCGATAAGATGAACATCCTACTGGTGGGCAACGTCCCGGCCGCCCAGGCCCAGAAGATCGCCGCCGAGTTGAAGGCCCAGGCCAACGTCAACGTCGTCGGCGCCGCCGGTGGCGAGGTCGCCGGGGTGGCCGTGGCGGGCAGCTACAACTCCCAGGAAGCCCTTCTGGTAACCACCGGGGTGGACGGCATCGTGATGGGCAAGGCCTGCACCGCACCCGGTCTCGTCTCCCTGGCCGCCAAGCAGGGCGTCCCGGTAATGGCCGCCGACCAGTTCAACGCCGCCAAGATGCTGGACGAGGCCGATACCCACTATCGCCAGAACTCCGGCCGCAACCTGGCCGCCAAGTTCGCCGCGACCAAAGCCGTGGTGGGCTTCAGCGCCGCCACCTTCGCCACCCTCTCCGCCGACCAGTGGTCCAAGCTGGCCGACTCCGGCCTCAAGGGCGTCGCCCTGGTGGGTGGTTGCAACAACGCCATCGAGACCCAGGACGCCGGCATCGTGCGACAGGCCAGCGAGTTCCTGAAGAACGACGTGCTGGTGATCGCCAGCGGTTGCGCCGCGACCGGTCTCGCCAAGGCCGGGTACATGGATTCCGCCAAGGTTGCCTCCTTCGCCGGCAAGGGGCTGCAGGCATTCCTCGCCGCCCTGTCGGAGGCCACCGGCATGGCCGTGCCCGCGGTCCTTGGGGCCGGCACCTGCTGGGAGGCTCCGGCTGCCCTGGAGATGGTCCAGCAGTTCGCCCAGAAGATGAAGCTACCGGTGGCGGCGGCCATGCCCGAGCTGTCCAGGCCTGCCGGCTGGAGTTCCGCCCTGGCTATCGCCGCCCAGGGTGTCCCAACCTACGTCGGCCCGGTGCTCCCTCTGGACGGCGGGCTGGAGACCGTGCAAACCCTGAACGAGATGCTGAAGGCCAGGGGCGGAGCCCTGATGGGCCCCGGCCAGGTCGGCGACCCCGAAGCATTCGTCACCTCAGTGATGAGTCACGAGTGACGAGTGATGAGTGAGCGGCTCATTACTCATCACTCATCACCCATTACTGCGATAGGAGGTAGCCGAAATGCTCGTTGACGAGACCAAGTGCATCGGCTGCGGCAGATGCATCCCCTTCTGTCCGGTGCAGGCGCGCTCCTTTGGGCGGGCAGCCACCAGCGGGAGGACCGTCGTTGTCATAGACCGCGACAGGTGCGCCGAGTGCGGCGTGTGCGAGCGCGTGGCCGTCTGCCCGGTGGACGCCATCCACCAGGACGTCCTGGAGTGGCCGCGCCAGGTGCGAAGCATCCTCTCCAATCCCCTCGTGGAGTTCAAGGGCACCGGCATCCCCGGCCGGGGCACCGAGGAGATCAAGACCAACGACGTCACGGGTCGGGTGCGGCACGGGCGGGTCGGCGTCGGCATCGAGGTGGGCCGGCCCGGGGTCAGCACCAAGTGGACCGAGGTGGAGAAGATCGCCATGGCCGTGGCAAAGCTGGGGATCGAGTTCTGCGCGGAGAATCCGGTCACCCACTTCATGGCGGATAAGAAGACCGGCAAGCTGGATCCTGCGGTGGTGAACGAGGTCTCCCTCTCCGCCATCGTGGAGTTCGAGATGGCCGAAGAGCAGTTGCCAGAGCTGTTCCGGACCCTTCGGGAAGAGGTGGACGACAACATCAACACCGTCTACACCTTCGAGATAGCCGAGCGCCTCAAGCCCGACGGCAGCGCCTCGGCGCTGTACAAGATCCTGGACAGCGGCTTCGGCATGCTGAAGGTCAGCAAGAACAACCTGGGGCTGGGCCGGCCGCGTTACCGGGAGGAGGTAGTCCAATGACCCACAGTCTCCACCGAAGAGGCGACGTCGAGAGCCTCAAGAAGGACTTCCTGGTCCTGGCATGCACCGCGAAGGGGCACAACGACAAGGTATTCGCCCCCCTGGGCGCCGAGTTCACCCGCATCTGCGCCAGGCACAAGCCGGTCAACGGCGGCGACATGAAGACCGGCAACCTGCTGACCGTGGATCCCGAGATCATCGCCCAGAAGGTCTCCAGCAGCACCATCATCGAGTTCACCTTCGACAAGAAACAGAACGTCATCGACACCATCAAGGAACTCAAGGAGAGGGACCTGGGCATCTCCATCGTGATCACCGGCATGATCGACGAGGTGAACGACATCGTCGAGCAGGCCGGCCTGCCCAAGGTCCACACCCGGGAGTACTCCCTGGGTACCCGGGGCAAGACGAAGCTGCTGCCGGAGTGGGAGGTGCTGGAGTTCACCACCATGTGCGGTCACGCCATGGTCGCCTCGGAGTTGGTGAAGAAGATGATCGTGGACTCCAAGAAGGGTCGCGCTACCCCCAAGGAGGCCGCGGTCGTCATGGGCAAGTGCTGCTCCTGTGGCAACTTCAACGTCAGCCGGGCCGTGGAGCTGCTGGAGAAGAACGCCCCTCTCTGGACGGCCGACTATCCTGTCTATTAAGGGGACGGGGGCCAGGGACTAGGGGCCAGGGGTCAGCCGACCCCCGACCCCCGACCCCCGACTCCCATATGGAGGGGTACGAGTATGAAACATGTGATAGTGGGCAACGGGCCGGCCGGTGTCAACGCCGCCAGGACCCTCCGGCGGATGGCCGCACAGGACCAGGTAGCGCTGGTCGCGGAGGAGGCCCAGCCCTTTTACTCCAAGGTGCTCACCTCCTACTTCGTCGGCGACAAGGTTCCCTACGAGAAGCTGCTGCTGGCCAACGCTGAGGAGTTTCAGGGAGAGGGCATCCAACTGGTGACTGGGAAGCAGGCGGTGAGCGTGGATGGGGCCGCCAGGGAGTTGCTGCTCTCCGGCGGCGCGAGGATCCAGTACGACCGGCTGCTGCTGGCCACCGGAGCCGCGCCGTTCTTGCCCCCCATCGAGGGGATCAAGCTGCCCGGGGTGTACACCCTCTGGACTCACGACGATTCGGTCAATCTCAAGAACTGGATCCAAGAGGGTCAGAAGGCCGTCGTCATCGGGGCGGGGCTGGTGGGGCTGAAGGCAGCCGAGGCCTTCCTGATGAAGGGGGTCTCCGTGACGGTGGTGGAGCTGTTGGACCGGGTTCTTCCCCAGGTGCTCACCCTGGAGGATGCGACCCTGGTCCAGAAGGCTCTGGAGAAGAAAGGACTCACCATCCGAACGGGCACCGGCGTGAGTCAGATCGCCGGCGACGAGAAGGTCCAGCGGGTGATGCTGACCGACGGGACCGTCCTCGACTGCGATGTGGTGGTGGTGGCCACGGGTGTGCGGCCGAACCTGGTTCTGGCGAAGGCCGCAGGGATCGCCTTCGGGCGGGGCATCCTGGTGGACGAGTTCATGCAAACCAGCGTGCCCGATATCTACGCCGCAGGCGACGTCACCGAGGCGTGGGACATAGCCCGCGGCCGCAAGCTGCCCAATCCCACCTGGGGGAACGCCTCGGAGCAGGGCAGGGTGGCAGCCTACAACATGGCTGGCCACAAGAAGCCCTTCAACGGGGCGGTTACCCTGAACACCTTCACCTTCCTCGGCTTCTCTATGGCAGGGGTGGGCATCACCCAGCCCGAAGGTGATTACCTGCGGGTCGAGTGCTACAGCAATCCCCGGACCGGTGACTATCGGAAGCTGGTAATGCTGGGGGATCGACTGGTGGGGGCGGTGGCCA
Source organism: Chloroflexota bacterium (assembly GCA_021806765.1). The sequence goes on along the minus strand of JAJZQR010000071.1, from coordinate 5,066 downwards.
TCGGCGACGTGCGGATGGCCGGGGTGTGGCGAGGGCTGATCGCCCGAAAGCAGGCCGACGCCTCGATAGCCGAGGCGTTAATGCCGGGTAAGACCAACTTCGCCTGGTCCCATGGGTTTACACCGGGTATGTAATCGTGTAGGGGCGACCGGCCGGTCGCCCCTACGTCTTCCCCTTGAGAATGTAGCCGCACCCTTTACGGGTGCGCGCATCCTCGTGCGGTAACAGGACGCTGCACGACGAGACGCGCGCAGGCGTCAAGCCTGCGGCTACAGCTGCGAGTGTTCCTCCGTGCCGGCCAGATTAAGCAACTGGTAACGCCTCACCGGCCTCCCGACGGCGCCATAGCTCAGCTTCACCTCAGCCTGGCCCACCTCCGCCAGGTACTCCAGATAGCGGCGGGCGGTGACTCGCGATGCCCCCACCTCCTCCGCCACCTCCTCGGCCGTCAGGAACTCCCTACGGCGCCCCAGAAGGTCCGTGATCGCTTTCAGGGTCAATTGGTCCAACCCCTTGGGCAGTTCATCCTGCTGGGGCGCTACCAGGAGCCTTCGAAGGCGGTCCACCTCTGCCTGGCTCAGGGTCGATTCCCCCTCCAGGAAGGCCCGCCAGCGGCGGTAGGCCTGCAGGGCGGCGGCGAATCGCTCGAACTTGAAGGGCTTGACGACGTAGCCGACCGCGCCGTTCCGTACCAACTCCTTTACCACGGAAGCGCTCCTGGCGGCAGTTACCGGGATCACGTCCACGTCGCCCTCCATTCGGCGGATCGCCTTCAACACCTGGATCCCGTCGCCATCGGGCATGTAGATGTCCAGCAGCACCAGATCGGGTTTCAGTTGCTGGACGGACTGCACGGCCCCGGAGGCCGATCGGGCGATGCCCACCACCTGGAAGCCCTCCACCCGTTCGGCGAACTCCCGGTTTATGTCGCCAACCACGGGATCGTCCTCCACCACCAGCACTCGCAACGTCCGCATCACCACCTCGCTAATCCCGGGGAGATTCCTGCTATCAGAGCAACTCACCTTTGGAGGAAGATAGATCTCCCTTTACCCTGGGGAGATGAACCGCGAAGCGACTCCCCTTTCCTGCCTGGCTTTCCACCTCCACGGCGCCGCCGGCCCTGGATACCTCGTGCAGGACCAGCGAGAGGCCTATTCCCTTGCCACCGGGCTTCGTCGTGAAGCCGCGCTCGAAAAGGCGACTTCGATTCCCCTCCTCGATCCCCACGCCGCTATCCTCCACCTCGATCAGCAACTCCCGATCGTCGGCATAGAGGGACAGCCAGACGTTTCGCCTCTCCTCGGGCAGGGAGGCCACGGCATCGAAGGCGTTCTCCAAGAGGTTCCCAACCACCGTCACCAGGTCCAGACGTTCCGTCCGGTCGTGGTGCACGGGCACGTCGCTGTCCGGATCCAGATTCAGGCTTATTCCCCGCTCGTTGGCTGCACTGATCTTTCCCAGGATCACTCCCGCCAGGGACGGCTCCCTGATCCGACGGGTCACGAAGCCGACCATCTCCTCGTGGGTGCGAGTGGCGCTGGCGATGTACCGTAGGGCGTCTTCCTGCCTTCCCAGCTGCAGGAGCCCCGACACCGTGTGGAGCCGGTTGACGAACTCGTGCGCCTGGGCCCGCAGCGCGTCCGCCAGCTGCGTCACCCCGGTCAACTCCGCTGCCAACTCCCGAATCTCGCTCATGTCGCGGAATGTCGCCACGGCCCCCTCCACCTTCCCTTCGACCACTATCGGTACCCGGTTGGTGAGGATAACCCGTCCCTGCAGCAGCTGCTCCTGATCGAACTCGGGCTGCCCGCTGACCACGATCTCCGGCAGTCGCGAGGTCGGCAACACCTGGATCACCGGCTTGCCGATGGCCTCCTGCCCCACCCCGGTCAGCCGCTCAGCTTCCGTGTTCACCATGGTGATGCGGCTCTTATTGTCCACGGCCAGAATGCCCTCGCGTATGCTCTGCAGGATAGCAACCCGCTCCTCGAGCATCGCCCCAATTTGCGCAGGCTCCAGCCCGAAGATGCTGGTCTTGATGTTGTAGGCCACCGCTGCTGCGCCGATGGCCCCAACCCCCAGACCGAACAGAGAGAGAGCAGCCAACTCCATCAGCGACCGGCGCACCTGCTCCGTCAGACTGGTCATCAAGACGCCCGCCACCACCACCCCCACCTGCTTGCCGGCATCGTCGTACACGGGAACGAAAGCCCTCAGGGAAGGCCCCGAGATCCCTGTCGCGTGAGAGACGTACGTCTCGCCTCGCAGGGCAGCTCCCTCGTCTCCGCCGGTGAAGTGCAGCCCCACCAGATCGGGGTTCGTATGGCCGTACCGAACCGTATCCATGTTAAAGATGACAATCAGGTCCAGGCCCGTTTGATCTACCCACTGCTCCACCAGGGGCTGCAGCACCTCCTCGGGGTGCTCCAACCGGAAGGCGGCCCGCACCTCGGGTCGGGCCGCCAGCAGCCGTGCCACCCCCATCACCCTGTCCCCGGCCAGGTCATCCATCTGCCTCGTCAAGGCCTGACTCGCGAGGTAGCCGGCCACCAGGCCGGAGAAGAGAATCACGATGACCACGAGGGCCGTTAGCTTCCACTGCAGGGGCAGGGAGGGAATAGCGCGCACTCTGCCGGCAGAAGGACTCTTGGGGTTGTAGGGGGTAGCCGTCACAGTGCCTCCCGACGACTTCGGTGTGGCGGGAGTTTATCGTTGACTCGGTAAGCTGTCAAATTCCCTAGGGGATTCTCCTATCCTTATCCCCAGATAATGTGGAAAACCGGCTGTTTCCTGTGGATATCCTGCCCCTTCTGTGGATAACTGGTCCCTTTCTGCACGCTTTCCCGTCCCCCGGATTTCCCCTTTTCTGTGCGTCTCCCAGCCTCGCCGATACAACCCACAACCTTTCCACCCCCTCTCCCGAGGGATCCCCCACCCACCGAGCACACTATCCCCAAATCCCCACACCCTACTACGAATACTGAAGAATCCCTAATGAGGAAAGGTTTGTGTTGAAGAAGTTTGTGGGTAGCCATTATAGTGGGCATGGCTCTTGCGCGCCGAAGGCCCAACGGAAGGAGACGATCTTGTTCATCGATGAGGCGACGATCCTGGTATATGCAGGGGATGGGGGTGATGGTGCCGTCAGCTTCCGGAGGGAGAAATTCGTGCCCCGAGGGGGTCCGGATGGAGGCGATGGTGGCCGGGGAGGCAGCGTCTACCTGGAGGCTACGGAGGAGTTGAACACCCTCTACAGCTTTCGACATCAGCAGCGCTTTAAGGCAGGTCGGGGGGGGAACGGGGCCAGTGCTCAGAAACATGGTTCGAAGGGAAAGGACCTGGTCATTCCGGTTCCAGTGGGGACCATTGCCTATAGCGAGGATGGCGAGATTGTAGCGGACCTGACCCGCTCCGAGCAGAGAGAGATGGTTGTGCGGGGCGGCCGGGGTGGACTGGGGAACGTGCACTTTGCGACGGCGGTGACGCAAACACCCCGCATCGCCCAGAAGGGGGAGCCGGGGGAGCAGAGGACGTTGCGCTTGGAACTGAGGTTGCTGGCCGACATAGGGCTGGTAGGCCTCCCCAACGCCGGCAAGTCCACCCTCCTCGCCAGAATCACGGCGGCCCGACCCAAGATAGCCGATTACCCCTTCACAACCCTGGTGCCGAACCTGGGCGTGGTAGCCCTGGCGGATACCAGCTTCGTGGTCGCGGACATACCCGGACTCATTGAGGGGGCTCATCGGGGGGCGGGGTTGGGGCTGGAGTTTCTGCGTCACGTGCACCGGACCCGACTGCTGATTCACCTGCTGGATGGGGTCTCGCCGGATCCCGTGAAGGACATGCAAGTGGTCAACCGGGAGTTGCAGGAATACGATCCGGAGCTGGGGGAGAAGCCTCAGCTAGTGGTGTTCACCAAGATGGACCTGCCCGAGGCCCGAGATGCGTGGCCGGCAGTGGAAGAGACCCTGACGTCCATGGGGCTGAGGCCGATGGCGATCTCGGCTGCTACCGGCGAGGGGGTAAGGGAGTTGGTGGAGTTGATAGCCAGGCGCCTGGCTGAGAGAGCCGAAGCGGTGCCGGCGCCGGCGGAGGAACTCCGGGTCTACCGTCTGGAGGGTGCTCCGGCCGAGGGTGTGGTGGTCGAAAGGGAGAAGGACGGCTATAGGATCAAGGGGCGAGCTGCGGAACGGGCGGCTTCCCTGGTCAATGTGGAAACCCCCGAGGGGTTGGTGGTGCTGAGGAAGCGGCTGGTGAGGCTGGGCGTCGGGAAGCTCTTGGAGAGGGCCGGTGCCAGGGATGGAGACCTGATTCGGGTGGGAGAGGCTGAGTTTCGCTGGGTGGGGGAGAGGAAGTGAGACTGGGAGTCATGGGAGGCACCTTCGACCCCATCCACGTGGGGCATCTGGTAGCTGCCGAGGAGGCGCGGTGGGCGCTACGGTTGGATAAGGTGCTCTTTGTGCCTGCTGGGGAGCCTCCCCACAAGATTCCGGGGGGGTCGTCGCCGGCGGCTCATCGAGTGCGGATGGTGGAGATGGCCATCGCGTCCAATCCCCACTTCGCCGTATCGTTGGTAGACGTAAACCGCGGAGGGAAGTCGTACACCGTAGATACCCTGAAGATCCTCCGGGAGCAGGTGGGGGCCGGAGTTGATCTGTTCTTCATCGTGGGGATGGACAGTCTGGCGGAGTTGACCAACTGGAAGGATCCGGCCGGCGTCATCGCCCAGTGCCGGTTGGCGGTGGTGAATAGGCCGCCCTATCCGCAGGCGGATCTAAGCTCCATGGAGAAGGAACTGCCCGGTATCTCGCGGCGAGTCGAGATGGTCAACATGCCGGGAATCGACATATCGGCCAGCGAACTTCGGCGGAGGGTAGCGGCAGGCCGGCCCATCCGGTACCAGGTTCCCGATCCCGTGGAGCAGTACATCCGCGAAAAGGGCCTCTACCGGCCCCTGTGACTCACCTCCTTCACACGGGCCAAAGCCTCGCTCCTCGATGGCACAACAGCCGTCGCCGTCCGTCAGTGTCGCAGATGGTGGGAACTCACACGGCATGCCCCAG